>DAOUAQ010000041.1:0-10324 GCA_034433375.1 Anaerolineae bacterium | reverse complement strand
GACGGTGACGTTGCGGGCATCGCTCCTGCGCGGCGGCGAGGCCTGTCTGTTTGAGGTGCAATTGACTCGATAAATCGAAGAACCTGCGGAAATTCTGTGAACTTTCTCCTCCTGGGGTGCATGTAACCCATAGAGCGACAAAATAAACAGATTCCATTAGTTTGATCAACAGGAGGAGAACAATGAACCGCACGTTTCGTTTCGCAATCGCTTTGTTAGTTTTGGGTACCATGCTCTTGTCGGGTTGCGGGATGGCCTCTCATGCTACCCCGGCGCCGGCTGCCACCCGCGAGGCCTACAGGCTGCCACAGCCTACCGCTGCGCCACGCGAGTATGTCGTGGAAAGAACGGTCGAAGTTGAGAAAGTCGTGGAAGTCGTCATCCCCGGCGCTTCCACGGGCGGCACGGACGAGCCGAACGACCAGCCCTACGGCGACGTCTTCTTCGAGAATTACGGCGTCAATCCCCGCATCGACGCCGAGGACGACAACCTCTCCACCTTCGCTGTGGACGTGGATACAGCCTCGTACACCGTGATGCGGCGCGTCATCCGCGACGGCTACCTGCCCGACAAAGATTCGGTGCGCGTTGAGGAATACATCAACTTTTTCGAGCAGGGCTACGCAGCGCCCACCACGAGCGCGTTTGGCATCACGATTGACGGCGCGCCCTCACCCTACGTGGAGAACTACCATCTGGTTCGCATCGGCCTCAAGGGCTACGAAGTCCCGGCGAGTGAACGGCCCGACGTGGTGCTGACCTTCGTCATCGACGTGTCCGGCTCAATGGACATGGAGAATCGTCTGGGATTGGTCAAGGATGCGCTGGAATTGCTGGTCGAGCAACTGCGTCCCACCGATGAGATCGGCATCGTCGTCTACGGGAGCAACGCGCACGTGGTGCTAGAGCACACGCCAGTGGAAAACGCCAGTACCATCCTCCGTGCCATTCAGCGTCTGAACGCAGAAGGCTCAACGAATGCCGAAGAGGGACTAGAGGAAGGTTATCGTCTGGCGCGTAAGCACTTCAATCCCGAGGCGGTCAACCGGGTGATCCTCTGTTCCGACGGCGTCGCCAACGTGGGTCGCACCGGGCCGGACTCTATCCTCAAGGAGATCCGCGAATACGCCGGGAAGAACATCTACCTGACGACGGTGGGGTTTGGAATGGGCAATTTCAATGACACATTGATGGAACAGTTAGCCGATGACGGCGACGGGTTCTATGCCTACGTGGATGACATCAAGGAGGCCGGACGCCTCTTCGTCCACCGGCTTCCTTCGTCCTTGCAGGTGATCGCCCGTGACGCCAAAGTGCAGGTGGAATTCAACCCCGAGGTGGTGAGCCGCTACCGTCTCATCGGGTATGAGAACCGCGCCGTCGCCGATGACGACTTCCGCAACGATGAAGTGGAT
Source organism: Anaerolineae bacterium (assembly GCA_034433375.1). Taxonomy (GTDB): domain Bacteria; phylum Chloroflexota; class Anaerolineae; order B4-G1; family SLSP01; genus DSWT01. The sequence continues at coordinate 8,909 of DAOUAQ010000041.1, read as the reverse complement.
GCGGGTGAGCTTGGGCCGGGGCATAGCGTCACCGCCCTGTACGAGGTGAAGTTCAAGGCCGACGCCGATCCAGAGGCGCCCGCGCTCACCGTCTACATGCGCTGGGAAGACCCCAACACCGGCGAAATCACCGAAATCAAGCGCCGCGCCGCCCGCGCCGACTTTAGCGAGGAGTTTGCCGCGAGCGATCCCCACTTCCAGATGACCGCCGTGGTCGCGCAGTACGCTGAGATTCTGCGGCAGAGCTACTGGGTCAAAGATGCCGGGATAACATTGGAGGACGTGGCGCGCGACGCACAGCGCATCGCGGAGTATCTGCCGCGCGATGAGGACGTGCAGGAGTTTGCGCAACTCGCTACGGAAGCGATAGACTTGTCGGCGACGCAATAACCCTGCGCGTTGTTAAAAACTGACAGGTCATCGGTTTACCGATGACCTGTTTTTGTTGATGCCAAACAAAGCTAATGCAGGTCAGACAGGCGTGCAGGATTTCGCTTATATTTGACAGCGATATGGCTCGGAGTATGCTTGAGATACTGACTGGCTGAAAACTGACGGCTGAAGACTTGGGGGAGATTTATGACCAAAGTTGATTATCCGATGACCCGCGGGGTGCGGCATTTGCAGGACAAGAAAGTTACCTTTATACCCCATTTGTATCCTTATGAAGAACACGGCGGCACAGGCCACGCGGCCGACTGTTTGAACGTGGACGAACACGCTGTCATCAAAACGCTCGTGATGGAAAGAGATGACGGCAAGCCGTGCCTGGTCTTGATGCACGGCGACCGGGAAGTCTCAACCAAGAACCTGGCGCGGGCATTGGGCGTCAAAACCATCACGCCCTGCGATGCCGCCAAGGTCGAGCGTGTGACCGGCTATCAGGTTGGCGGGATCAGTCCCTTCGGTACGCGCCAACCGCTGCCGGTTTACGTTCAAACGACGATTCTGGACTTGCCCCGCTTCTACATCAACGGCGGCAAACGCGGCTTTCTGGTCGAGATCACCCCCGACGCGCTAAAAAAAGCCCTTCCCGTGCATCCCGTTGATGTAGCCATCATTCCATAAACCTATCTGTCATTTCAAATGTGTTGGGAGGACACGATGATTGCTCGTAAAGACGCATTCTTTGGCATTCACTTTGACCTGCACGCGAGCGAGCATGATACGGAGCTTGGCGCGGACATCACCGAGATCATGATCGCCCGGCTGCTGGAACGGGTGAAACCTGACTATGTGCAGCAGGACTGCAAGGGGCACGCCGGGTACACCAGCTATCCCACCCAAATCGGTTGGCCTTCGCCGGGGATTGTGCAGGATGCGCTGGCGCTCTGGCGTAAAGTCACGTTGGCGCACGACGTTAAGCTCTTTATCCATTATTCCGGTGTATGGGATCGCGTCGCTGTGGAGCATCACCCGGAATGGGCGCGGGTGACGCCGGAAGGGACGCCCGATCCACAGGGGATCACCAGCACCTTCGGCCCCTACGTAGATGAATTGCTCATCCCGCAACTTAAAGAGGTTTTCGGGACGTATAACCTTGACGGTGCGTGGATTGACGGCGAGTGTTGGGCGACGCAGCCTGACTATAGCCCGGCGGCGCTGGCTGCCTGGAAAGAGGCAACCGGTCTGGATGATGCGCCACGCTCACCGGAGGAGCCGCGTTGGCGGGAGTGGCTGGAATTTCAGCGGGAGCAGTTTGAACGCTACCTCACGCACTACCTCGATGCGTTGCACGCCTTCAACCCTGCGCTTGAAATCACGAGCAACTGGATGTACACCGCCTTCACCCCGCGTCCGGTGAAAGCGCCGCTCGACTTTATCTCCGGCGACTACAGCGCGCAGGATTCGGTTAACACGGCGCGCTTCGAGGCACGCTATATCGCCAGCACGGGGATGCCGTGGGATCTGATGGCCTGGGGCTTCTCGTGGTGGGGCGACGGCAAGCACACTCATCGCAGCTACAAGCCGGCCGTGCAGTTGCAGCAAGAGGCCGCGGTCGTGCTGGCGCAGGGTGGGGGCTTCCAGGTGTACTATCAACCCACGCGCGCCGGCTGGTTCGATGCCAATCTTATGGAGACGCTGGGGCAGGTGAGCGACTTCTGCCGCGCCCGGCAAACCGTCTCCCACAAGACGGAGAGCGTGCCGCAGGTGGCGTTGCTGTTGTCGGCGACCGACTTTTACGCCAAGACGAACGGGGTGCTCCGCGCGTGGGCCGGCGAGCACAACGCGCTTCAGGGGACGCTCCACGCGCTTCTGGAGTGCGGCTACTCCGTGGATGTGTTGGCCGAGCATCAGATTGCGGGCAAACTCGCCGACTATCCCGTTGTCGTTCTGCCTGAAGTGACTGCGCTTGATCTGGCCTTCCGCGCCGCGCTGGTGGAGTACGTGAAGAATGGCGGCAGCCTCCTTGTCATCGGCGCGCAAACCGCCCGTCTCTTCGCCGCCGAATTGGACGTTGACCTCGACGGTGACCCTGTCGAACGCAACGATTTCATCTTCAGCACGATGCAGGATGCAAGGGGCAAGACGCAAGAGGCAGGAGGCAAGATGCAAGGGGCAGGAGGCAAGGTGCAAGAGGCAGGAGGCAAGATGCAAGGGGCAGGAGACAAGATGCAAGAGGACGGGACTCCTGTACCCTGCATCCTGCATCCTGCATCCTCCGCCCTGCATCCTGCTTCTTGCGTCATCCCTGGGATGCTTCAGGGTCTCTGGCAGCCCGTGAAACTGAAGACCGGCAGTATTCTCGCTTACCGCTATCCTGCTCACGATTCGCGCAAAAACGGCGAACCTGCCGCTACCCTCAACACGCTCAAACAGCCGCTGCGCCCAGATCAGGACCGCTTCGAGTGGTACCGGATGCCGTCTGGCCGCATCGCCGCGATCTACGGGCCGTTTGGCAGCGTCTACCGCGAATATCACACCCCGCACCTGCGCGAGTTCCTGCGCGGTGTGATGCAGACGCTTTTCCCACAGCCGTTGGTTGAGGTGGATGGTCCGCCGTGCATTGATGTGGCGATCCGCAAAAAGGATGGCAAGTTGCTGATTCATCTTCTCAACACTGTTGGAATGCAAGTGGGATCAGCGTATACCATCATTGACTTCATCCCCACCATCGGCCCACTGACCGTGCGTGTGCGTTTGGAGACTGCGCCGGCGTCTGTTTCTCTTATCCCCTCTGGCGGCGAGATCGCGCACTGCTGGGCGGATGGCATCCTTACCATGACACTGCCGTCGCTGCACATCCATAGCATTGTGGTCATTGAGCTATAGCATTAACACCTGACAGGTTTTGACGACCTGTCAGGTGCGGTTTGAAAGTTCCCTATTGACAAGTGCGATTTTCAGTTTACAATTGAATTGTTCAATGAAACTTCAACTACCTGCCTGAAAACTGCGGCATGGCAAATTCCGTCACACTGAAGGAAGTATAGTGTTGCATTGCATACAAGGAGGCTTACCATAGAAGCTACATCCTCTGCCAGGACACTTCCGAAGAAGAAATCGAGATGGAACAGAGATAAGGTTTATACCAACCTTTCTTATCTGGCCATGGTTTTGCCGGGCGCAATATGGCTGTTTTTGTTTTCGTATCTTCCCATGCCCGGTATCGTCATGGCGTTCAAAACTTATAAGCTGGTGAGACCGCCCGCAGATGCGTTCATTCAAAATAAGTTTATCTATAGTCTCATCAAAAGCCCCTGGGTTGGACTGGATAACTTTAGATACCTAACCCTTCCCACGAACAGGGATGCCACGCTGACGTATATTCGTAACACGGTTCTGTATAACCTGCTCTTTATGGTCGTAGGGCTGGTGCTTTCTGTGGCTTTAGCGGTTATGATTTTCGAGCTGACAAACCGCTTTCTGGCGAAGCTCTACCACTCCATTTTCTTCCTCCCGTTTTTTATCTCGTGGATTGTGGTTGCCTATGTTGTTTACGCATTGGGCAGTTCCCAGGGGATTATCAACAGCATTATTACGCCTATGGGACTGGCTCCGATCGAAGTCTATAAAGAAAAGCTGGCCTGGCCGTTTATTTTCCTGATAGCCAATATATGGAAATATACAGGCAATGGGTCCATCATCTACCTGGCTACTATCACCGGCATTGATCGTGAGCTTTATGAGGCCGCCGCCATTGACGGCGCCGGAAAATGGAAGCAATTCACCAATATCACCTTACCGCATCTGATTCCGGTCATCGTGTTGCTGCAAATTCTGGCCGTGGGTCGTATCTTTGGCTCTGACTTTGATATGTTCTACACGCTCCCGAATGGCGCTGCGCTCGTCAGGGATGTCACGCAAACGCTGGATGTCTTTGTGTACGGCATGTTGCGGAGCAACCTGCCGCTTGGCTATCCTGCCGCTGCCGCGTTCCTGCAATCCATTGTGGGCTTCATTCTCATTCTGATCACCAATGCCATCGTGCGCAAGACCAGGCCGGAAATGGCGTTGTTCTAAAGGATTACCCCAACATGGATATACCGATCAAATCTGACCCACAATTTCTGAACAAACCCTTCTCACTGAAGAAGAAGCAGCGAGATATGCTGGCCCTTTCGCCGGCGACCAATGCAGTGCTGACTGTGTTTTTGGGAATCTTTTGTATTTTAACGTTGATTCCCATCTATGTGATTGTCATTGCTTCGCTCACGTCGGAAGCCTCGCTTGTCGCCAACGGCTATCGGCTATGGCCGAGAGAATTTTCGACTATGGCCTACACGTTTCTTTTCAGCCAGGGTTCGATTGTCATCACCGCTTACAAAAACACGATCATATCCACTGTAGCTGGGACGATCCTCTCTGTCTTTATGGTGGGGTTGTACGCTTACCCGCTTTCGAGGGATAACTTTAAGTTCAAGGGTTTCTTTACCTTCTTCGCCTTCTTTACTATGCTGTTTGGAGGCGGACTTGTGGCTTACTATATGGTGACCCGGCAGATTCTGCAGATTCAGAACAGTCTGTGGGCTTTGTTCCTCCCCTCGGCGTTCAGCCCATTCTGGGTGATCGTGATGCGCACCTTCTACAAATCGAACGTACCCAACGAGATCATCGAATCGGCTCGTATTGATGGCGCTAACGAATGGCGCACGCTCTTCCAGATTGTTATGCCACTGGCGATTCCCGGTTTGGCGACCGTGGCGCTATTTAGCGCGATCGGTGTATGGAACAACTTCTTCAACTGTTTGCTGCTGGTAGATGAGGCGAAATACTACAGTCTTCAGTTCACCATCTACACAACGTTGAACAATATCCGGTTCCTACTTGAAAATGCGGACAAGATGGCGGGTCTGGTCAACATTTCCGAACTCCCCTCGCAGACTTTCCGTATGGCTATGGCGGTGGTTACCGTAGGTCCCATTGTTTTTGCCTATCCTTTCTTTCAACGCTATTTTATCCGAGGTTTGACTATTGGCGCTCTGAAGGGGTAAGATTTCCACTTTCATCTGCAGGCGCATTTTTGCGTGCATATAAACATTCGTGATAGAAGTAAGAAAGGAGGTGCCATAAAATGCCCGAAGCTCCTGGATATGTAAGGTAAGTGACGGGCAGTAAAGGTGAGACAAGGCCTTGTTTTTGAAGATAAGTCAACCATATTCGGTACAATTAAACAGCTAGTAAAAGAAGGAGAGAAACTATGTCTAAGAAACTGTCCCGTCGTGAGTTTTTGAGAATCGCCGGCATGGCTACAGTCGGCGGCGTTCTCGTCGCTTGCACCAAACCTACAGCCGCGCCCACAACAGTGGCTACAAAAGCCCCTGAGGCTCCTGCCGCCACGGCTGTGCCCAAAGCCACCGCAGTCCCTGCCAAGCCGGCTGAAACCGTAGTTCTCGACTACTACATCGTCGGTGGCGGAGATACCGATCAGCGCCCGCTGGTTGAAGCCGCGATCAACGAATATATCGAGCCTCTCATTGGCGCCAAGGTGATCTTCCACATCGTTGGGTGGGGAGATTGGGCGTCTAAGGCGGTGACCGGTATCCAGGCCGGTGAAAAGATGGATGTCTTCTTCACCGCTGACTGGTGGTTCTATATGCAGTTGGCAAGCGAGGGTCTGTTCACCCCGTTGAACGACGATAACGGGCCAGACGGCAACTTGCTCGAACAATATGGTCAGGGCATCCTGAGCAGCTTGAACCCCGCGTTTATCACCGGTACGCAGATTGACGGCGTCAACTACGCGGTCCCCACCAATAAGGAACTGACCGTTCCTGAAGGGTTCCTCTACAACGTCGCGTGGGCTGAGGAAATCGGTTTTACCGAGGCAGACGCAGCCAAGATCAAGAAGTACCGGGACATGGAGCCGTGGCTGGAAAAAGCCAAAGCAGCTCACCCGGATGATTATCCTTACCTGACGGATGGCCGAGATGGCTTTTCACTCTATCCCCAGGACGTCGCCAGCGGGGTCAGTGGGCAACTGATCAACATGAAGTTATCTCCCGATGCTAACGGCGTGTGGGACGAGACCATCCTCAGCGTTATGGAACAGGATGTGACAAAAGAACGCCTGACCATTATGCGCGAATGGTATACCAAAGGCTGGATTCACCCTGATTCTGGCCTGAGTACCTTTGACACCAGCCAAAACTTTAACGCGGGCAAATTCTTCATCTGCCCGATGCCGCTGAAAGGGAACAACATCAAGGCGCAGGAAATGATGAACGCTTCCGGCAATGCTGACCTGCGGCTGAAAGAAATCTACGGCCAGCCCAAGGTTAACATCACCACCCACGCCGGCGGCTCCATGCTTGCCATCCCCGCTATGTCCGACTACCCGGTGCAGGCCATGAAGTACATCAACCTGCTGCACAGCGATCCCAAGGTAGTCAACATGCAGTTGTTCGGTGTTGAGGGTGTACATTGGGAGAAGGAGGCCGATGGCCGCGTGAACCTCATCAACAGCGCCTGGTACGGCGCGCATGCCGGCGCGTGGACCGTGGGTGACATCATGCTTCAGTTGGTCACCAACAAGGAAGATCCTGACAAGAACAAGCTGTTGGTTGAATACTCCAACGATGCGATCAACCATGTTGCTCTGGGCTTCCGTTTCCGCACCGAACCCATCGCTGCCGAGTTGACCGCGGTGAACGCTGTCGCCGATGGCATGAACCGGGCGTTGCAGACCGGTTATGTTGACCCGGCGGTTGAACTGCCCAAGTACATTGCGGACTTGAAGGCCGCCGGTCTGGACACCATCAAGGCCGAGGTCGAGAAGCAGTACGCTGAGTGGAAGGCCAAGAAAGGCTAGGCCGAAGTAAGTCAGGTTCAATCTGATGTCGCTTGAAACAAATGGGCTGTCCTTGTAAAAGGGCAGCCCATTTGTCGTCGTGGTGCGGTTGGATTGATTTAGCCGAAGTTCTCCAGCAGTTCCAGCACAAGGTGTAATTGCGGCGTGGTATCCACGTAAGAGTACATCCCGCCGGTGTAGTGCCCCTGCTGGACAAGTTCCGCCCCTTTGCCTTCCAGGTAAGCCACCACTTTGTCGCTGTCCTTGACGAAGAAGGCGATGTGGTGGATGCCCTCACCTTTCTCATCCAGCACCTCTTGCCATGTGGATGGCTTGCCATCCGGCTCGATTAGCTCGAGTTGCACCTGCCCCATGTCGAAGAACGCCAGTTTGGCGGTTGCCTCACTTGGCTGTCCCCGGTAGACGGTTTGCGCCTTCTCGTAGCCATCGGTGACGATGATGTTGGGTTTCGGCAGGCCGAGCACATCGCAGTAGGCCGCCGCCGACTTTTCGATGTCTTTGACGACCAGGCCAATTTGGCAGACAACGTTCGTTCCAATTCCGGTTTGTTCTGTCATGGTTCGCTCCTTTGAGAATGGTTGAAAGTTTCAGGTTGCACGTTAGAGGTTTATCTGTTGCGGTCTTCTCGTAGTAAAACTGTGCTGTCAGGCGCACTATCGTAAATAGGTATCAGTTCACGACGTCGGCGAATGGATTGTAGGGCATAATCTGGATCGCCAGGCCATACCGCTCGGTACGCCGCGATCATAGTGTCCAGCAGCCGGTTGTGTGTTGCGTCAATCACCTGCCGCGCCGGGTCTGCCTCGAACCAGGCGATGATCTCCTCTGCGCCCCAGTCGAAGGGAATCGTCGCGGCGAAATCGGGCACAAGGCGCTTGATCTTGCTGTTGTCGAAGATGACGCTGTGCGTCTTGTCGCCGAGCAAGCCTTCGCCCAGCACGGGATCGAAGGCGTTGAACAGTTCTGAGGGGATATGTACCAGTTCCGGGTTGGGCGCGCCGGCCGTGCGCGCCACGATGCGGAAGATTTGATCCCACGTCAGAACCTCGTCGGAGGTGATGTGATACGCCTCGCCGATGGCCTGCGTCCGGCCAAGCACGCCGACGAAGCCTTTGGCGAAGTCCCGGTGATGCGTGAGCACCCACAGCGACGTGCCGTCGCCGTGGACGACCACCGGCAACCCTCGGCGCATCCGATCTACAACCGTCCAGCGACCGCGCAGTGGCAACTTGGTGCAATCGTAGGTGTGCGACGGGCGCACGATGGTGACAGGGAAGCCTTCGTCGTGATAGGCGCGCAGCAGCCGGGCCTCGCACGCGATCTTTGCCTGCGCATACGGCCAGTAGGGATTGTGCAGCGGTGTGGATTCCGTGATGGGCAGGCTCAACACCGGCTTGTGGTAGGCCGCCGCCGTGCTGATGAAGATGTATTGCCCGGTGCGCCCGCAAAACAGCGCAAGGTCCGTCTCAACGTGTTCGGGGTTGTAGGCCACCCAATCCACAACAACGTCGAATTCCCGCTTGCCGAGTGCCGTTTGCACTGATGCCGGATCGCGGATGTCGCCAGTGAGTAGGGTCACGCCGGTCGGGATTGGGCGCTCGCTCGTCAGGCCGCGATTCAGCAGGTAGAGGTCTATGCCGCGTTCCACGGCCAGTTG
>DAOUAQ010000040.1:0-7275 GCA_034433375.1 Anaerolineae bacterium | reverse complement strand
CGCACTACCGAACCGCTCCGCCCCGGGCGCAAGGCGCCCCGCCGCAAAGGCCAGCGCCGCAAGCGGTTCTCAATGTGCTACAAGTCGGCCCGTTAACTTAATGACATTGATATGATCGTTATCCTGTTGACGGGACTACTTCAACATGCACGGGCTGCATGGCTGATGACGATTGTGAGTGTTTTGGCATATCTGACCATCGGTTGGAATCGGAGCGAACAATCTCTTGACTTATTGGCGGTGTCCGTTGTCTCCGCTGTCGGTTTGTTCTTTGGCGCTACGTTCCTGCAGCAGTTCTCGACATATCTGCTCCACCATGCTTTGCGGCAAGCGCGCATCACTTCCACTGAGTTGGAGACGACGAATGTCCGGCTGCGCGAGGAAATCATCGAGCGCCAACTGGTAGAGAGTGTTCTGAGTCAAGAGCGCAACCTTATGGCCAATATCACTGATTCCATGCCTGCGGCTTTGATGACTCTGGATACCCACGGCGTCGTCTTGACGTGCAATCCATCGGCAAGAGCGCTTCTCGGCGAGATGACGCCATCCTTGTGCGTGCAGAAGCTCTGGGAAGTCTGTCCAGAGTTCCAGGAGTATCGTAGCATATTCGAGCGCGTGGTGCAGGAGAAAGGTATCGTTCGCCAGAGCCGGATGCAGTTTGTAGTGCGAGGGGAGTCTGTCTATCACGACGTTGTGGCTTTTCCGTTGGTTGCCAATGACACACAAGGCGTCGTGCTTTACATTGATGATGTCACGCAGAAAGTGTATCTCGAGGAGTTTCTGTTGCAGTCCGCCAAACTGACCAGTCTGGGAGGTTTAGCTGCGGGCGTGGCTCACGAAATCAACAATCCTCTTTCGGCTATGATGCAGAGCGCACAGATGCTCCGGTTGGCTTTCGATGCGCAGCGTCCCACCGTCCGCGAAAACCTGCGCGCGTGTGGGATTTCTCCTGAGAGCCTGACTTGTTACGTAGAACGGCGTAACTTGTCGGAATACCTGGATGGTATCCGCACGATGGGGGAACGTGCGGCAAAAATCGTGACCGACCTGTTGAGCTTTTCGCGGCAAAACGTCGTTGAGATCAGCCGCAACGATTTGAACGGCCTGGTTGATCAAACGTTAGAATTGGCCGCGGCGGATTTTTATCTCAAGACCCAGAGTGAGATTCACGCTATTGAAATCGCGCGGGAGCTGGCGCCTGACTTGCCACCGGTAGAATGTGACGGACAGCAAATCCAGCAGGTGATCCTGAATCTGGTACGCAATGCCGTGCAGATGGTGACGCACAAAGCGGAAGCGCTGGCATTGATGCCGGAAGCAGAGCCGTATAAACCGCGCGTGACGATCCGCACCTCATATCGTCAGGCTTGGGCGCATCTGGAGGTCGTGGATAACGGCCCCGGCATTTCTGAGGACGTGCGCGAGCGCCTATTCGAGCCGTTCTTTACCACCAGGTCTGTCGGTCAGGGGGCTGGTGTGGGACTGTGGGTCAGTTGGTCTATCGTGGTAGAGCGCCACCACGGACGAATTTGGGCCGAATCGCCGGCGGAAGGCGGCGCTTGTTTTATCGTGGAGTTGCCTATCTGACCTTGTGCTCTGCCTCGTAGACCTCATCCGGCGGAAGGTCGGGCTGTGCTGCGGCTTCCCTGGCGAGAATGTCGCAGCGCTCATTGTCGGGGTTGCCCACGTGACCGCGTACCCACACAAAAGTCACGTTATGTTTCTCAAGAAGCGGCAGCAGTTCGAGCCACAGATCAACATTGAGCGCCTTTTCGTCTTTGGTACGCATCCACCCTTTGGCTTGCCAGCGCTTCACCCAACCTTGTGTGATTGCATCGGCCAGATACCGCGAATCGGTGTGCAACGTCACTTCGCAGGATTCCTTCAATGCGCGCAGCGCCTCAATCGCTGCCTGAATCTCCATACGGTTGTTGGTGGTCCGCCGGAACCCGCCTGAAAGCTCCCGGATGTGTTCCCCAAAACGCAGAACAGCGCCATACCCGCCGGGGCCGGGATTGCCGATGGCGCTGCCGTCGGTGTAGATCGTAACGTGTTTTTGGATAGCCATTGCGCTATTATACTCGAAAGTCTGAAGTTGCAACTCGTTTGCCCTGCCATTGAAAAATGCTCACATCAACACTTGACGTCCGTTGTAGATTGGTTATAGTTGCGGGGGAGGTTGTCCATCATGCCATCAAGTCATAAATGGATTTGGGCCGTGTTGTGTGGTTTGCTGCTTGTGACCGCGTGCGCGCCAGTCACGGTGGATGCGCCGTTGCAACCCACGTCAACGCCGACATTTTCCGTGCCCTATCTGGTGGTGGCGACGTTTACACCGGTTGCGCCGGGTGTCCGCGCGGGTGAGTCAGCGCTGGCCTTGACGAACCCGCAAGCTATCCCCGCAGCAGCCTCGGTCTCTGACGCAGCACCGGTCAGCGCGCCGGTTGACGTGCTGCCTTTTACCTACTACACCGTCGAGCCGGGCGATACTTTGTTAGGCCTGGCGTTGAAATACGGCCTGCCGATGGCCGTGATTCAGTTGCAAAACGACCTGGGTAATTCGATTATGCTGCGGGCGGGACAAGTCTTGGAGATCCCGCCGGCGGTGGGGTGGGAGGGTGCGTCGCCGTTCTGGGCCGTCTACGAAGTCCAGGAGGGCGATGTGCTGAGCGCCATCGCTGCCGATTATGGCTTCGATGTGACGACGCTGCAAAACGTCAACGGTCTGGCGGATGCCGACCTGTTGAGCATCGGGCAAGCGTTGATTCTACCGCTGACCGCACCCGCGGATTTGGTCTTTGCAGAAAACCGCCCGGCTCCTACGGCTGTTCCGATCGCTACCGCCCCACCTGTTGTGGCTGCCGCCGCGCCGGTAGTTCAGGCAGATACCCCTGTCGCGCCGACGGAGTCCCCGGTCGCCGCCCCTGTTGTGGCGCCGGCCTTGCCCGCCGCCGTCGCCGGATTCCCTGCCGACATTTTCCGCCTCATCAACGAGCAACGCGCCGCCTACGGTCTCGCCGCACTGGCGTGGAACGCGACGCTGGCGCGCGCGGCGCAACTGCACGCCGACGATTGCTATGCGCGTGGTTGGTGCGGTCACACCGGCTCCGACGGCTCGACGATGAAAGAACGCATCATCCGCCAGGGCTACGATCCGGTGCGCTGGTCTGAGTGTTGGGCATGGTACGGCACGCCGGAGATGGCCGTGGCGATGTGGATGGACGAGGTGCCGCCGAACGATCCGCACCGCCGCACCATCCTCAGCACGTGGCTGACGGAAGTGGGGGTGGGGGTGGTCTCTGGCAACGGGCGCGGGTACTATTTCATCGCGGACTTTGGCACGCCGCGTTGAGCGACTGAAGTCGCCACTACGCGCGGTTGGTGTAGTAACGACTTCAGTCGTTAGTTTTAATGCGAAGTGCGGTTGAGGTTAATTGCCGTTGAGGACGCCGTATTTCCGTTTGAGGAATTCGTCGGCGGGTTGCTTCAGCATCAGGTGCAGCAGCACGTCGCGATGGGTTTTGATGTACGGCAAGTCGTAGCTATCTTCCAATACAGGCGAGAGATACGACGCCGGACGGTAACGCAGTACGTTTTCCCCTGAGCCAAGCACCTGCTTGACGACTTCTGGGTTGGGCGGCGTGGGCAGATGTCCAAATTCGCCTCTAAGCAGCATTTTGAACTCGTTGGATACCATCTGATAGCGCCCCATCATCACGTTGAACGTGGCCTGTGCGCCAACAATCTGGCTCGTGGGTGTGACCAGCGGCACGTACCCCACATCAGCGCGCACGCGCGGAATTTCCTGGGTGATCGCGTCCAGCAGGTCGAGTTTTTGCATCTGCTTAAGCTGATTTTGTAAATTAGAGAGCATCCCGCCGGGGATTTGCGCCTTGAAGATGGTGTCGTCGTAGGCGGGGTAGTGCAGGTCGCGCATCAAGTCGCGCATCATGGTCAGAGCTTCGTTGATATCGGCCTCGCTGCCGCGTTGAACACGCGCGAGGATCTGCTGGACGACGCCGCGGTTGACATCGTCGTAGGCGACAGGCCGGTAGTACTTCCCGTAGAGCGGGATAGTGTGGCGCAGTTCCTCAAAAATCTCGAAGAGTGTGCGCTGGATGCGGAGGATGAGGTCTTTGTCCAAACCGTGGTCGAGTCCCATTTCCTCGGCGAAAACGATGAGTAGCTCAATCGGCGGATGCGATGGCCCGCCGGCGAAGGGGGTGATGGCGGTGTCAATGGCATCAATGCCGGCATACATCGCGATGACGGCGTCGAGCGTGGCGACGCCTGTGGTGGTGTGGCTGTGAAAAGTGATAGGGACGCGCAGATGCCGCTTTAGCTCGTCGAAAAAGTCGAAGGCCTGGGTGGGATACAACAATCCGGCCATATCCTTGATGGCGATTTGATCGGCGCCTTCTTCTTCGAAAGTGCGCGCCAGCTTGACAAAGTAATCCGTCGTGTGAACAGGACTGACCGTATACGAGAGCGCTGCTTCGGCTTTGCCGCCGTAGGCCTTCGTTGCCAGGAGCGCCAGTTGCAGGTTGCGCCAGTCGTTGAGGGCGTCGAAGATGCGCACGATGCCCACGCCGGAGCGAATGGCCTCTTTGATGACGGCAATCACCAGGTCATCGGGCAAAGGCTGGTAGGCGAACAGGTTTTGCCCGCGCAGCAGGGCGCGCGTCTTGTGCGCCGTTCCCAGGGTGGCGTAGAAGCGATCCAGACGCTCCCACGGGTCTTCCTCTAGAAAACGCACGCTGCTATCCAGGGTAGCGCCGCCCCACAACTCGAAAGCCGCGTAGCCGGCGTCGTTGATCATCGGTAGGACGCGCAACGCCTGCTCAGTGGTCATCCGCGTCGCAGCGAGGCTTTGTTGCCCGTCGCGCAGCGTCAAGTCAACGAAACGGATGCCGTTTGTCACAGTTTTTACTCCTGCCAAAATGATCGCCTACAATAGATAATCGTAGTGTAACGGAATAAAATCCTGTGACAATGGTATTTTGCATCTTTGTGCTATGTCATCTAACACCTAACGGATTTACGCACGCTCTGGAAATCGCTGCGCAGCAAATAACGATTGAAGTTCTTTTTCGATATGGTCGGGTTGATTCATCGCACTTCTCCTGTTCGCAGATCAGTTGCAGCGGGGATGCCTGGCACTGTGATGCGGAACGTGCTGCCTTGCCCTAAGACACTGTGTACGCTCACCTGACCACCGTGCGCTTCGACAATTTCTTTGACCAGCGCCAACCCCAATCCGGTGCCGCCATAGCGTCGCTTCAGGCTACCGTCCACTTGATAAAAACGCTCGAAGATGCGGTCCGTTTTGTCGGCAGGGATGCCGATGCCGGTGTCGGCGACTTCGACAAAGACACTGGCCTCGTCCGCCCATAGGCGCACCGTGATCGCGCCGCCGGCTTCGGTGAATTTGAGCGCATTGCCGATGAGATTGTCCAGCACCCGCCGCAATTTGAGACTGTCGCCCAAGATGATAGCTGTCTCGGCGACGATGTCTGCGTTCAACGTCAACCTTGCCTGCGCCGCCACGATGCGGAAGTCTTCCAACGCAGTTTTGATCAGCGGCACAAGGTCCACGGGGACTCTTTGCAGCCGTTGCGCCTCTGTCTCCAAAATGACGGTCAGATCCTCGACCATCGTGGATAACATGACCGTGCGCCGGGCGATGATGTTGATGGATTCCGTCTGGGGTGGATTCAGCGCGCCGAGGTCGCCTGACTGGAGCAGATCAACATAGCCGCGGATAATCGCCAGCGGTGTGCGCAATTCGTGTGACGTGTTTTGGATGAAGACGTTTTTGAGTTGATCCAGTTCTTGCAGCCGTTCGAGCGCTGCAGCCAGCTCGGTCGCGCGTTCTTGCACCTGCGTAAAGAGGCGTAATTTCTCGATAGCCGTGGTCAGTTGGTGCGCGAAGGTCAGCAGCAGGCGCTCGTCGTTGGGGGTGTAAGCGTTCTCGCGCCTACTCTCGGCATTGATGACGCCGATGATGCGTTCACCGATTTTGAGCGGCACGCAGAGTTCCGCGCGCATGTCGGGCAATAAGATGATTGCGTCTGGCCGCTGCCGGATATCGGCTATCCGCCGTGGTTGGCCGTCTTGCGCCGTCTGCCCGGTGATGCCTTGTCCCACCCGGATCGCCCGCGATTGGCGCGCCTGTTCAATCCCCCGGTAAGAGCGGTGGATGTGCAGCACGTCATCCTTCAGCAGTATGATGCCGAAGTTGTCTGGGTAGAGCGTCGCGCCGATCAAATCTGTAGCGCGCTCGATCAGCTCATCTTCATCGGTGGACTCGGCGCCAGCCGTGGCGACAGCATGCACTACTGTCAGTTCTTGGAGGCGACGTTGGGCGGCCTCAAAAAGCTCCGCGTTGCGGATGGCAATGGCGGCCTGGTCGCCCAGCAGCTCAAGCGCCCCCAGTTCGTTTGGGTTGAAGGTGTGCGGTCGGTGAAAGGCGACGTTCATCACGCCGACAACCTGTGGCCCAATCTTCAAGGGCAGACTGGTGATGGCGCCGCTCCAGGAGGTGCCGGCGAACAGGGGATGCTCCGCCATGTTCGGCACAACGAGTTTTTCGCCGCTGCTCGCGACGCTGTAGGTGATGCCCCGTTGACGCGGTTCTTGAAAAGGTTGCGGTTGGGTTTTTGAGCGCCACTGCGCCGCGCCGAACTGCAATCGCTCTGTATCGTAGAGAAAGATAACTGTATCGTCGGCGGGAACCAGTCTGAGCACATTTTGGAGGATCGTCTGAAGCACATCATCCAATTCCAGGCTGGAAGTGACGTGCAGGCTGGCCTGGCGCACAGCCTCCAATTCCGCATTGCGATCTTGCGCGGCCTTGAAGAGGCGCGCGTTTTCGATGGCGATACTCGCGTAGGCTGCCAACGTTTCCAGGAAATGCTGGTGCGCGGGCGAGTGCGCGCGCGGGCGGTAGCTTTGCGCCGAGAGCATCCCCAAAACCCTGTCGCCCAGGCGCAGCGGCACAGCCAGCACAGAGCAGACTGACGTAGACGTTCCGAAGTGCCGGGGCGCGAAACTACCGCTTTGTGTGAGATCGGAGATAAGCAAAGGTTCGCCCGTCGCAATGACGTGTCCGCTGATTCCTTGTCCCAAAGGAATCTGTTCTGACGGATAACGTTGCCCGCGATCCACGAGATACACCACATCGGTGCCTGTTTGTTCCTCGTTCAGCAGGGCGATGACAAAAGCCTCGGCGTGCATCAACCTGATGGTGGCCGTGTGGATGGCGGTGTAGATCCT
>DAOUAQ010000039.1:0-34077 GCA_034433375.1 Anaerolineae bacterium | reverse complement strand
TGTGGACAGGATCAACAAACGCCAACTGCGCGTCGCTTGCCGTGCGGAAGAAGATTTCATCCAGACCCGGCAAGCTGAGATAAACGAGGGGATTTCCACCCCGTTCCAGAACGCGCGCGTACACTTCGCGCACCAGATCCGCCGCCGCCGGAGACGATAGAATCCCCACACGATCCCCCGGCTGTACGTTCACCGAATACTCCACCAACAACCGCGCCATACGCGCAATACGAATGTCCATAGTCGGCTCCTTAGTCAGATAGTCGGTAGTCAGATAGTCGGTATGATATGCCACAACGTTGTATCGTCAAGAAAAGACCCGAAAGGTCGGGGAAACCTTCCGGGTCTGTAGGTTGCTTATGCGGTTGCGGCGGTCGCGAACTCACCGACGCCGTACACCTGCTCGCGCTCCCGGCGGAACTGGCGGGTGTAGAGGTCGTAGTAGTGACCACGCGCGCGGATGAGTTCGTTGTGCGTGCCCACCTCGACGATGCGCCCGGCCTTGAGGACGAGGATGCGGTCAGCGCGCTTGATCGTTGAGAGGCGGTGCGCGATGACAAAGCTCGTGCGACCGGCCATCAGCGCCTCCATCCCCCGCTGGACGCTCACTTCGGTCAGCGTATCCACCGAGCTGGTCGCTTCGTCGAGAATGAGGATCGCGGGATCGGCGAGCACGGCCCGCGCGATGCTCACGAGTTGCTTCTGTCCCACGGAGAGCAGGTTGCCGCCCTCGCCCACATCCTCGTTGTAGCCCTTGTCCATGCCCACGATGAAGTCGTGCGCGTGCGCCACTTTCGCCGCCTGCTCCACCTCTTCGTCGGTGGCATCCAGCTTGCCGTAACGGATGTTATCGCGGATCGTGCCGGAGAACAGGTGCGGCGTCTGCAACACCACACCGATGCGCGACTGGATCGCGTGCTGCGTCAACGTGGTGTAGTCGCGCCCATCAATGCGGACGATGCCCTCCGTCGGCTCGTAGAAGCGGCAGAGCAGGTTGATGATGGTGGTCTTGCCGCTGCCCGTCGGCCCGACAATGGCGATATGCTCGCCGGGGTCTACGTGCAGGTTGAAGTCGGCCAGCACGTCCTTGCCCTCTTCGTAGCGGAAGGTTACGTCCTCGAACGCCACTTCGCCGCGCACGAAACCGGGATCAAACGCGCCTTCACGATCCACCACGTCGGGTTTGGCATCAATGAGCGAGAACACCCGTTCCGCCGACGCCACCGACCGCTGCATCTCCGCGTAGACGCGCGCGAGGTCCTGAATCGGCCACATGATGAACGTCAGATATGACAGGAACGCCTGGATGCCGCCCACGGTGATGCCCATCCGCGCCACATTCGCAGCCTGCGCTTGCAGACCGCCATACCACACCACCGCCCCGATGCCGAACGCGCCGACGATCTGCACGGCCGGCAGGAACAGCGCCGAGAGCCACGCAGCGCGATAAGCAGCGTGATACATCGAGCGCGAAGTCTCGCTGAACTCTTCCAGGTTCTTCTTCTCGCGCACCAGCGCCTTGACCACCCGCACGCCGGCGATGCTCTCGTTGTACGCGCCGGTGATCATCGAGTTGAGCTTGCGCACGTCGCGGTACTGCACCAGGATGCGCTGGCGGAAGTAGAACGAGACCGCGATCATCATCGGGATGATGACCGCCACGATGAGCGCGAGCCGCCAGTTGATGATCGCCATAAACGTGAGCGACGTGATGATGTTCAGCGTGGCCCAGGTGATGTCCAGGAACCCCCAGGTCACCAGATCAGCGATACGCCCGGAGTCCGACGTGACGCGCGACATGATCCAGCCGACGGGCGTCTTGTCGAAGTACGAAAACGAGAGCGCCTGCAAGTGGTTGAACAGTTGCTTGCGCATGTCGTACTGCACACGCTCGCCCAGAACGCCGGCCAGGTAGACGAACGAGAACACCGTGATCGCCTGGAAGACGGACAGACCGCCATACGTGATGAGCAATTGCGTGAGCCGCGCCGTATCGCCAGCGACGATGCCTTCATCAATGAGCAACTTGCTCAGGTAGGTGAAGTACGAATCGGCGACCGACGTGAGCGCGATCATCGCAATGAACCCCAGTATCCAGCGCCAGTACGGCATCACCTGGCGCATGATCCGCATGACCACGCGCCCGTTGACCTTCGTTGTGAATTCTTCTTCTTCAAATCCGTAAGATTGTGCCATTTCTATTACCTCAATAGAGAATCATGAATCAGAGAATCATGAATCAGAGAATCATGAATAAGAGAATCATGAATAAGAGAATCATGAATCAGAGAATCATGAATCAGAGAATTATGAATCGGCGAATCGAGAGTGGAGAACCAAGTTTCATGATTCATGATTCATGATTCATGATTTATGCGAGTATGCCTTCCGGCTCGAATGCGAACACCGGTTCGGTCACTCCGCGCTCCACTTCTTCGGCGACTTCTTCTTCGATGCGCGACTGGATTTCGTAGATGTCGCGGTACAGTCCTGGTTGTTGAACCAGATCGGCGTGCGCGCCGGATTGGACGATGCGGCCCTTGTCGAGCACGACGATCAAGTCAGCGTTCATCACCGTCTGGATGCGGTGCGCGACGATGAAGGTGGTGCGTCCCGGAATGAGCACGTCCAGCGCCTGCTGGATCTGCTCCTCGGTCTCGGTATCCACCGACGACGTCGCGTCGTCCAGCACCAGGATGCGCGGATCCTTGAGCAGCGCACGCGCAATCGCCACACGCTGGCGTTGCCCGCCGGAGAGCGTCACGCCCTTCTCGCCGACGATGGTATTGTAGCCTTCTGGGAAGGTCACGATGATGTCGTGGATCGCCGCCGCCTGCGCCGCCTGCTCGATCTCCTCCTGCGTCACCTCGCGGTTCGCCCCGTAGGCGATGTTGTCGCGGATGCTGCGCGAGAAGAGGAACGGCTCCTGCTCCACGATGCCGATATTGCGCCGCAACAGGCTGCGCGGATAGTCCTTCAACTCGACGCCATCGAGCGTGAGGCTGCCCTCCTGGTAGTCGTAGAAACGCAGCAACAGGTTGATGATGCTGGTCTTCCCCGACCCCGTGGAACCGAGCAGCGCGACCACCTCGCCGGGCGCGCAACGGAAAGAGATGTCGTGCAAGACTTCGACGGGCTTGAGTTCCTCTTCCTTCTTCTCCGGTTCGGCGGTTTCTTTCTTCTTGCTTTTCTTGTCTTTCTTCTTGTCGGCTTCATCTTGCAAGACGGCCATCGGCTCGTAGGAGAAGCTGACATTCGCGAAAGTCAGTGCGCCGCGAATTTCGGTATCCAACGGGACCGCTCCGGCCACGATATCCTCGCGGTCCTGCTCGACCACATCCGCCACGCGGCGATAGGAGACCAGCCCGGTGGAGACTTGCACGATCAACCGGCCCAGGTTGCGCATCGGCCAGATGATCCAGACGAGCATCCCCATCACGGCGATGTACGTGCCGACGGTGATCTCGCCGCGCACGGCCATCATCGCGCTCACGGCCTGCACCAGAATGGTCTGGCCGGCGCAGAGAACGTCGGAGAGCGGCCAGTAGAGCGAGTGCATGATGAGCAGCTTCTTGCCCAGGCGATAGCGTTCCCAGTTCTCGCGGTCGAACTTGTCGATCTCGTAGGGCTGCCGGGCAAAGGCCTTGACGACGCGCACGCCGGTCAGGTTTTCCTGCAGCACCGTCGAAAGTTTCGCCTCCTGGTCCTGATAGCGGTCATACGCCTTCGAGACGCGCCCGAAGAACCAGTACGACATCACGACGATCGCCGGCATTACGACAATGGATAACAAGCCGATCTTCGTGTTCATCCGCAGCAGCATCGTGAAGTTGACGACAAACAGCGCCACGATCCGCCCGATGCCCAACGCCTGATCGGCGTAGAAGCGGCGCATCGCGTCCACGTCGGAGGTGGAACGCTGGATCAACTCGCCGGTCTTGGCGTAATCGTGAAAGGCGAACGGCAGCCGCTGCATGTGATCGTAGAGGTAGTCGCGCAACCGCAGGGCGATCCCTTCCGCCGTCTCCGCCGACCAGATGCCGCGCAGATAGGCGAACGTCCCTTCCAGGACGGCCAGCCCCACGAAAGACAGCGCGAGCCAGGGCAAGTGCTGCGAGTTGCGGCCTTCGCCCACCACCGTGTCGATCACGTACTGCACAACGCGGTAGTAATAGACGCGCGTGAACGCGCCCAACACAATGGCGATCATCGCGCCGAGATAGAGCAGGCGGAAGCCGGTCAACACGCGCCACAGCCCCACCAGGCGGTTTTTATGCACCGCGGATTTCAAATCAAAGGTCAGTTTTTGCAACAGTTTTGGATCCAAGTCTTGGGACATTTTCTCCACCTAAACACAGCCTTCTACTACAACTCAAAATTTCTATCAGCAGATTAAGCCGATTTAGCAG
Source organism: Anaerolineae bacterium (assembly GCA_034433375.1). GTDB lineage: Bacteria > Chloroflexota > Anaerolineae > B4-G1 > SLSP01 > DSWT01. The sequence goes on along the minus strand of DAOUAQ010000039.1, from coordinate 29,668 downwards.
ATGTAACTATAACCGGTCAAAAATCTGCTGCATCTGCTAAATCTGCTGACACAACCTGATCCTAGAGACACAAAAAGCGAGCGGGTGCTCTCTGCGCACATCGGGCTATAATAAAACTAGCCCTCCCCAACTTCGTTGAGGCCCGCTCGCCGGTGTTACCGTATTGACCGTGAATTTCGCCTGCCCTCTCCGCAAATCTGCGGATCAGGCCAGAGTTCATCACGTAGATGTTTACCTGTGGAAATAAACGGTCAAAGGGTCATCCCGGCGGCTCGGGGCCTCCTGGTACGGAAGCGACACGGGTCATGAGAACAACCTCCACTTTTGTCATGAACTTATCGTTAGCCATTGCTAATCCTCCCTCACAAAAACTGAATGAATGTACTCGTGGACAAACCCAACCGTCGTGTGGACCGGCTGCACAGCATCCAATATCATACCACAGTTAAGAAAACTTACAAACGCAGTTAAATTGCAGATTTAGGAATTGAAGATTTGTTGATTGGGGATTTAGGACTATACTGTTGATAAACCGCGATGAGGAGAAACACCGCATGACGAAAATGCCGCGCGACACGCGCAAGATACAGCTTTGGATCAGCCTGGGAATGATGCTCCTCTTGTTATTGTGCATCACCTCTTCGACATTCGCCACATTCTACACGGATTTTCTGTGGTTCAAAAGCCTGGATTATACCCAAATTTTCACCACGCGCGTGATGGCTTCGGTAGGGTTGATGCTGATAGCCGGATTGATCGCAGCGGCGTTCCTGCTGCTCAACTGGAGCTTTTTGCCGCACTGGATCGCGCCGAAGGAGTATTTCACCGCCAAAGTGGCCCTCGACGGAACGCGGCGAACAGCCGTCAGCGCGCCGCCGGCCACTTATTCGACGCGCCCCTTGCGCCTGTTTTTTACCGGCGCGGCGATCCTCGCCGGCATCATCATCGGGCTGACCTTCAACGGACTGTGGCGCGTCTACTTGTTGGCAAACAACGGCGTCCCCTTCGATGTCGCCGATCCAATTTTCCACCAGGATGTAAGCTTCTACATTTTCACGCTGCCGTGGCTGGAGGCGTTGTTGCTGCGCGCGAAGGTTTTGATCGCGCTGACGTTCCTCGGCGTGATCGGGCGCTACGCGATCTTTGGGCAGATAAAATCCAACGCCGCGATTGCCCACATGTCCGTCCTGGGCGCGCTGTGGATGCTGCTCATCGGTCTGGGATGGCTGCTCAACCGCTACGGGCTGCTGCAGGCCGAAACCGGCGTTGTCTTCGGCGCCGGCTACACCGACATCAACGCGCGGATGCCGCTGTATGTGATTCAGGCCGTCGTCTTCTTCGCGGCGGCGGTCATCTTGATCCTCAACGTGTTCATCCGCCGCTGGCGATTTCTGATCGTCATCGGCGTGTTCTGGCTGGCGCTTTCGGCGCTTGGGCCAGGCTATCCGGCTGCCATCCAGCAGTTCACCGTCGAACCGAATGAGTTCATACTCGAAAAACCCTACATCGAGCACAACATCCGCTACACACGCTATGCTTATGGGCTGGATAATATCAAAGAGCAAACTTACCCGGCAACAGGCGAGATCACCGCGCCAGACCTCGAAACCAACCGCGACATTCTCAGCAACATCCGGCTGTGGGATTATCGCCCCCTGCTGCGCACGTACAGCCAGCTTCAGGAAATCCGCCTCTACTACACCTTCAACGAGGTGGACATTGACCGCTACATCGTGAACGGACAGCCGCGCCAGGTGATGTTGGCGGCGCGGGAGATCAATGTGGATGAGCTGGCGGATCAAGCCAAAACCTGGATCAACCAACACCTGATTTTCACCCACGGCTATGGTCTCGCGCTGAACTACGTCAACGAAGTGAGCCGCGAGGGGCTGCCCAACCTGATCGTGCGCGATATTCCCCCGGTTAGCGCGGCCCCGGAACTGCATATCGAACGCCCACAGATTTACTTCGGCGAGTCAACCACCAATTATGTCGTCATCAACGCCAAAGAGGATGAGTTCGATTACCCACAAGGCGACAGCAACAATTACACCCGTTATACCGGCCCCGATGGCGTGGCGCTCGGCAGCTTCCTGCGGCGGATGCTGCTCGCCACACGCTTCGGCAGCACACAACTGCTTCTCTCTCCAGCGTTGAACAGGAACAGCCGCATCCTCTTCCACCGCACCATCCAGAACCGCGCCAAGACCATCGCGCCCATGCTCTGGTTCGACGAAGACCCCTACCCCGTCATCGCCGAGACCGCCGACGGGGTGACGGGCATTGTGTGGCTGCTCGACGCTTACACCTGGACCGACCACTTCCCCTACTCCGAGCCGGTGGGCGGCGTCAACTACCTCCGCAACAGCGTCAAAGTTGCCATTGATGCCTACACGGGCGTCATCACTTTCTATCTGATTGATCCGACAGACCCCATCGCCGCCACTTACGCGCGCATCTTCCCCGACCTGTTCCAACCGGGCGACGCGATGCCGCAGGTCTTGCGCGACCATTGGCGCTATCCCGAAACGCTCTTCCTGTACCAGTCGCGCCTCTACAGCACCTACCACATGCGCGATCCGCAAGTCTTCTACAACCGCGAAGACCTGTGGGACGTGCCCCAAGAATTGGTGGAGACGACGCAGCAAACGATGGAACCATACTATGTGATGATGCGCGTCCCCGGTTCCGACCGGCTTGAATTCGTGCTGATTCGGCCATACACGCCCAAGCAAAAGCAAAATATGATCGCCTGGCTCTACGCCGATTGCGACGGCGACGATTACGGCGAGCTAGGCATCGTCAAACTGTCCAAAGACCGGCTGATCTACGGCCCCTTGCAAATCGAAGCGCGCGCCGACCAGGACCCGGTGATTTCGCAGCAGCTTTCGCTGTGGAACCAACGCGGCTCGCGGGTGCTGCGCGGCAACCTGCTGGTCATCCCCATCGAAGACACCTTTCTCTACGTCGAGCCGCTCTACCTGGAGGCCGAATCGGGCCAGTTGCCGGAACTCAAGCGCATCATCGCGGCTTACGGCGACCGCGTCGTGATGGCCGAAACGCTGAACGAGGCGTTGCTGCAAGTGCTCAACGGCGGCGGCGTGGCGACCAGCGCCCCCCCCATCGCGCCGGCAGGCGACCTGGAATCGCTCGCCGCGCAGGCCTGGGAACGCTATCAGGCCGCGCAAGCCTGCCTCGTCGCCGGCGATTGGACGTGCTACGGACGCGAGCAGGCCGCGCTCGAAGAGATTTTGCGCGCGATGGTGGGGAGGGGGAATAGGGAGTAAGAAGTAGGGAGTAGGGAGTAGGGAGTAGGGAGAAAAAACAGAGCCGTAATCACGAATCCTTGTCATACATCACGCATCACGAGGTAACTATGACTACTAATGCCGTCATCGAATTCACTAATCGCATCACCCAAAATGTCGAAACCGTCATCATCGGCAAACACGCGCAGATCGAACTGTTGCTAGTGGCGTTGTTATGCCAGGGGCATGTATTGCTGGAAGACGTCCCGGGCACCGGCAAGACGATGCTGGCCCGCGCCGCCGCCGTCAGCATGGGGCTGGACTTCAAGCGGCTGCAATGCACGCCCGACTTGCTGCCCAACGACATCACCGGCGTCGAGGTGTTCAACCAGCAAACCAGCGCCTTCGAGTTCCAACCCGGCCCGGTCTTCGTGAATATCCTGCTGGCGGACGAAATCAACCGCGCGACGCCGCGCACGCAAGCCGCGCTGCTCGAAGCGATGCAGGAGGGACAAGTGACGACCGGCGGCGTGACGCGCAAGTTGCCGGCGCCGTTCCTCGTGCTGGCGACGCAAAACCCCATCGAATACGAAGGCACTTTCCCTCTGCCGGAAGCGCAACTCGACCGCTTTTTGATGCGGATGTCGCTCGGGTATCCCGCCGAGGCCGACGAAATCGCCATCTTGCGCAACCAGCGCAAGCAGCACCCCATCGAGACGCTCGGGCAGGTGGTGGACGGCGCGGAGTTGCTCGCGCTGCGCGACGTTATCGCCGACGTGCATGTAGACGCGACGCTGGAGAAGTACATCCTCGCCATCGTGCAGGCCACGCGCGCCCACGCAGACGTGGCTTTGGGGGCCAGCCCGCGCGGGTCGCTGGCGCTCTACAAGACCGCGCAGGCCCTCGCCGCGCTGCGCAGGCGTGACTACGTCATCCCCGACGACATCAAAACACTGACACCGCTCACGCTGGCGCATCGTCTGCTCATCAAACCTGAAAGCCAACTGCGCGGGCGCACCGCCATAAGCATCCTGGCCGAAATTCTCGAACGCGCCACGTTAAAACTGGAGGAATAGTCAGGTAGTCTTATCGTCAAGAACTCCGACTACTTGACTACCCAACTACCCGACTAAAAAATGCAAAATCTTATCGGGATCGTGCTGGTACTGTTTCTGCTGGCCGTCTTCCTGCGGATTGACTTCTACTTCAGCATCGTCTATCTGCTGGCGGCGGTCTATCTGCTCGCGCGGGTGTGGACACAAACAAGCTGGCGGCAGCTTGCCGTGCAACGTCGCCTGGTCAACCGCGCCTTCCCCGATGAGACCATCCCCGTGGAACTGATCGTGCGCAACAGCGGGCGGCTACCCATTCCGTGGATCGAAGTGGAGGATTCGCTGCCGGTGGAATTGATTTCGCCGCCCTTTTACCGCGAAGTGATTATGCTAGGCGCGAAGCAAGAACACCGCTTCGCCTACACGCTCTCCTGCTACAAACGCGGCTATTACGTCATCGGGCCGTTGTTTATACAGACCGGTGACTTGCTGGGCGTCACGCGCCCGCTGACGATACGGCAAGAGCCGGAATACGTCATCGTCTACCCGCGCGTGCTGCCGCTGGAGAAACTCGGCTTACCGACGCACTCGCCGCTGGCCGTGTTGCCGGCGCCCGCCCCGCTCTTCGAGGACCCCACGCGACTGATGGGCGTGCGTCCATACCAGATCGGCGATTCGCCGCGCCGCATCCACTGGACATCCACCGCCAAAGCCGGGGAACTGCTGGTCAAACGCTACCAACCCGCCATCGCCCGCGAGACGCTGATCTGCCTGGACTTCGCGCAGGATAGCTACGCCGGTCGCCGCTTCTACGACGCGAGTGAGTTAGCCGTCGTCGCGGCGGCGTCGCTGGCAAACCACATTATCATCCGCGAAGGGTTGGCGGTAGGATTGGCGACGCAAGCGGTAGACCCGTTGGAAAACAGCGTGACAGCATTTAGCCTGCCGCCGCGCCGCGAACGCGCCCACCTGATGAACATCCTGGAAGTGCTGGCGCGCGCGCAGACGACACCGGCGCCCGCGCTGCCCTTCCTCGATTTTCTACGCAAGGAGACCACCCGCCTCTCGTGGGGCGCGACGGTGATCGTTGTCACCGGCGTCGAAAGCGATCCGCTCTACGAGATGCTGGCGTACCTGCGCGGCGCGGGCTTCGCCGTCGCCTTAATCCTGGTGATGCCGCCGGCCTCCGCCGACGCGCAACGCCAGACCATCGGCACATTGCCCGTTTACCGCGTGTGGCGCGAAGCCCATCTGGAGACGCTTATATGAACCAGAAACCGCTCCGCGTTCACGAGGCAGACGATTACCTGGAAACAGGCAACGCCGCCAAACACCCAACCACTTCCGTTAGCCGCGCGCGCAGCGCATTTCCCCCGCTCGTCGTTGGATTGATGGTCGGTTGTATCGCGCTGGCGATCACGGAACTCCTGCGCCGGGTCGCCCCCGACTGGAACGGGACGTATTTCCTGCTCGTTCCGATAGTGGCGGCTTTTGCCGGTCACACCACGTACCGCGTCACCCACGAACGTTACCGCAGTGGATCGGACCGGCTGCGCCTGCAAATCATCGAGTTAGCCGTCATCTTTCTCGTGCTGAAAGCCGCATCCTATCTCGATAACACGCTGCCGGAGGTCTGGAACGACATCCGCCGCTGGCCCGAAGACATTGCCACCTTCTTCGACCTCGAAACCATAGCGGCCTTCGCGCTGGCCTGCGCCGCGTGGTTCTCCGCCGCGCGCACCGCCCGCGATCTGGAAGCCGTCGCCGACCCCATGCTCTACAAGGGCGAGACCGGGCCGATGGAGCGGCTGAACCGGCGCTTCCTCGCGGGGGGATTGATCTTGCTTTTCATCAGCGGCCTGGCGCGCATCGAGTTCGCCACGTTGCTGGAAGCCGACCGGTCTGCCATCCACGGTCTGGCGCTGAATGTGCTGGTGTATTTCGTCCTGGGACTGCTCGTGCTAGGCCAGGTGCGTCTGACGTGGCACAGCCGGCTATGGGAACAACAGAAATACAAAGTATCCGGCGCGCTGAACAAGGCGTGGCTGAAGTACACCTTGTTGTTCCTGCTTATCGCGCTGGCAATTGCTGTCGTCCTGCCCACACAATACGCCGTCGGCCTGTTCGACATCGCCGGATTTGTCGTTTCCGCCGTGGCATACATCGCCGTGTTCGTTTTCACGGTGATCGTAGCAGTGCTCCAATGGCTCTTCTCGCTTTTCTTCAAACCGGGAGCGGAGACCGAGCCACTGCCGGAGATGCTGCCCCCGTCCATAACCGTTGAGCCGCCGCAACCCGCGAACAGCGTCCATCTCCCGTGGCTCGCCCTGGCGCGGTCAATTCTATTCTGGATCGTCGCCTTGGGCGCTGTCGGCTACGTCGTCTACAGCTACCTGAAAGATCGGCCCGAGCTGGTGCGCGCGTTCAAAGCCTTCAAGGTCACGCAGATCGCGCAAAAATGGTGGCGCGCGTTGCGCACATGGTGGCGCGATGCGCGCCGCACTCTCCGCGCCACGCTGCCTACGCTTTCGCTGAACTTCCTGCGCCGGAAGGAGCGCCGCCAGGAGACCCGCGCCATCCGCCGCAAACACGCGGCGCTGCGCGAGCAGATGCTCGACGTTTACCTGGAGACGCTGGATCGCGCCCGCGAAGAGGGCTTTCCGCGCCGCGACGCGCAGACGCCCTATGAGTACCATCACGCCCTGGACCCCCATCTGCCGGAAGCGCACACCGAACTGAGCGCGCTCACCGAAGCCTTCGTCGAAGCGCGCTACAGCGCCCATCCGGTAGATGCGGACGACGTCGCCCATCTGCACGTCAACGCGCGCCGCGTCCACGCCGCGTTGGATAAGTTGCACGCGGAGAGCCTTCAGCCGTCAGTGGTCAGCCATCAGCAAAAGCGGAAGGTTGACGGCTGATAGCTTGAAGTAATTTTTTAACGAATAGAGGAGTCTCCATGTGGGATTCCACACCAACGAGAAGCAAAATTTTAACCGCGAATCACGCGAATTTTCGCTAATTTTCAAGAAAGATTCGCGTAGATTTGCGAGATTAGCGGTTTATTTTCCAAGGAGGACACGCAGTATGGATCTACTTCAGGTTCGCAATGGGAAAGTCGTTGATGCAAAAGGCAAAGAAGTGCGGCTGCGCGGCACGTGCGTCGGCGGGTGGATGAATATGGAGAACTTCATCAACGGCTACCCCGGCTCGGAACACGCGCTGCGCGCTACGCTGGCCGAGACCATCGGCGAGAGCAAGGCGCACTTCTTCTTCGAGCGCCTGCTCGATTACTTCCTCGCCGAGGACGATATCGCCTTTATGAAGGCGCAAGGGGCAACGGTAGTGCGGCTGTCATTCAACTACCGCCACTTCGAGCGCGACGCCGAACCGTTTACCTATCTCGAAAGCGGCTTTGCGCGGCTGGAACAGGCCATCGGCTGGTGCGCCAGGCACAATCTGTACGCCATCCTCGATCTGCACGCCGTCCAGGGCAACCAGAACACCGACTGGCACTCCGACAACGGTTCACGCCAGGCCCTCTTCTGGCGACATCCGCACTTCCAGGACCGTTGGGTAGCGCTGTGGGAGGAATTGGCGGAACGCTTCAAGGGCAATGCCGCCGTCGCCGGATACAACGTGATGAACGAACCGCACACCAGCAATCCGCGCGGGCGGCTGACCGGTATGGGTGAGCCGAAGTGGGACCTGATCAATACACTCAACCGGCGCGTCGTCGGCGCGATCCGCGCGATTGACCCCGCTCACATCGTCATCCTGGAAGGCGACAACTACTCCAGCCGTTTCGCCGGATTCGACGCCCCCTTCGCCGACAATCTGCTCTACAGCAGCCACAACTACACGCGGCCCGGCTTCGGCCCCGGCCCCTACCCCACCGCTGAATTCAACCGCGCATGGCAAGAAGCCAACCTCCTCGCGCACGAGGGTACACAATTTATGCAGAGATACAACATTCCACTGTGGGCCGGCGAATTTGGCAGCCCCTACAACGGCGGCGCCGCCGAAGTCCCCGACCGGATGCGCGCGCTGGATGACCAGATCGCCGTCTTCGAGCAATACGGCATCCACTGGACCACCTGGACATACAAAGACGTCGGCGTGATGGGCTGGGTATACTTGAACCCGGAATCCGAGTATATGCAGCGCGTCAAGCACAGCCTGGAGACCAAAATCCTCCTCAACAGCGACTTCTGGATGGGCTGGCTGCCGAGCACGCCGGCGAAAGAGATTGTCCACACCCTGGCGCACGAAATCGTCGAGACTGTGGGGGATGAAGACATCAGCGTGAGCGGCATCGAACGCTATCTCACCCAGGCAACGATGGCAACCTTCATCGGCGCGCTGCTACAAATTCCCTACGCCAAGCTCTTCAAAGGCTTGTCCGAGGCGGAACTCGACCGCATCTTACAATCATTCGCCTTCAAAAACTGCATCGTTCATCCCGAGCTAGACGCGGTGATGACCAAACACATGGGACGCCATCATAACTTTCCGTGATGTAGCGCAAGCTGTTAGCTTGCGCCGCGGGCAAACTGACAGTTTTGGACTTCGGACTTTGGACTACGCAGGAGGCGCTTGAACAATGGACATGAACCCATTACCCGGTTTTGCGATCTACCCACAATCCGCAGTCAAACACGACGGCGTGACCTATGGCCTCGCACGCCGCGAGGCCGACCGCGCGCGCTATTTGACTGTCCGGGGCGATGCGCGCGCGCTGGCGGATTTCTCCGGCGCGCCGTATCAGAACGCGCTGCTCTGCCCACTGACGCCGGCCAATGCTGCCGCGCTGCGCGAGAAACTGCCCTGGCTCAATCCCACGCCGCTCGGCTTGCGCACGTCGGCCGGATTCGGCGACCGGCTCGGCATCGCCACCCCAGGGCACGTGATGGCGGCGGAACGCTATCCCGGCATCGCGCCGATTTTCGCGCAGCAATCGGTGCGCGAGAACACCCGCACCGGGCGCACGCCGCAGCAGGTGATGGACGACGCGCTGTGGGGACTCTTCCAAACCGGCTGGCGCGCGCCCTGGGGCGCGGACGCCGATCACCTGAAGACGCCCGCCGACGCCGACACGTTCATCGACGCCGGGTACACCTTCTTCACCATTGATCCGGGCGCGCATGTGAACGACCGATACTATTCGCCTACCAAATTCACGGAACTGCCGTGGGACATACTGGAAGACACCCCAGAAGACATGCGCCGCCGCTATAACCGCATGACTTTCACCGCCGGACCTTTTACTTTCACCTTCAGCCGCCCGATATTGGAACAGGCGGCCGTCGTATATAGTCCCGCCATCGCGCATACCGCGAAGATGTTCCGCCACATCGCCGCGCGGATGGGCGACCGCCCTTTCGATCTCGAAGTCTCGGTGGATGAAACCGAAACGCCCACCACCCCGGAGGAACATCTTTTTATCGCCCTGGAGCTGCATCGCTTGGGCGTGAAATGGGTGAGTTTAGCGCCGCGCTTCGAGGGCCGCTTCGAGAAAGGGGTAGACTACATCGGCGATCTTAGCGTCTTCACGGCGTCATTCGCGCGTCACGCGGCCATCGCGCAGACACTCGGCCCGTACAAACTCAGCCTGCACTCCGGCTCGGATAAGTTCTCCATCTACACCATCGCCGCGCAGTTGACGAAGGGTCTGGCGCATCTCAAGACCGCCGGCACCAGCTACCTGGAGGCGTTGCGGACAGTAGCCCAGGTTGCGCCGCCGTTCTTCCGCGAGATCTTCGCCTTCTCCCTCGAACACTATTCGACCGACCGGGCGACTTACCACGTCTCTGCGCGACCGGCCAACATTCCCGCGCTGGAAACGCTGTCCGACGCGGACTTGCCGGATTTGCTCAATCAGTTCGACGCGCGGCAAGTGTTGCACGTCACGTTCGGCTCGGTGCTGGACGCCTACCGCACACTGCTAATGCCGCTGCTGGACGAGTGCGCCGATGTCTACGAAACGCTGCTCGATCAGCACTTCCAGCGGCATCTCGCGCCGTTTTTATCAACGGATTAAACGGATTTTAACGGATTTTTAACCGCGAATCACGCAAATCTTCGCTAATTTTCAAAAAGATTCGCGTAAATTAGCGAGATTGGCGGTTACTTTATACGAGGAGAGAAAAGACATGCCCGATACAAAATGGACTTTGTCCACAGATCGTTTCTTTGACCCTGACTCGGCGCAGCGGGCGGTGGCGCGCGAACTGTACGCGACGGTCACCGACCTGCCGCTGGTCTGTCCACATGGGCACGTGGACCCGCGCCTGTTCGTCCGCGAGGATGCCAGCTTCGGCAGCCCGGCAGACCTGCTCATCATCCCCGATCACTACGTCTTTCGTATGTTGTACTCGCAGGGCGTCCCGCTGGAAGCGTTGGGCGTTCCCCGCACGGATGGCGGCCCCGTGGAGCAGGATCACCGCGCAATCTGGCAGACCTTTGCCGAACACTTCCACCTGTTTCGCGGCACGCCGAGCGGGATATGGCTGCAACAAGAACTCATCGAAGTGCTCGGCGTGGAGGAGAAACTGGAGGGCAGGAACGCGCAGGCCATCTACGACCACATCGCCGCGCGGTTGGCCGCGCCGGAGTTCTCGCCGCGCCGGATGTTCGAGCGCTTCGACATCGAAGTGCTCTGCACCACCGACGCCGCCAGCGACGACCTGGCGCACCACCAGGCCATCCGCGACTCCGGCTGGTCGGGCGTGGTGCTCCCTACCTTCCGGCCCGATGCCGTGGTCAACCTGGATGCGCCCAACTGGCGCGCCAACGTGGACGCGCTCAACGCCGCCGCTGGGTTCGAGGTGAACAGCTACCCGCTGCTCGTCCAGGCGCTGGAAGATCGCCGCGTGTTCTTCAAGGCAATGGGCGCGCGCGCCACCGACCACGCCGCGCTGACGGCCTACACTGGCGAACTGTCGCCGCAAGAAGCCGACGTTATCTTCCAACGGGCGCTCACAGGTGCAGCCACCACCGAGGACGCAACGCGCTTCACCGGGCACATGCTGATGGAGATGGCGCGCATGAGCATCGAGGATGGGCTGGTGATGCAGATGCACGTCGGCTCGTTCCGCAATCACAACCGCGCCGTCTTCGACCGTTTCGGCCTGGACAAAGGCTGCGACATCCCCACCGCATCGGAGTTCACGCACAACCTGCGTCCCCTGCTGGCGAAGTACGGCAACGATCCACGGCTCACGCTCATCCTTTTCACCCTCGACGAAGACACGTACTCCCGCGAGTTGGCGACGCTGGCCGGGCACTATCCCGCGCTCAAGCTGGGACCGCCGTGGTGGTTCCACGACAGCCTCGCCGGGATGCGCCGCTACTTCGAGCGGGTGATGGAGACCGCCGGCCTGCACAACACCGCCGGCTTCAACGACGACACGCGCGCCTTCCCCTCCATCCCCGCGCGGCACGACGTCTGGCGGCGCGCTGCCGCCAACTGGGTCGCCGGCCTCGTCGTCCGCCACGTCGTAGATATGGCCGACGCGCGCGAAATGATCCTCGATCTGGCGTACCGGCTCGCAAAGCGGGCGTACAAATTATGAATCATGAATCATGAATCATGAATCTGAATCGAGATACATGATTCGTGATTCTTGATTCTTGATTCTCCAATAACAAGGAGCTTGGTATGGACAAAACCTACTTGAACGAATTATTTGGCCTGGAAGGCAAAGTCGCTGTGGTAACGGGCGGGGGCGGAGTGTTGTGTGGAGCGATGAGCCTGGCATTGGGGCGCGTGGGCGTCAAGGTCGCTGTGCTGGATTTGTTTGTCGAGGCCGCGCAGCGCATCGTGGATCAGATTCAGGCTGAGGGCGGTGAAGCCATCGCCGTGCAGTGCAACGTGCTCGATAAGCCCAGCATCGAAGCGGCGGCGCAGGCGGTGCTGGCGGCGTTTGACAAGGTGGATATCCTCATCAATGGCGCGGGGGGCAACAAGCCGCAGGCCAGCACCAGCGCGACGACCTCCTTCTTCGATCTGCCGGCCGACGCGGTGCAGTGGGTGTTCAACCTCAACTTCATTGGCTCGCTGCTGCCCAGCCAGGTCTTCGGCAGGCTAATGGCGGAGCAGAAGCGCGGCGCCATCCTCAACATCTCTTCGATGAACGCCTTCCGCCCGCTCACCCGCATCCCCGCCTACTCCGGGGCCAAGGCCGCGATCAGCAATTTCACCCAATGGCTGGCCGTCCACATGAACCAGGAATACTCGCCGGACATCCGCGTGAACGCGCTCGCGCCGGGCTTCTTCCTCACCGAGCAGAACCGCTTTTTGCTCACCGAGGAAGAGACAGGAAACCTCACCAAACGCGGGCAACTCATCATTGACCACACGCCGATGGGCCGCTTCGGCGTACCGGAAGATTTGGTCAGCACGATGCTGTGGCTGCTCTCCGACGGGGCCAACTTTGTAACGGGCGTCGTCGTGCCGGTGGACGGCGGCTTCAGCGCGTTCAGCGGGGTGTAAAGAGGCAGGAAACAGGAGGCAAGAGGGACTTCCTCGTGAAAGAAAGTCCCTCTTTGATTGACTTTCACCTTCAATCCCTTATAATGCCAGGCATCATCCAGTCTGTCAATGCGGCACAAAAATTTATCAACTTTCAACTTTTAATCTGCAACCTGTAACCTGTAACCTGTAACCTGTAACCTGTAACCTGTAACCATTTTTCATAGGAGTACCCGTGCGCATCTTAATCACCGGAGCCACCGGATTCGTCGGCGCGCATCTACGGCGTTATTTCCTGACCCAGACCGAGTGGGACGTCACCGGCACGTGCTATCCTGAGGCGCCGCCCGCGCCCTTTGACCCGCAACGCGAGACGCTGCACTACCTGGACTTGCGCGACGCCGACGCGACCCGCGCGCTACTCGCCCAGTCGCCGCCGGACTACGTCATCCACCTGGCGGCGCAATCGCACGTGCCCACCTCCTACCAGGATCCGTGGGGCACGCTGGACAACAACATTCGCGGGCAACTCATCCTGCTGGAAGCCTTCAAGACGCTCGGTCTTGCGCCGCGCACGCTCGTGATCGGCTCCGGCGAGGAATATGGGCGGGCCAACGCCGCCGAACTCCCGCTGACCGAAAATCATCCCCTGCGCCCGGAAAATCCTTACAGCGTCAGCAAAGTAGCGCAGGATGTGCTGGGCTACCAGTACTTCATCAGCTTTGGGTTGCCCGTCATCCGTATGCGCCCCTTCAACCACGTGGGACCGGGGCAGTCGGCGCGCTTTGTGCTGCCGGCCCTCGCCAGCCAGGTGGCCGGGATCGAGGCGGGCAAGCAGTCGCCGGTGATGCGCGTGGGCAACCTCACGCCGGCCCGCGATTTCACCGACGTGCGCGATGTGGTGCGCGCCTACCATCTGGCCTTGACGCGCGGCGCGCCCGGCGAGGTCTACAATGTCGCGTCTGGTGTGCCGCGCACGATTCAATCGCTAGTAGAGCAGTTGGTGACGTTGGCAACCATCCCCATCCATGTGGAGATTGATCCGGAGCGCTATCGCCCCGCCGACGTCCCTATCATTTACGGCAGCGCGGCAAAACTGAAACAGGATACCGGCTGGGAGCCGGAAATCCCCTTCGAGCAAACGATCCAGGATGTCCTGGATGAATGGCGGCAAATCACAACAGGAGGGTAAGGTCATGACAGAGGAAAACAAGACAGTATCTGCGAAAATCGGTGTTTATCGGCATTGGATGGTCACTTTGCGCGACATCCAGTGGGAAATCGAGGAGTTCGAGTACGACCTCGAATATCAACGCTACGAAATGGATGTCACCCAGCGCCTTTATGACGCGACCGAAGACGACAAAGCGCGCAAACACTGGCAGAAACAGCTCACCAGAATCAGCAAAGCGATGGCTGCCACAGAAGCCGACCTGGCGAAAGCGCAGAAACAGATCGCTTATTGTGAGGCTATGCTTGAGATCATCCGAGGCGACCTGGAAGCCGAGGGGATTGATCCCAATGCCTGCGAGCTGGAGGAATACTACTTCGACGATGAATTTGGCGAGGAGTTGAGCGACGAATTTGATGATGATGAGATACCGTTTTAACGATTTCATATTTTAGATGCGGAGCATTTTCGATTTTCTCATTGTACACGGATTTCACGGATTCTACGGATTTTTCTCTTAAAGAAATCCGTGTTTTCCGTGTTCAGCCGTGTACCAAGATTGCAATATGCTTCTGCGGACTATTTGACTAACGACTATCTGACTATTTTCAGAGGAGGTTGATTTTATGGCTAAACGCCGCGCGTTAATCACCGGCATTACCGGCCAGGACGGCTCGTATCTGGCCGAGTTTCTGCTGGAAAAAGACTATGACGTGATCGGGTTGGTGCGCCGCACCAGCACCGTGACCTTCACGCGCATCCATCACATTCAGGATCAGCTCACCCTGGTCTCCGGCGATCTGCTGGATCAAGGATCGCTCATCGCCACCCTACGCGATTATCGTCCGCAGGAAGTCTACAACCTGGCGGCGCAGTCGTTCGTCCCGGCGTCGTGGCAGCAGCCCGTCTTCACCGGCGAGGTCACGGCGTTGGGCGTCACCCGTGTGCTGGAAGCCATCCGCACCGTTGATCCTACCATCCGCTTCTACCAGGCCAGCAGCAGCGAGATGTTCGGCAAGGTGCGCGAAGTGCCGCAGCGCGAAACCACGCCCTTCTACCCGCGCTCCCCTTACGGCGTGGCAAAGGTGTATGGACACTGGATCACCATTAATTACCGCGAATCCTACAACCTGTTCGCGTGCTCAGGTATCTTGTTCAACCACGAATGTGTCACCGCTGATACGCCGGTCTTTGTCCGACAGCAAGGGCTAATGGATATTCTGCCGATTGAAGACGTCGTACCGCATCGTACCGAGCCGCACACAGCGACTAAGTTCACTACCGAACCTGCTCCCGATACGCCGCTCGAAGTCTGGGATGCGCAAGGTTGGACACAAGTTTCATGTATGACGGCAACATGGAATGGCTTTGTCAAAAAGCCAAACAAAACCGTTCATCGTATCGCGGCGCGCGGTGCAGTTTTTCATGCAACGAGCGATCACGTCGTTTTTACCAGCCAAAACGAACAACCGACCGAATGTCCCGCCGCTAACGTGCAAGCAGGCGATCATCTGGCACTGATTGACTTACCGACACCCACCGACATAGTACGCATGACCGATGAAGAAGCGTGGCTACTTGGCATCATTACCGCCGACGGTTACGTTAGTCCTACAGGCAAAATCCAGATAACAAATCAAGACGAGGCGCTATTGGAACGCACTGCCGAAGTCTGGCGCAAAGTGACAGGTGGGTGGACGCATCTCTACCGTTCAAAGAGCGGCTTTGAAAACGGCGGCATCGTGTTGCAACTGTACCTGCGTGGGGTCAATGCGTATGGACGTTATGTGCGCGAATCTTTATACACACGCTCTGGGGAAAAACGAGTGCCACAACGCATCCTTAATGCTGAACCATCCGCACGTCTGGCATTTTTGCGTGGTTTCAACGAAGGCGATGGCCTCAAAAGTACCCCAAGCACCTACGAGTTTCAGGGGTTCAAGACCGCATCAGCAACGTTGGCGGCCAGCCTGTATTGGCTGGTCACCGTCACCCTCCATCAGCGCGTGATCATTTGCCTGGAGGAACGTGACGAGCGCCTCTACTTCCAATTAAACCTTAATTCACCGAATGTCGAAAACCAGAAAGGGCAACATCTCCGCCGCCCACTGGCAGAAGTGGTCAATGCCAGACCCGTTGACTATAATGGCTGGTTGTTTGATTTGGCAACAACGACTGGCACATTCCACGCGGGCGTCGGACAGGGATGGATCCACAATTCGCCTCGGCGCGGCCTGGAATTCGTCACCCGCAAAGTAACGCACCAGGTCGCCAAAATCAAGTTGGGGATGGCGCACCAACTCGCGTTGGGTAATCTGGATTCCAAGCGCGACTGGGGCTACGCCGGCGACTACGTCCGCGCGATGTGGTTGATGTTGCAGCAGGACGAGCCGGATGACTACGTGGTGGGCACCGGCGAAACGCACGCCGTCCAGGAATTGTGCGAAGTCGCCTTCTCCCATGTCGGACTGAACTGGCGCGATTACGTCGTGCAAGACCCGCGCTTTATGCGGCCCGCCGAAGTAGATCTACTGGTCTCCGACCCAAGCAAGGCGAAGGAGAAACTGGGATGGCAGCCGGCCGTCACTTTCAAGGGCCTCATCGAGATGATGGTGGATGCCGATATCGAGCTACTTACAAAAGAAAAGGATCCGGAGAAACACTATGCCTGACATCAAATTCGGCACGGATGGATGGCGAGCGCGCATCGCCGAGGATTACACCTTCGACAACGTGCGTCGCGCAACGCAAGGCTTCGCCCACTACCTCAAAAATCACGCTTTGGCAGAGAGGGGTGTGGTCATCGGCTACGACCAACGGTTTGCCAGTGAGCACTTTGCCGCCGCGGCTGCCGAAGTGATGGCGGGCAACGGCATCCGCGTGTGGCTCACCGCGCGCAACACTCCCACCCCCGTCATCAGCTACAGCGTCACCGAGCGCGAAGCTGGCGGCGCGATCAACATCACCGCCAGCCACAACCCGCCGACGGATAACGGCTTCAAAGTGCGCGATCCACAGGGCGGCGCCGTGCCGCCCGAAGGCCTGGCGGAAGTCGAAGACGCCATCCCCGGCATCGAAGGCGTGCAGCGGCTGTCGTTCAAGGAAGCGGAAGGCAAGGGACTGCTCACCCGGTGGGACCCCGATCCGGCTTACATCGCGCACCTCGGCGCGCTCGTTGACCTGGACAAGCTGCGCCACGCCGGCTTCAAAATCCTGGTCGAGCCGATGTGGGGTAACGGCGCCGGCTGGTTCCCCCGCCTTTTGAGCGGCGGCAACAACACCTTATGGGAAATCCACGCCGAGCGCCACCCGCTCTTCCCGGAGATGCAGCGCCCGGAGCCGATCCGCCCCAACATTGACGTGGCGCTGCGGCGCACCGTCGAATTGGGCGCCGATGTGCTCCTCATTATGGACGGCGACGCCGACCGCATGGGCATCGGCGACGAAAACGGCGTCTACATCAACCAGCTCCAGGCTTACGCGCTGCTGGCCTACTATCTGCTGGAAGTGCGCGGGTTGCGCGGCCCGATTGTCAAGACGATCTCCACGACATCCATGCTCAACCGCCTGGGGAAAATGTACGCCGTGGACGTGCATGAGACCGGCGTGGGCTTCAAGTACGTCGCGCCCAAAGTGCTGGAGACCAATGCTCTCATCGGCGGCGAGGAAAGCGGCGGCTACGCCTTCCGCGGCAACGTGCCGGAGCGCGATGGCATCCTGGGCAACCTCTACTTCCTCGATTTTATGCTCAAGACGGGCCAGACGCCGGCGCAATTGCTGCAAACGCTCTTCAAGAAATTGGGACAGACGTACTACTACGACCGCGTTGACACCCGCTTCCCCGCCGAGAAACGCCCGCTGGCGATGGCGCGCCTGGACGCAGCCAGACCGGAGACCATCGGCGGGTTGCCTGTCACAGGCATCGTCACACTCGACGGCTACAAATACGAATTGGGCGACCACGGCTGGCTGCTCATCCGCTTCTCCGGCACCGAGCCGATTGTGCGCGTCTACTGCGAAGTGACCGATCCAACCACCGTCGCCGCCGTTTTGGATGGCGGACTGGAGCTGGCGGGACTTAAGTAGATCTCTGCCAACACTGAAGGTCTTCAAACAAGGCGGGACTTTGTCCCGCCTTGTTTGCGTCTGACAGGGCGCAACATTTTTTAACTCAATCGTAACCCGCCTGAAACCTCGCTCAAGCGCCTCCTATGGTATGCTATGTATCGAACAGGGGGAAACATGCACTGGATTTTGACGACACCGGACACCTTTACGCTGACGCAGGTTATTCGACGGTCGCAATGGCTGCTCCAGTCACCGTATAGCATCAACCGCGCCAAAGACCATCTGAACAGAGTGGAGCGGCTCGAATCGGGCAACACCATTGACCTGGCGGTATCCCAGGCCCCGGCGGGCTTGATCATCCAAACACATGAACGCCTGGGCGGAAAAGATACCGAAGAAGTGAGCCACAAAACCTGGCGCATGTTGCGACTTGGCGAAAACTTGCAGCCGTTCCTCGAGGCTGCCCGTCATGTTCAGGGGTTGGAAACCACTCTGCGAAATGGCGCGCAGATTCTCCGTGGAGCCACACTCTTCGAAGACGTGGTCAAGGCCATTATCTTCACAATGGAAGACAAAGCCCTGCAAGGATCACGGCTAACATGGATCGTGGACCGGTTCGGCGACTCGCTGCCGAGCAATCCCACACGCCACGCATTTCCAACTCCACAACAGCTCCTGTGGGGGCAAGATGTTTTGAGTGAGATGTTCGCCCCGGCGATCGTGACTAAGCTAAACAAAATTGCCACTGTGTTTTCGACCGCCGAGGAGCATATCAACGCCCTCACGGAAGGGGATCTCCCGTTAGATTATCTTACCGTCAATCTGATGCAACTCCTGGATCTGGAGCCGCCAGCGCTGGGACTGGTGATGCTCAGCCTGGGCCGCTACGATTACATCCCCACCGACCCTTATGCGCAACAACGCATTAGCCAATCCCAGAAAGGCCGCAACCTCACGCCGCGCGATATACGCGCGATGTTCGAACCGCTGCATCCGTGGGGTGGACTGGCATACTGGCTCTGGGATTGGTCGGCGGCCTTCCCTGCCCCTAATGGCCTGCGAGGTATGCAATGGAAAGCTTAAAACTCAATACACTCCAGGCGCGCGAGATGCTGACCCAACTCGAAACCGAGCTTCACCAACAGCGGTACGCGCTGCAAAATGGCGCTTCACCCCAAAGCCTGGCAACACACTTGGAGAGTTGGCAAACAACAGTACGGCATATCCAAACCGAAATGATGCTGGAAAAAAGCGCCCAGTTGAGCCTGCTCTACGAAGTCTCACGCCCTCTCTATGCCTCGTTGGATTGGCGACAAACTTTACAGGCGGTGATGGATGCTTTTATTGCCATCACCACCGCCGAACGCGGTATGCTACTCGTCCTCGATGCGAATAACCAGCTCCAGGTAGAGATGATGCGCACCGCAGCGCACACAACATTTACGGAGACCGACATCAGATTTAGCCGAAGTATCGTGCAGCAGACGTTGGAAAAAAGAAGCCCAATCCTCACCAGCAACGCGCAAATTGACCCACGCTTCGAGGGCAGTGAGAGCATCATCGCTTATGGGCTGCGTTCGATCCTCTGCGTCCCCCTGATCCACAAGGGGGAAATTCTGGGCGTGATTTACCTCGACAATCGCGCGCGCAGCGGCATTTTCACGCAAGAAGACATGGCGACGCTGGGCGCGTTTGCGAATAACGCTGCCGTTGCCCTCCACAATGCGCAGGAACACCAGAAGACAGATCAAACGCTCAACGAGAAAGTGCGCGAGTTGACCATTCTGCAAGAAATGACGCGCGACCTCAATGCCAGTCTAAACTTCAACCGGGTGATGGAGCGCGGCACAGCCTGGGCCATCGCGGCTTCCAGCGCAGAGGCCGGCGTCCTCGGCCTCGTCGCTGAAGAGGGCATACGGTGGCTCACGAAGGTCAGCCATGTCACCCCAGATAGCTTTGCAGCGACACGCTGCATTTACACACGTGAGCCAATCGTCGAGGAACACCGCTTGGTGCTGCCGCTTTTGCGCGATACCCGTCCAATCGGCGCGCTTTACCTGGTCGCCGAAGAGCGCGCTTTCAAGAAGAGCAAGCTTGAGTTCGTCAGTCGCGTGGCCGACAACATCGCCATCGCCGTAGACAATGCGCGCCTCTATGAAGCGCTGCGCCAGGCCAATCTCACCAAATCCGAGTTCGTCTCAACGCTGGCGCACGAATTGCGCACCCCGATGTCGTGCATTTTCGGTTACGCCGAGATGTTGGGGACCGGGATGATGGGGGCGCTGACACCGCAACAACTTGAGTTCGTCGCAACCATCGGCGAGAACGCGCAGCGGATGAATACCATTGTCAATGACATGCTGGACCTTTCGCAAATCGAAACCGGGCGACTACGGCTCACCTTACGCCAAGTGGACCTGCAGACTGCCCTTAACGACGTGATGCAAACGGCGGCGAAAAGACTGGAGAAAAAACAACAGACTTGCACGGTCAATCTATGGAATGGACTACCGCCGGCCTACGCCGACCCGGAACGGCTGCGGCAAATCCTCAGCATCCTGCTCGGAAATGCGGTGCAATATACGCCTGAACGCGGCGCGATCAGCATAAAAGCCTGGCTCGCTGCCGATGAACCCGACTTCATTCGCTGCGCCGTGACCGACACAGGCATCGGCATCAGCCCGGAGAACCAGGTGCGGCTATTTACCAAGTTCTTCCGCATTGCCGATCCGGCAGCAGAAGATCAATGTGGCACCGGACTCGAATTGTCCATCGCCAAAAACCTGGTGGAAATGCACGGCGGGCGAATCTGGCTGGAAAGCGCGCCCGGCAAAGGCAGCACCTTTTTCTTTACCGTGCCCATTGCTATGCCGGGAACTTAAGTGGTTTGTCCGATCATGCCATACGCAGCGGGCCTGGACAACCCGGTGTGTGCATGATTCCTCCTCTGGCCCCCTCCCCAATTTGGGAGGGGGTTTTTTTAGTGTTGCCGCAGCACTAACGGCAAAAAGACTTGCTCGATCTCAACCTCAAACACCCCAGTTGTGCTCCACGACCCGGCATTTCCGGCCGCGTCCACCGCACGCACGCGCCAGGTATAAACGCCGGTCGGCAATGTCGCCGTGTACGTCGTGGCCGGGGCGTTGAAGACCCGCACGCCGACGTCCAAATGATACGCTAACGGCGAACCAGCATTCTCAGGCACGGTCCACCTGAAGACGAGTGACGGCGTCCGCAAGAATACGCCGCCCGTGGGTGTGATCAGCGTCGGCGTGAGCGGCGGCGTCACATCGTAGGTGAAGGTCGCCAGGGCCGGTGTGGGGTCGAACTGCGCGTTGATTGCGGCGCGGGCCGTGACAGTGTAATTCCCTTCAAGGGTGAGCGTGGGCAATGGATAGCTCCAGGAGGCCACGCCCGCAGCCGCGAGCCACGTCGCCGCGCCCCAGGTGGCGCCGGTCCAATATGCGCCGTCGCTGCCGCGCTGCACCTGCACCGTCACGCCCGTCAGCCCCCACCCTAGCGCCGAGCCGGCAAAGGCGGGGGTCACGCTGTAGGCCCCGCCAGCCTGCGGCGTCAGGATAGACGTGTCAGGCATCTTGCAGGCTGCGAGGAAGTCCAGCGCGCGCGCCATCACGCCGTCGCGCGATGCGCGCGGCACCACTTCCAGGGGGAAACCCAGCACCAACAATCGCTGGCAGCCTGAGACGTACTGTACCGCAGCAGCGCCGCCCATCCCGCCGACATACCCAAGCGCCGCCGCGCCGCCATTCACGGGCGACAAGACGTCGGGCGCGTCAGCATCGTAGTCACCCGCAGCATTGAAGGAGAAGGGCGCCAGACCCGCAAACGCGCCACCTGCCGTTGGCTGAACTGTGTACGTTTGGGCGTCGTCGGCGACGTAACCGGCGCGCAACGTCTCGCGCAAGAAGAGAGGCGCGCGTTCCGCCGCTTCGAGATCCCACGCCAGATTTGATCCACTGATAAGCAATGCGCGCCCGCTGTTGAGAAATGCCGTTAGCGCAGCGCGCTCGGCGGCGTTCAATGTGCCATCCTCCAGGGTGGCCTCTTCACCGAGCAGCCAATCAACGAGCGCGGTGTCTTGCAGCGAGACAAATCCATCCGCCACAGCTTCGTTGCTGGCGCTGTTCCACGCATACGCGGAAGGCACGGATACCCCGTGGTCAACGACGTAGTCCCGGCTGTTCATTTGCTTCACCCACATCCGCGCGTTCGGCCCTTCCACCGGGTCATACTCGATGACGATGCCATCCACATCAAGCCGGTCAAAGCCGTTGACGATCAACAGCGTGGGTTGGTCGCCCACCCGCGCGCCCAAGACTTCCGTGGGGAAAGATTCGCCGCCGTCATTGGTTGCCGTTACGCGGACGTAGAGCGTTTGCCCGGCGCTGAGGCCGGTCAGCGTGTGCGATGTGCCAGCCACCGCAACCGGCGCGCCCCACGCGAAGCCGTCCGGGCTGGCGTAGACGCGGTAGCCGGTCGCCGCCTCGCCGCGCAACCCCACCCCGTCGGTCGGCGAGGGCTGCCACGCCACGCGCACCGCGCCGCCGCCGAGGTTCTGTACACGCAGGTGCGTTGGCGGCTCCGGTAGCGTGAGCAAGTCCACACCGTCGCGCTGCTCGAAGTAACGCACGATCCCCTGATAAACAGCGCGCGCTGCCAACAGATTGAAGCGCGGGTCTTTGAGCGCGCGCGCGTCGTCCGGCTGATCGTGAAAGGCGATTTCGAGCAGCACGCCGGGCATACGCGTCGCGGGATTGTCATCCCACAGCATCCGCAGCTCGCCCAGATCGTTCTGGCGCTGGCCTCGATCCACCCACCCCGCATCCCATCCCGCGCGAATATCGCGGAGCAATTCCGTGTGGATGGCGGTTTGCAGTTGAATACTGCCCAGAGTGCGAGAGTACGTGTCGCCGTTGTGAACGTAAGATTCTGTGCCCCGCACTGTGCCGTTATAACCATTCGTGTGCCAGGAGATAAAGAGCGCATCCTCGCCAGTTCCCGCGTGATTCCAGCGCGCGTACATCGGACGAGCGACGACGTCGTTGAAGCCTTCCCAATCGTCATAATTCAGCCCCATCCACTGGCTGTAGTAGAAGGCGCCTATCTCCCACCAGACGCGCTGCGGCGGATAGGTTCCGTCGGTCACGATACCGTTCAGGCTGTCGAAGGCGCCGCTGCCCAGGCGCAGCGCGTCGGCGATGACCACCGCACCGCTGCCCACCGCCGAAACGTTGTCCAACGTGACCGTCGCCGTCCCCGCATAGAAGGGGAACGTCCCCAGATAGCGCCACGTGCGTTGCCGGATGCGTTGGTCGAGCCGCACGTGCGCCGTCCCACTGGCGTGGGAGATGGCATAGTGCGCGTCAGGGGCGCGGTTCACGCCAGGATAGACCCACGCATACAGCGCGTAAATGCCGGGGCGCGGGACAGCAATCTGCCAGGAAGCCGTCGCCGTAGGCGCGCCGGCGACCGTAGACGACCAGCGGTACGTCCCACCGGCGTAACCGGGCGCGCCACCCGTCGCCCAGGCCCCCGCTTCGATGTAACTGGGCGCGCCCTGGTCGTTGTCCACGATGACGCGCGCGGTGTTCCAGTCGCGCTCGCGCGCCGGAATCACCGTGGCGCCGGCGTTTTCGAGATAGGGGATCAGGTATTGCCCTACGGCCTCGGCGTTGTTATGATCCTCAATGATGCCCTCGGTGATACCACGTTGCGGACGCCATTCCCAACCGTTCCAGCGCCAACCATGCCCCGCGCTCACGTAAATCGTCTTCCCTTCGAGCGCACGGGAAAACTGTACAACGGTAGGGGCAACAGGTGCAACAGAAGGTGTAACAATGCCCGCAGCGCGCGGCAGATAACTTGAAAGCGCCCGGCACACCCCGTCGTCAGGATCAACCGCCTGCACGTGTAGGATGCGCCACTCCAGGGAAGCCAACGTCTGGCGGATGGCGGCCTGCACGGTCTCGATGCCCAACCCGTTGCCGGCGCGCACATCCGCCGGTGAGACCTTCAAACAGACAGTGATCGTCTGCCCTTCGACGCTGACCTGTTGCACAGGCCAAGGCAGATTAGCGCCCTCCAGAAGCGTCAACGCCTGTCCTGCGAAACCAGGAGGTGGATCAAACGCCGCCGTCGTCCCAACCAACATCCCCAACAATACTACAATTCTCAGCCATCTTCCCAACTCAATCATGCGACCCTCCGCGTTTGAACATTCCAACGTTCCAACGTGAGATCGAGTGTAACACGGTTATAGGACAAAACAACCACCCACATTGCCGCCGTTTGCTCAATCTTACCCTTGTGTTACACTATACGCTATGGAATTTCGGATATTCTCTGGCAATCTTACGGAGGACAAGGGATGAGCACACTCCTGTTGAAAAACGCCGCATTGTTGGTCACGATGGACGATCAACGCCGCCGCATCCCCGATGGCAGCCTTTTTGTGCGCGAGAACGCCACGGGGCGCGGCGTCATCGAGGCCGTGGGGACGACCGCCGAGTTAGCGCAAAACACCGCCGACCGCGTCATTGATGCGGCAGGCATGGTGATCCTACCGGGGTTGATCAATACGCACCACCACCTCTACCAAACGCTCACGCGCGCTGTGCCGGCGGCGCAGGATGCGGTGCTGTTCGATTGGCTCAAAACGCTGTATCCGATCTGGGCCGGGCTGAACAGCGAAGCGGTCTACGTCAGCGCGCTGACCGGGCTGGCGGAGCTGATGCTCTCCGGCTGCACCACCACCTCCGATCACCTGTACATCTTCCCCAACGACGCGCGCCTGGACGACGAAATTCGCGCCGCGCAGGAGATCGGCGTCCGCTTCCACGCCACCCGCGGCTCGATGAGTCGCGGCGAAAGCCAGGGCGGGCTGCCGCCGGATCGCGTCGTCGAGGATGAAGCTTTCATCCTCAAGGACACACAGCGCGTCATCGAGACTTACCACGACGCAGTCCCCTACGCGATGCTGCGGATCGCCGTCGCGCCGTGCTCGCCGTTTTCTGTGACCGAGGACTTGATGCGCGAATCAGCGCGGCTGGCGCGCGCTTACGGCGTGCAACTGCACACCCACCTGGCGGAAACGGCGGACGAGGAAGAATTCTGCCTGGCGACCTCCGGCAAGCGGCCTGTGGGCTACGCCGAATCGTTAGGCTGGCTCGGCGATGACGTGTGGTTCGCGCACGGCGTTCACATCAATCCCGCAGAAATCCGTGAGATGGCGCACACGCACACTGGCGTGGCGCACTGCCCATCGAGCAATATGCGGCTGGCGTCGGGGATTGCGCCGGTGCGCGCCTACCTGGACGCGGGTGTGCCGGTTGGCCTGGGCGTGGATGGTTCGGCCAGCAACGACAGCTCGCACTTGCTGGCAGAGGCGCGTATGGCGACGCTCTTGCAGCGCGTTTCCGGCAACCCCGCCGGCCTCAGCGCGGAAGAGTCGCTCCGGATAGCGACGCGCGGCGGCGCCGAGGTCCTCGGACGGGACGACATCGGCCAGCTCGCGCCCGGCAAGGCCGCCGACTTCATCGGCCTGCGGCTGGACACACTCGGCTTTGCCGGCGGCGCAGTCCACGATCCGCTGGCAGCGACCGTCTTTTGCCATCCGCAGAACGTTGACCTGTCCGTGATCAACGGACGGGTCGTCATCCAGGAAGGACAGCTCCTTACGCTCGATTTGATACCCACGATTGAGCGTCATAACGCCATTGCCCGGCGATTGGTTCACATTCGCTAAACAGCGCAACACAAACTTATGAAAGACAGCGATCTCGAACGCCTCAACCAAACTTTACGCGCCACCAAACGCATCAATAAGGCCATTCTTCACATTCGCCAGAACCCACGGCGATTGTTGCAGGAAGTATGCAACATCCTCGTTCAGGAACGCAATTACGAGAGCGTGTGGATCGGTGAGTTGCGCAACGGCGACCTGTATCCGGCCATTGCCTCAACGGTGATCGCTACACCGCAGGATCAACTCGAAACACGGATTAGCCAAGCGCCCTACAATCAAACGGTAGCCGAACAGGCGCTACGCGAGGGCAGAACCGTCATCGGGCAAAAAACCCAATCTATGCCGCAAGGCGGGATGACATGCACCTGGACGACCATCGCTGTGCCCATGCTGGTCAATGGGATGCTCAGGGCGATTTTAACCGCCTGCGCAACAGAAACCAGCGCCTTCGATCAGGCAGAAATGCAGTTGCTCGAGGAAATCAGCGCCGACGTCGGCTTCGCGCTGGAAAGTATGGAAGCCGAGGCGCGGCGCGGTCTCGCCGAAGAAGCGCTGCGGACTTCCGAGGAACGTTTCCGGCGACTGGCAGAAAACTCGCTCATCGGCATCGTCATTATCCAAAACGACCTGTTTCGCTACGCCAATCCGGCTCTGGCGCAAATGTATGGCTATGCGAACCCTGACGAACTGATTGATCAGCGCGGACCTCTCGATTTGACTGCGCCCGAAAACCGGCCGGTTATCGCAGAATACATCACCAAGTGCCTCAGGAAAGAAGTGCAAACCGTCCGTCACAGTTTCAAAGGGATTCGTAAGGACGGATCGCTTTTTGATGTTGAAGTTTACGGTTCACGCGCTATGCACGCCCGTCGCCCCGCCGTCATCGCCAGCGTGATGGACATCACCGCCAGAGAACAGTCACGCCGGCAACTGGAGGCGCTGACCGAAGCAGGGCTGGCACTATCACGCACGCGCACGCCACGGGAAGCATTGCACAGGGCGGTGGAAAAGGCGGCTCACGTCGTGCCCGGCGACGCCGCGAACATTGTCCTCGTCAACGGACAACACCTTGAATTGGTCGCTGCGGCGGGATACCACCGGCTTAATGTGAACGTGCGTTCACTCATTGACCGCGGTATTCACATCGAATCTCTGCCGACCTACCAAACGATGCTGACTACCCGCGCGCCGCTGCTCATCGCCGACACGACCAACTCCGATCGGTGGACAGGCACCGATGAAACCATGAATATCCGCGCCTATCTGGGCGTGCCGTTGATCGCCAGGGGTGAAATCATCGGGTTCCTCAACGTGGATGGGCGACGCGCCGGACAATTTAGCGACGCTGATACCCAGCATCTGCAACTCTTCGCCGATTACGTCGCCGCAACAATTGAGCATTTGCGGCTAGTTGACTCGCTGGAAAAGGAGCGGCAACGGCTGACTATCCTTAATGCGCTCTCGCAAACGCTCTCGGAAACGTTGGAAATAAAGGAGGTCGCCAGACGCGCGCTCACTCACATCGGCAGCGCGCTCAACATTGAGCACGGGATGATCCATCTGTGGGATAAAGATGCCCATACACTCACCTCGATTTCTGAGCAAGGTATTGCGCAGCCCGTGAGAACGGTTTACGGTCTCGCTGAGAAGAACGCAGAGCCGACCCTATTACATTGGGTCGCATCCCAACGGGAAGTAGACAGTGAGTCCACGCTCGATCTCCCGCTCAAGATTCACGACGATTTGATCGGCATTATCTCGCTGGTCAGCGCCGACAACGTCATCCACAAAGAGGACGATCAGCAGCTTTTGAAAACCCTGAGTGTCCCCATTGCCCTGGCCCTGCAGAACGCGCGATTTTACGAGGTGGCAGCCCATCAAGCGAAAGTGCTCGAAGAGGCGCTGCGACGTCAGGAAGAACTGGACCGGATGAAGGACGAGATGCTCCAGAACGTGTCGCACGAGCTGCGCACGCCATTGGCGCTGGTCACAGGCTATACACAATTATTGCAGGATGGTTCGCTGGGGCCGATTCCAGAGCAACAAGCAGAAGCCATCGAGATCATCGCGCGCCGCAGTACGATGCTGCGTAATCTCGTAGAAAACATCACGCTGCTGTGGCAGATGGAAAATCCGAAAGAAGAATTCCCAATGGCGGAGCCGGTGGATTTGTGCCAACTTGTCCAGACCATCCACAACGAATTTCAAAACGAGATGCAACAGAGAGGTTTAACACTGGTTGCAGAAACTCCGGGGCACCCGTTGATGATTATCGGCGTCTATCTACAACTCTACCGCCTGCTGGACAACCTTATTGGCAATGCGCTTAAATTTACGCCACCCGGCGGTCAGATTGAGATGGCACTGGAGCAAGATGGACAGTATGCTCTGCTGACAGTCTGCGATACAGGGATTGGGGTTCCCCAGGAGAAATTAGGGCAAATCTTCGAACGTTTCTACCAGATTGACGGCAGCACTAAACGACGCTACGGCGGTGTGGGGCTAGGATTGGCGTTGGTCAAATCCATCGTCGAGGCGCACGGCGGTGTCGTCCATGCAGAAAGCCCTTGCACCGCCGACCCCGAAAACCCTGGGTTGCGTATCAAAATACGGCTGCCCTTGAGCAGCATCAGCCGGACAGAATAGCGATAATGTCCAGGTTCACAAAAAACAAACCGGCCTGGCTTATACGACCAGACCGGTTGCTGTTTTGGCGGAGAGGGTGGGATTCGAACCCACGGTAGTCCTAAAACTACAACGGTTTTCGAGACCGCCCCGATCGGCCGCTCCGGCACCTCTCCGAACAGACGGGATTATACCACGAAGGGCCACGCGCGCAATCGGGTTGACATCCGTCCACCGCCCGTTATAATCGCGGAAGTCGGGCGCGCAGCCCGGCTTATTTTGTGACGAGGGAGACAGATGAGCATCGAGAGAATCAGACGATGGGTCGCGGCCAACCGGAAGGAGATGGTACGCTTTTCGAAGTTCCTGGTGGTAGGCGCGATTGGCGCCGTCATTGACTTTGGCACCTATAACCTCTTGCTGAATCCGACCAACAGGGCCGTTGATGCAGGGGGGTTCCTGCACGCGCCGCTATTGGCGTTAGGGTTGCAGGATCCGCAAAACCTCGGCCCTACATTCGCGGGCACACTATCGTTCGTGATTGCCGTCATCAGTAATTTTCTGTGGAACCGCTACTGGACCTATCCCGATTCACGCAGCAAACCACTGGTCCGCCAGTTCATTCAATTCTTCTTCGTGAACCTGACCGGCATCGTAATCCGGGTCCCTATTCTGACCTTTACCCACCGACCGTTTGCCCGGCTGATCGAGGCCGTCGTACCGGCCCTCGCGTCCCAAGCCGAGCGCCTGGGCAGCAATATGGCGCTGGCCCTAGCGGTGGGGATCGTCCTGTTCTGGAATTTCTTTATCAACCGCGTCTGGACCTATAACGACGTAAAATAGGAGAGCGAGCTTTCCGGTGCAGATCGCCATTGACTACACAGCCGCCGCCCGGCAAGGCGCGGGCATCGGCAGATACGCTCGTGAGTTGATCGTCGCCGTCTTAGCTGCTACCAGCGAGCACGAATTCGTGCTGCTGACGGCGTCGGCGGGCCTGGGCGAAGCCTGGACGCGCGCGCAGCAACGACTGCGCGAGGCGGCGGCGCACCCCGACCGCCTGACGTTCCGCGATCTACCCCTCACCGACGATTGGATGGCCCGCTTGTGGCAGCGGCTACGCCTGCCCGTACCCGCCGAATGGATCACCGGCCGCGTAGACACCTTCTACTCGCCGGATTTCGTCCTGCCGCCGCTCAAACGCGCAACCCGCGCAATCTTGACCGTCCACGATCTGTCGTTTTTGCGCCATCCCGAAACCTTCCCGCCCAA
>DAOUAQ010000038.1:0-30632 GCA_034433375.1 Anaerolineae bacterium | reverse complement strand
GGGTGGCGCAGCGCCTCCTCGTAGGGCGCGGCGAGCGTCCGCTGCGGCGTCAGCACGAGGAGACGGTCTGCCGGCACGTCGCTCATCAGCATGTAGAGCATCCGCGCGACGCCCGCCGTCGTCTTCCCGGTCCCGGCGGGGCCTTCCAGGAAGATTTTGCGGTCGAAGGGGGGCTGAATAATGGCGTTTTGGGAATCGGTTAGTTTCACGGATTCTTATAGAAGTTCAGCTATGGACTCAATCGGTGAACGGTATCCCAACTCGATCATCTCACGTAAGAGTTGATCCGCAGCCAACAAGGATAAATCTTCACGTTCAACCAGGTATCGTAGAAGACCTAGTGTACCGCCGATTGGGATTTGCATTTGTGTTGCTACCCAGCGTGCATCACGGTCGTCAGTTAAAACACGGCCTTTTCGTTGTGCGGCAATGGCCAAGCACGAAGCTTCTCCTGCGTTCAGACGCTCGCAAAATCGCTTATAAAGCGCCTTTTCCTGCGGCGTGAATGTCAAAACCCGCAGCCAACTCCAATCCACGACAGGAAGTAATCCCAGCTCCACGCCACGTTCAAACTCTTGCAAAACTTGGGGCGTAGTTGCTGCCGTTTCGCCGAGGATGAATCGCAAGTGGGCGGCATATCCAACAAGTGCGAAGTTGGATAATACGGTGTTGTCTAGCAGAACGATCATGGCTCGACATTGAACCAGTTTGAGATTGCATCAGCTTCGGCCCGCGCTTCCGCCACATCCGATGCGCCGATACGCACAGGGATGCCCAATTCGATGAAACGCTCACGGAGCGCCAGCTCATGCAATCCCAGTAATTCTGCCGCTTTACCTAAGTTGATGTCGCCGTCACGGTAGGCGCCGATGATCATAGACCAACGCAAGCCTTGATCTTCTTGCAACAAACGGCCTATTGCATCGTCCACAACGTCGGGACGATGCCGGTATAGTTTGAGTAGTTGTTGAAAAGCCCCTGGGAAAACAGTTGCCGTGGTCGTCATAGCACTACCCCCTTATTACGACACTTCAATTTTTCATCCCATTTCATTGTACCATAGAAAGCCTCTGACCACGAATGAACGCTCTCTCAGGGTCTTATCATTCTCGTCACAATTCCCATATTTAGCTTCGAGCGGATCGCCAGATCCGCGTTTTGTGACCTATCTCAGCTTAGAACGGGGAACTGGCGTTCCTCTCGGAGCGAGAATGATAAAGCCTTGGCGCGCTCCCCATTCGTTTGTTCGTTCCGAATTCGTGGTCGGCAAACGCCCAAATTCCCACAATTCATGCAACCTTTGTAATTCACTTACGTAGTATAAGTGTAAGTCAATGACAAATTACAAAAACATTAAGTTACAGGAGGATAACAATGGAATTCTTAATCAAATTGATCTTTTTCCCGTTCGTGTTGCTCTTCAAGTTGATCTTCTGGATCATCGGCTTGACCGGGCGGCTGGTCGTGGGGATTATGGGGCTGGTGCTGGTGGTCGCGGGCGTCATTGTCAGCTTGACCATTGTCGGCGCAATTGTGGGGATTCCGCTGGCGTTGGTGGGGTTGATGATGATGATTTGTAGCATTTGCTAACTGCAGCATCTGCAGCAGCGTAAAATGTAATGCGTGATCCGCCAGGGTCACGCATTACGTTTCACAAGAGGACTGAGCAGTTTTGTATGCGCTGTGCCCTTTATTGCCAAGCGAGTTGCCCCCATGATTCACTGTGATACAATCGCATTTAGTAGCCTCAAAGCTTCGACGAGGAGGAAGTCATGAACGAATTGCTGAAAAAAGTCAGCGAATTTCTCGCGCATCACAAAGGACTGCCGGTGCTCATCGGCATCGGGATGGTGCTGCTCAACCTGATATTCAACCTTCTGCCGCACTGGCCCCTCATCACCTGGCTGGCGGACACAAACCTCTTCTTACATCTTGGCGTAATCGTCGGGCTGTTCGGCATTGTTTTAGGAGATGCGCTGTAGATTTCCGTCAGCCAGATAGAAATGTGGTATAATACAAGCGGGGATGATAGGTTTCGACGGGGAAGGCTGAGGATGGGCGGCGGGCCGGGGAGGCTCCGTCTCCGTAAACCCAGGAGCAAACCCAAAATGCCAACACTAAGGCAAACAACTGGATTCCCGCGATGGCGAACACCTGGGCATCCGCCCCGGTCGCCCTCGCTGCGTAAGCAGAGCGCGAGATCCAAAACCTGACCGGGAGATCCGGTCACGCCCCTCCACGATCTCGCAGGCGTGGTGGAGTACGGTGACATAAAGTCTGCGTGCATACTTTCAGACACCGATAAGGAAGTCTAAGACGAATCGGCTAACCCGGATGCGGCGCGGTCGGCAGCGGCCCTCCGGGTGAAACGAAAGGGCCGACTACGCTCGTAGAAGCACGTCGTCGAATTCTTCGGACGCGGGTTCGATTCCCGCCATCTCCACACAGGGCCGGCGGTTTATCCCCGGCCTTTATCTTATCATAGAGGGTCGTGGTGAGACACTGAAACCAGGATGTTAGAACCTAAAATCGTACTTCTCACCGGAAATCGCCAGATAGGGAAGAGCACAGCATGTTTCCACCTGGCAGATACGCTCCGTCAGACCGACTTAAAAGTCTCCGGCTTGCTGACGCAACGGACTGGGGAGCATGACTTGTGCGTCACCGAGTTATGCTCCGGGGAAAGCTATCCATTGACGCTGCCGGTGGCAAGCAATACCGGTTTTGTCGTGGGACATTTTCGCTTTGCCCCCGAAGCCATCGCGCGCAGCGACAAGGCGTTGGACGCCTGCTTTCCTACGCAGGTCTTTATCCTGGACGAAATCGGCCCGCTGGAATTGATTTATGGTCAGGGATGGGCGCGGGCGCTCAAGTTACTCCGTCGCTTTGACTATCGCGTGGCCTTCATCGTCGTGCGCCCGGAGCTGATGATTCGGGCGATATGCCAGCTCCCGGCTTCGTTTTATACCGTCATCCACATCACCACGGAGATTCGTCATACAGTGCCCGCCGCATTGTTTGACATCGCCACCGATGCGTGTCTCACGGAAGAACGCCCGCCTACACCGGAGAGCTTATGACGACGTGGAACATTGTAGGACACGACTGGGCTGTCCGGCAATTGCAGGTCGCCCTGGACCACGGTGAATTGCCTCAGGCTTTGCTGATCACCGGGCCAGAAAATGTCGGGAAGCTGACGCTGGCGCGCATCGTCAGCAGTGCGCTGGTGTGCAAAGGCGCCATTGACCAACGACCTTGCGGCGTTTGTCTCGCTTGCCGGAAGTTCGCCTCCGGCAATCACCCCGATTTTATGCTGGTGGAACCGGCAGAACAGGGCGGAAATCTGAAAATTGACCAGATTCGCGCCGTCGAACGCTTCCTGGCCCTGACGCCGAACGAAAGCGCCCACAAAATCGCGCTCATCAACGCCTTTGAACGCGCCACGATTGGCGCTGCGAACGCGCTGCTCAAAACCCTGGAAGAGCCGCCGGCCTATGCCCACCTCATTCTCCTGGCCCAAGACGCGGAATTGCTGCTGCCAACCATTGTCTCACGCAGCCAACAGATCACCTTGCGCCCGCTATCCCAGACAACCGTCGAAGAGGCCCTGCGCGCCCGATGGAACGTCCCCGAGGAGCAGGCCAAACATCTGGCGCGCATTTCTGGGGGACGTATGGGATGGGCTATCCGCGCCGTGACGGAAGTGGAGTATCAACAGCGTATGGACAACGCTCTGATCCTGCTGCTCAATGTGTTGAAACAGGACTTACCGTCCCGCTTCGACGCTGTACAGACGCTCACACGGGACACAAACATCAGACTCGATGAAACGCTGGCCTATTGGCTGACCGGCTGGCGTGACGTTGTGCTCATCCAAACAGGGAATGAGCAGAGGATCACACATCAAAGGTATCACGATACCTTGACGCACATAGCACAGCAGCTGCCGCTTGACGGCGCCATCAACACGCTCAAGGCGCTGGAAGCCTGTCGAGATGCGCTTCAGCACAACGCGAACGCGCAATTGTGGATGGAAAATCTGCTGCTGAATCTGCCGGATTTAAGATAGTCGCAGGAAAAGATCGAATCTTATCTTACAAAAGAAATGCCCCGCCAAGATGGCGGGGCATTCGCTTATGATCTGACGCCGCTGCTGGTTATCCCTTCTTGTAAATCAAGAAATAATACACAGCATAGAGAATTGCCGCGGCAACAGCGGCCACCAGCGTAATAGGCAAAGCGCCTTTGATAGCCATCCCTATCGTGCCTGTAAGCGGGCCAATCCAAACATAGATATAGGCTGTTATGGCCGCGAAGATGATCATCACGCTCGTAAAGAGCCAATACGCCAACAAACGAAGTTTCTTCTGCTTGTCCTCTGCCATATTTCCTCCCTTAAGAATTAAACATTGAAGATAGAAATTTCCGCCAGTAAACCGCACGCTGGTTTACACAACAGACTGCTCACACACCATCACGAACTGACCATGCCGGATGCCACGGCAAGCCGCACCGCGGTACGCTCTTTACCATCAATCAGAATCTCCGAAAAAGAAGGGATACAGTAAATGTGAATGTCATCCAATTCAAGGTAGCCGCGCGCAATGGCAATGGCTTTGATGGCTTGATTCACAGCCCCCGCGCCGATCGCTTGCACATCCACCCGCCCCGTTTCGCGGATGATGCCGGCAATAGCGCCTGCCACGGAAGTGGAACGAGAGGTCGCAGCAACTTTGATGATGTTCACGAGAACCTCCTCGGTATGACCGCAACGAACAGGGTGACCTCCCAAACACTTTATTCTGATCGCGCTACAAGTCACTGTGGATCACGCCAGTAACATAAGTAATTATAGTGATTTTCTTCTGAAATAGCAAGCGAAACCCCATAAAAAATGCCCGCGTTGCAAAATATAGCGAGCGGATACGCTACCTTACTTGCTCCCTTCCCCCGGACGAGTATAATTTGGGTTGATTCATACGAGATGTCACCGACCTTGCGCCGGCTGCAAACTCAAAGGCGCTATCTGACCTTTGCAAGGTTTCTCTGTGTACAATCAAAGGATTGATCCGTTGACAGAACGACCCTACCGCTATGCTATCGCCTACAAACCTTACGATGTGTTATGCGCCCATCGAGATCGCTATAACCGTCCGGCGCTGGGGAGTTTGGGGATACCATCGGAATTGCATCCCGCCGGCCGGCTCGACCTGGATAGCGAAGGGTTGCTGCTGCTAACCAGTGATGGGCCTTTGCAGCATCGCGTGACACATCCCGACTTCAATCATCCCAAGACCTATCTCGCGCTGGTGGTCGGACGCCCCGACGTCGAGGTGCTCCAACGTCTCCGCGAAGGCGTGGAAACCAAGCTCGGCGTCACCCGGCCGGCCGATGTGGAAGTCCTGGACACTTCGCCCGTGCTGCCGCCGTTTCCCAAGCCGCTCCCCACGCCCGCCAAAACGACGTGGTTGCGCATCGTTCTTTATGAAGGGAAAAAACGACAAATCAAGCGGATGACGTCTGCTGTAGAACTGCCGATTGTCCGGCTGGTGCGCGTCGCCATCGGACCGCTGACTTTGCCACCCAATATGGAGCCAGGACAATGGCGAGAACTCACAACCCCGGAACGGCAAACCCTACTTCATTGGGTTTGGCCGCACGGACGCCCACGGGCTTACGCCAATGTCAGGCTACACAAGCATCAATAGGGCGCGGTGCAGCCTCACGAAGGCTGCATTTAACCTTTGCAAGGCTTCACCGCTAACCACGTCGCAATCATAACGCAGGAGGGACCGTGAAACTCTCAGTTATCATTCCGGTTTATAACGAAATTGATACGATCGCCGAAATCGTTGATCGCATTCAGGCTGTTAATCTGCATATCCGTATCTGGGCCGATCACGCCAACGAAACGGTGGTTGACGTGGAACGCGAACTGGTGATCGTTGACGACGGGTCGAAGGATGGGACGCGCGAGTATCTGCGCTCCCTCGAAGCGCAACCCGGATTCATCATCATCTTCCACGCCGTGAATCAAGGCAAGGGCGGCGCAGTGTGGACGGGGCTACAAAAGGCAACCGGCGACATCTGCCTCATTCAAGACGCTGATCTGGAATACGATCCACGCGACTACCCACATTTGCTACAACCCATCCTTGAAAAACGCACGCGCGTGGTGTATGGTTCGCGCTTCCGGGGCGGGCCGAGCAAAGCGATGTTCTTCTGGCACATGGTAGGCAATCGCTTCCTTACATTTGTCACCAACATCCTCTACAATACCATTCTCACCGATATGGAGACGTGCTACAAGGTTTTCACGCGCGCAGTCTCCGACCAATTACATCTTAAGGCCAGCGGTTGGGGGTTCGATCCCGAAATCACCGCCCAAATTTTGCTGACCGGGAACCGCATCTACGAGGTTCCGATCTCCTACAGCGGGCGGGAATTCAACGAAGGCAAGAAAATCTCCTGGAAAGATGGGTTTACCGTGCTCTGGACGTTGGTGAAATATCGCTTCACCGGCTATGCTCCCAAGCGGGAGGGAGTAGGGCGTGGGAAGTAAGGAGTGGGATGTTCAAGATTCCGACGATTAGCCGCCCGATCCGCCATCTGCGGCGCTACCGGCATATTCTGACCGTATTCACCCGCCACGGCTTCGGGTTTGCGCTGTCCCAACTCCCCACAGAGCCGCTGTGGTTGCGCGATCTTTACCCTTTTCCGATTCAGGAACCGGCTTCCCTGCCGGCCCACTTCCGCCAGGCTTTGGAGGAACTGGGGCCGGCGTTCGTCAAATTGGGGCAGATGCTCAGCACCCGTCCCGATGTGTTGCCGCCCAGCTACATCACGGAACTGGCAAAGCTCCAGGACAACGTGCCGCCGGTGCCCTGGAACGAGATACACGAGGTGCTCCAAACGGAGCTGGGCGCTCCGCCGGAGAAAGTTTTCGGTGAAATCAATCCCAAGCCACTGGCGGCGGCGTCGCTCGCCCAGGTTCACGCGGCCAAACTCCTGACGCGCCAGAAGGTCGTCATCAAAGTCCAACGGCCCCACATCCTGCCCACCATTCAAACCGATCTGGAGATCATCCACGACATCGCCAACTACGCGGAGCAACACACGCCGCTGGGACGGGTGTACAATCTCGTGGAAATCGTCGAGGATTTCGCCGAGACATTGCACAACGAACTGAACTACCAGAGCGAAGGCCGCAACGCCGACCGCATCCGCGCGAATTTCGCGCAGGAACAATGCCTGCACATCCCTGCGGTGTATTGGGATTATACCACCCGCCGCGTGCTGGTGATGGAATACATCGAAGGCATCAAAATCACCGACATCGCTGCGCTGGATGAGGCCGGCTACGATCGCAAGAAAATCGCTAACAATGCTGCGCGGATGATCGTCAAAGAAATCCTCGAAGACGGCTTCTTCCACGCCGACCCGCACCCCGGCAACCTCATCGTGATGGAAAACGAGGTCATCGGCGCGATGGACTTTGGTATGGTGGGCTACCTCAGCGACGCCGACCGCACCAATCTGATCCGCCTTTACAGCGTCGCGGTACAAATGGACGCCCAAAGCGTCACCGATGGGCTGATCCACATCGGCGCTGCGCCGATAGACGTGAATCGCCGCGCCTTGAGCCAGGACATTGAACGGCTGCTGCGCTATTACAACGGTCTGGCGCTCAAGGATGTGCATGTCAATGAATTGATGGATTCGCTTATGCCGCTGGCTTTCGAGTATCGCCTCCAATTGCCCACCAACTTCTGGCAATTGGGTAAAACCCTGGCGATGATGGAAGGGATCGGCTACAGATTGGCGCCGGAGTTCGATATTTTTGCCTTCTCCGGGCCGTATGTCGCCAAACTGATGGTCAAAGCTGCCCTGCCTAACCGCCATTGGATCAACGAAATCACGCGGCGGGGGCTGGCCTGGAGCGATTTGCTGGAAGAACTGCCGCACATCGGGATGCTGCTGCTGGATCGCATCGAAAAGCGCGCCCCCCTCAAACTCTCGCTGGAGCACAGCAACCTGGAATTGCTCGACCGCATGGTGACGCGGATCGCGCTCAGCGTCATCGTCGCGGCGATGATTCTTGGGTTGGCAGTGCTCATCCCGGCGACGACCGACACGCCCTGGATCGTGCAGGCGATTGTGATCCTGAGTTTCGTCGTCGCGTTGGTGATGGGCGGGGGAATTCTGGTGTCAATTGTGCGGAAGAAATAAGGCCGTTTACAGGCAACCCATTTGCACTAAGAGGTAAATCTTACTATAATGAAATAAGAAACCTTAAATTTACATCCACCTCACGAGGAGGAACAGGCGGTTATGTCCATAACACTCCTTACACGAGCCGGATTGACACTGCTGATTGAAGGCGGGTTGGCTTGCATATTAGCCGCGATCTTAGGATACCTCTTCTGGAAATCGAAGAACGCCGCGCTGACTTTGAGCTTGACCACACTTGTGGCCAACGTTTTCCTTCTCCTTGTGTTGGGCCTGGTCTTTGACCCTGAAAAACTGCCTTTCCACCACCTCGATCCACAAGTGACGAAATTCCCCAATAGCGTCGCGCCGTACCTGGTCAACATCTATCTGATCCTGGAAATTGCGCTGTGGACGACCGCCATGAGCGGCGCGTTAGGCTATTTCTTCAACAAAGAGATAGGAACCGTCGTCTTCACCAGCACCTTTGGCATAGCGGCGGCCTTCTGCATCATTGTGAACGCCGTCCCATTCTTTGCCTTCGGCATAGCCAACACCACCTGGGCTTTATTCATTGCCATCGCGCTCGTAGGCACAGTCGGCATCCGGTTCTTCACCAATACGATGGTACAGGGTAAGGGCGTGACCCTGTTCACCATTTTGTGGTTTGAATTCGTCTTCGCTTGCTGGATCGGCTATCAAGTCGCCGGGAGGATAGGCCTGCTGTTGATCACGCTGCCGGCGCAGGCCATCTTGTGGTGGGCGCTATACTACTTTGCGATCCTATCCCTCCCCCTACCCGATCACACAAAAATCCCTACGCTGCACAATCTCCTGCCGTTTGACGATGAAGTGGCAGCGCCGGTGTGGAGCAGCCTGTTTCCATCCGGCACAGAGGATGCCAGAACGCAGACCTTTCGCAGTGTGCTCACGTGCAGCATGGGGACGAATTATCCCTATTACGTGATCGAAGATTGGAAAACCCGCGAGACGCTGGACAAAGAGAAGCCCGATCCCAACGTCAGCGGGAACCCGTTCAGACAATTCTACGCCGGACCGGGCATCATTCTGTGCAATTGCGACCACCTGGCCGTCAGTTCGGACGGCATCAAATTCAGAGTATGCCCACCGGGGCTGAGCTTCACCAAACAATTCGAACAACTCTACACCGACGTGGATTTGCGCCCGCAACTCCGCGTCACAACCATCGCGGCGGAGACCAAAGACGGCATCACTGCCAAAATTTTCACCTTCATGCCCAATCGTGTGTGGGCGGATGGCCGCAAACCGCAACTTGGGGAATCGTATCCTTATCACGAAGAGGCAGTGATTAAAGCGGTATACGACCATGCCGTGATCGAACACGATTTTAGCAGAGATGCGGAACAACTGGCGACCGAAAAAATTACGCGCCGCCCCTGGCACGAGTTGGTGCTGACGATGGGGCCGCCGCTGCTCAAAGATGTCGTCGCGAAATACACCTGCAACGAACTGCATATGAACACGCAGGACCCCGACAAGCCCAAGTACGAACTGGCCCAGGAATACAGCCAGGTCGAAATGATGGCCGCCGACGAAATTATCCTCTCCACCGACGTAAAACTCCAACAATTTATGGCCCGCCGGCTGGATGGAGACGAGATCAAAGACCTGGCTTTCGATATGGGCGTCGCCTACACACTCTTCACCTACCGCACCGAGGAAGAGCTGGCGCAAGCTCTGGTTCACCAGCTTGCCGGGCAAGACATGCTCGACTGTCTGGCGCACCAGCTCCAAAGACGTTGGCCCAGTCAGTACATCGCGCGGCTCTTTCCGCGACCGGCCATCTGCGCGCTGCCCGTCAAGGTGGAGGCGCTCATTGCGACAGAGGAAGGCAGCAGAATCCATGTGGAAGACCTCCAGAAAACGCTGGCCCGGCACTTTGCCGTCCCTGTGGAACAGATCACCCTCATCGGCGCAGCTAAAAGGAGCCTGCGCGTCTTGATCGGCGTGCCAGAAGAGGCGATTGATCTGCGCGTTTTGTCCGAAATCCGTCTACGTGGAGAAGAAGAACGCACGTTCATTTTTCTGACGCCCTTCGAGTCGCTATCGCGCGATATGCAGAACGCCTGGCGCTATGCGTGCTGCAGCGCCCCGCCTACCGTGACCGGCGATTTCTTGCAGCCAGAAGTTACCTGGGACGACGCGCTGAAAGCCGCGCGCATCAGAAACCCACGCGAGGAAATCAGCAGCGCCTTCATCGGCAAACTTAAGGAGGAGATGAAGCCCCTGGGTATTGAGGTCGTTGGCGGCGGGATCAGCGACATCAAAGTTCCCGACGACATCATCGCGCAGCGCATCAAAAACTGGGAGACTGAACGCGACAAAGACATCGAAATCGCCATCGCCGAGGCCAAAGCGCGCATCGCCCTGCGCGAGCAAGAAGTGCGCGCCGAGGTGCGGCTCGAAATGCTCACCAAACTCGCCCAAATCCTGCAGGAGACCGAGCGGGGTGTCAACAAACGCATCCTGGCTGCCCGACTCTTCGATGCGATGGGCATCCATCCCCCTCCCGATCCTGAGCTGCAAGGGGATCGCTTACCTCCCTATATGCTCGAACGGCTGAGGGATACCGCCGACTAGACCCGGACGAGGAAAGAAAAATGTTCAACTTCAAAAGAGTTAGCCAGTATAACCTCAGGGTTCTCATTGCCGTGCTCATCGTGGGCGCTGTTCTCTTTGCGATAAGCCTGATCGCAGTCTCCATCGCTACAATCCATTACAACCAGCCGATTGTCACCACCTGCCCCACCAGCGTTGACGGGATAGCGACTGCCGTGGACAGAGATGGTATCGTCGTCAGCGCCTTCATTGCGCGCGACAAAGTGAACGAAACGCGCAATATCGTTGCGCGGTATCTCAACGCTCCTATGGTAGACACGGCGGAAAGCGAAGGCATAAGCCTCAGCGAAATCACCCCCGCGCTGTCGGTGGGCGGTTATCTCACAGCCAAACTCAACGTCGTCGAAACGGTCGCGGAAGGCGTACACAACATCGAGCTTGTCTTCGCCAATGATGACACGCCCGTGGCCCAAACCGCCACCTGTCGTTTCACGCTCCAGGTGACCAGGGTGCGGAGTCTTGATGGTATCGCCACCATCGTCGCCATGCAGAATGTCGAAAACTCCAGAGTCTCGACGACGAATGTGTTCGTCCGGCAGTTCACCGCCAATGTCTTGGGAGGGATGACGCCAGCCATAGCCGGCATCGTGATCGCGCTTTTGCTCTGCGCCTCTTTCATCAGCGCCTTTTATCAACTCGACGCTGTGGGAGAAGGGCGGCAGTTCCTCACCTATCGCCTCTTTGGGCGTCCCGGATTCTCGCCTTACCTGATCATCCAGGAAGGGAAAATCAGTATGGGGAAAGATTCCGTCAAAAAGATCGGCGGCCCCGCCGGACTCGTGGTGCGCCAAGACAGCGCAGTGATCACCGAGAAGGAAGGGAAACTCGTCCGCGTCATCCGCGGCCCTGGCTTCCCGCGCCTTGAGCCTTTCGAGAAGATTTGGGACATCATTGACTTACGCCCGCAGCGTTGGCCGTTCAAAGTCAACGCCATCACGCAGGATGGCATTCCCATCACCTACGAAGTCGCCGTCAAATTCAAGGTCGGCGACACCGAGGACGACATCTTCAAGGCCGCCACGTGTAAGTGGATCCGCGAGGCGTGGCGCACAGAGCCGGACCGGATGATGGACTGGATCAAGCGAGTGATCTTGGGGGCGATGGAAGGGACAATGCGCACCAAGATTCTCGCGCAATACAAACTCGACGAGCTGCTCGATCCCAACGTTCGTCAGCAAATACGCCAAACCCTCCTCGCCGCCCTCACCGCAACGGCTGCCGCGGACTACGGCGTTGTCATCATGGAAGTCACCTTGCACGACATCGAATTTAACGGGCAAGTGTTGCAGGAATGGGTCAAAACGTGGAAGGCGCGGCGTGACATCGAAGTCCAGAAGATCGAAGCGGATGAGCGCGTCCAGGAGATGCGGGTGCGCGAACGCGCCGAGAGCCAGGTGCGCCAGGAAATGTTGGATAGCACCGTCAAAATCCTGACGGCGATGACCAAAGACAGAGATAGCACCCTTGTCTCGGAAGACTATGTGCTGCTCAGCTTCATTGATATGGTCGAACACACCGCCGCCGCGCAAAAGGTTTTCATCCCAGAAGATGTGCTGCTAAGACTCGATAAGGTCAAGAAAAAGCTGCAATAACGAAGCACGGGAGCGCCTTTTATCCGCGCATCCGGTTTGATGCGCGGATTTTCATTTGCTTCAGTGCCTCTCCGTGCTACAATAGTCACAATGAACAATCAAGCCCATCCACTCTTGCAGACACTCAACGCGCAGCAGCGCGCTGCTATCACGACGCCCAACGGCCCGGTGCTGGTGCTCGCCGGGCCTGGCTCCGGCAAGACGCGCGTACTCACGCACCGCATCGCCTGGATGCTGGCGGAGATGCGCGCCCCGGCATGGCAGGTGCTTGCCGTCACCTTCACCAACAAGGCCGCCCGCGAGATGCGCCTCCGGCTCGACAAGATGCTCGGCGACGCTTCCGCGCAGGCGATGACCCTGGGCACGTTCCACGCCACATGCGCCCGCATCCTGCGCCGTGAGGCAAGCGCCGCCGGACTTTCGAGCAACTATCTGATCTTCGATACGGACGATCAGCTCAGCGTGATGAAGCAAGTGGTCAAAGACCTGGGGCTGGACGACAAACGCTACCGCCCCAACGCGCTGCTCAACGCCATCTCCAGCGCGAAAAACGAACTGATTCCCCCCAGCAGCTATCCCGTGCAGACCTACTACGATGAAATCGTCGCGCGGGCCTATGCGCGCTATCAGGACACGCTGCGCAAGAACGATGGCCTGGACTTCGACGATTTGTTGATGGAAACGGCCAAATTGCTCCGCGAAGACTCGTCCGTCAGGGACAAATATCGCGGTCGCTACCGCTATCTGCTGGTGGACGAGTTCCAGGACACGAACATGGCCCAGTACATCATCCTCCAACTGCTGGCGCAGGAGCACCGCAGCCTGTACGTCGTCGCCGACGAAGACCAATCCATCTACTCGTGGCGCGGGGCCGACTATCGCAACATTCAGCGGCTGCGGGCGGATTTTCCTGAGCTGCGGCAGTACCTTTTGGAGGAAAACTACCGCTCCACGCAGGTGATCCTGGATGGCGCGCAGGCCGTCATCTCGCCCAACCCCGACCGCACGCCCAAGCACCTCTTCACGCACACACGCGGCGGCGACCGCATCACGCTCCACGAAGCCTACGACGAGCAGGAGGAGGCGGATTTCGTGGCCCGCGAGGTCGCCACGCTGACGCGCTCCGGCCTCACCTACAGCGACATCGCGGTGATGTACCGCACCAACGCGCAATCCCGCGCGCTGGAAGAGACCTTCGTGCGCCACAACATCCCCTACCGGCTGATCGGCGCGACGCGGTTCTACGCCCGCAAGGAAATCAAGGACGTGCTGGCGTATCTGCGCCTCGCCCAGACGCCGGATGACGACGTCAGCTTCGCGCGCGTGGTGAACGTGCCGCCCAGGGGCCTCGGCGCGCGCACGCTGGACAGCATCGCCGAGGCCGCAAACAGGCTAGGGAGCAGCCGCTATCAGGGCGCGCTGGCCTTGCTGCAACAAAACGCGCTCGCTAACCGCGCGGCGCAGGCGTTGAAGGGCTTCGTCGCGCTGATTTCACGCTGGCAGGCGCTCCGCGCCGAGGTGAGCGTGGCGCAGCTTCTCGATCACATCCTCACCGACAGCGGTTACGAGACCTACGTGCGCGACGGCTCCGATGACGGCGAGTCGCGCTGGGAGAACATCCAGGCGCTGCGGGCTGTCGTCGCCGACGCGCCGGAGATCACACTGCCCGAATTTTTGACCGACGTGGCCCTGGTCGCCGACATTGATGATTTGAGTGAGGACGTGCGCGCGGTCACGCTGCTCACGCTGCACAGCGCCAAGGGCCTGGAATACCCCATCGTCTTCTTGACGGGATTGGAAGAAGGGCTACTGCCCCACAGCCGCTCGCAGGATTCGCCGCAGCAGGTCGCCGAAGAGCGGCGGCTGCTCTACGTGGGCATGACGCGCGCCGAGAAGCGTCTCTACCTCACCTACGCCTTCCGCCGGGGATGGGGTCGTTACGGCAGCAGTGAACCTTCGGCGCCCTCACGTTTCCTGAAAGATTTGCCGGACGACGTGTTGAGCAATCCGCGCCGGAAACAAAAGAAGACCGAGCAGCGTCAGTGGAGTATGACATGGAGTCCCCCCGCGCCATCGCGCACCGCGCCGCCGGCGCCGCAGCTTCAGTACCGGCAGGGACAGCGGGTGCGGCACACGCATTATGGCGAGGGGATGGTGTTGGAAAGCCAGATGGAAGGCCGCAGTGAGATGGTCACCGTCCTTTTTACCAACGGCGTCGGGGTCAAACATCTACTGGCCGGTATGGCCCCGATGGAACCGGTTTCAGAACATTAGCTATGAGCTTTCAGCCACCAGCTACCAGCCGTCAGCGAGCAGCTTCTAGGGGCAGACGGCTAACGGCTGATCGCTGTCGGCTTACTGTGGAGGAATGGGAATGAAAATACAGGTGAAGCGATTTACGACCGGAGCGGCGACGTTGGGCATTATACTTGCCGTCGCGTTGATGATGTTGGCCGCAGCGCCGCCGTGGAGCAACGCGAGTCCCCTGGCTCCCACTGCTGCTGAGGTTGAGCCGAACAACGATTTTGCCGCGGCAAACACATTTGTCATTCCAGGCAATATGACCGGCGCGATTAGTGCCCTGGGCGATGAGGATTACTTTAAGATCGCCGTCGTCTCAGGGCAAATTTATACCATCAATCTAACCCGCACCGGCACTCGAGAACGCCGCATTGACATCCACACCAATACCCAAGCCTGGGTCGCGGGCGTCCAAACTGACCCGGCGCAGGCTACAGTCACGCTCTCCTTCCAGGCATTGAGCACAGCCACATTCTACATTCGCACAAGCGCGCCCAAC
Source organism: Anaerolineae bacterium (assembly GCA_034433375.1). Lineage (GTDB taxonomy): Bacteria > Chloroflexota > Anaerolineae > B4-G1 > SLSP01 > DSWT01. Next base: position 15,371 of record DAOUAQ010000038.1, on the reverse strand, counting down.
AACGACCCCACTGCCGGGCCTACAGATTATATCATTGATGTCGCTCCGCCGACCACACCTACGCCCACGCAAACACTCACTCCCACGCCCACCAACACGCCCACGCCCACCATTACCCCCACGCCCACGCAGACGCCGATGCCCACACCAGGAAACATTCCAGGGGAGAGCGAACCTAACGATACGGTTGCTACCGCCGACCCCCTCGCCGTGCCCGGCAAAATCTTCGGGGCGATCCCCAACATTTATGATGTGGATTGCTTTTCCATCAACACCACGATCGGGTTGCAATATCGCCTCGTCCTCAGCGACTATGGATTCAATCGCTGGCTCAAGGTTTACGATAGCAACGGCTACTACATCATGGGTAACACCACCGCGACCAATCACGAAATCGAGTTGACCTTACAGGCTGGACTCACCCGTTACATTCTGTGCGTCTCGGCTGTGACCACGGCGTCGCCTGCCAACGCGCTGATTGATTATCTGCTGGAGGTCATCATCCTCCAGCCCACGTTGACGCCGACGAACACGAACACGCCGACCCCAACGTACACGCCCGTATCGCAAGCGCCGACTGTTACGCCCAAGCCCACATGGCCCGGCGGGTTCGATGCGTATGAACCCAACTACAATTTCAACCTCGCCACCACCATCGCGCCCGGGCTGACTTATGACCTCAACTTTATGCCGTGGGGCGGCGCGGCGGTAGACAACGACTACTTCAAAATCCGGGTGAAGCCGGGGTTGCAGTTGACGTGTCAGACCAGCAACCTCGATCCCGGCGTTGATCCGCGCATGGTTTTCTACAGCGGGCCGGGCGAAAATTACTTCATTATGGCGAATGACGATGTCGCACTGGGCGATTTCAACAGCCGGTTGTCATACTACGTGACCTTTGAGGGCTTCGTCTACATCCTCATCGGGCAGGGCGACCGGATGGACATTCGAGACGCGACCAACAGCGATTATACCTTTGGCTGCACGCTGGTTGTGCCCGGCGCCAACGTCACCCCCGCGCCTGTCAAATCGGATCCGGGGACAGTTCAACCGACCCCACTCGCCACCGCCACGCCGCAGACGCCCACATCGCCCATCGCCACCCCCACCCTGCCGCCAACCGTGGAAGGCGAGAACAGAGAACTCGATTTCCGCCTGATCACCACCCCGGCGCCGACCACGCCTACCCCTACGCCAACGGGTTTCCGCACTTTTCGCGTTCTGGTGTACTATGACGCGAATGGGGATGGTTTCGCGGGCGCTGGCGAAGGCGTCCCCGGCTTCTTCGTGAGCGTCCGCTCGCCCGAAACCAGGGCCGAGTTGGCGCGCGGCTACACCGACGATCAGGGACAGCTCTCCTTCACCGTACCGACGGTGGGAACCGTGCGCGTGTTGATTCCGCTGCTTGGTTTTGACCGGCTTGTCGAAGCTGCCAGGTCGGAGGTCAGCGTGCGCATCGCGCCGCCCAGTCTGCCCATCGTCATTCCATAACGCCAACAAGCGAGAGACACAGTATGGCATCAAAAGCGATTAAGGACTATTACGCGATACTCGGCATTCCACAGAATGCAACGGCGGAACAGATTCGGGCGGCCTACCGGCACATGGCGCGGATCAACCATCCTGACATCAACACTGCGCCAGATGCCGGGGAACGCTTCAGAGAAGTCAATGAAGCGTATGAAATTTTGGGTGACCCGGAAAAGCGCAAAGCTTACGATTTCTTCGCCGTCGCTGGCAGTGAGACGCCAACCGTCACGCCGCCGCCGGCGCCGCCCTACGCCGCTTCCACCGGCGCAGCATCGGCCCCGGCAGCCGCCGCGGTCAGGGCGCGCCCCAAAGCGCAACGCATCACGCCGCCCACGTGGGCCATCCTGCTGATTATGCTGGGCATCTTTATCATCGCGGCGGTGGGTGTGGGGGCGCTGCTCTCGTTGCAGCGCAATCGCGCCACCGGCGGCGCGGACTCGGCGAACGTGGTCAAGCTGACGACGTTTACCACCCCGCCGGTCATTCCCGCCGAGGCGGCAGTCGTCCAGGAGAGCGGGACGCCGGTGCTCACCGTGCGCCCCAATCAACTCGACATCGCCGGGACGATTTACCCGGTCGTCGCGGTCACGCCGGAGCAAGGACGGTGGCCCATCCCCCACGAACAACGCGGCATCGCTGTGTGGCTCTATGGGACGGTCATCAATTACGTCGTGGGCGTCCCCTATGTGGCAACGACGGAATCGCTGCTCGCGGGGTTGACGAGCGCGCACCGCATCACCCTCACCCTCGACAACGGCAGCGCGCTGGTCTTTGGCTCACCCCAGGCGCAGCGGGTCGCGGCGGAAGATTTATCCCCGATGGCTCAGGATAGACCCGGTCTGACGTTGATGATGCTCGACAGCAGCCAGGCTAACCGGCTGATCGTCCAGGCGCGCTATCTGCCAGAAGAGAGCATCTTCTCGCAGGATCAAAAGGTTGACGGGCTGAAATTCGAGGTGCTGGAAGCCACTGTGCAAGAAGAAACGAATACCGCTGGTTATTTCGTCATCGAGTATCAGGTGACAAACGAGAGCGGCGCCGACAAGGACGCCTCGTTCTTCGATCTGGTGCTCGAAGACAGCAACGGGCAGCGGTACACACTCGACGACGCAGCAACGACGTGGGGCAAGTATGGTCGCCTGAACCGGGTTCTGGTCAACGGCGAAATTGCGCTGGGCAGCGCGGGGTATCAAGTTCCGCGCGCTATGCCGTCGCCGGCCACGTGGATCGTCCGCAGCGACGCGACCTCGGCGAACAGCACGCGCTTCTCGGTCTCCTACGAACCGCCGCTCCCTGGCCCACCGCAACCCGACGTGGAGCTATCCGACGTTTTCGACGACGTCACCCGCAACGTGATTGTCATCAATGGCACCATCTACAACGACGGGGAATCGCCGCTCATCGTGACGCTGGCGAACATCAACCTGACGCACAGCGGCGGCGCCAGCTCATTGCAGGCTTCTACGCCGCTATTGCCGTGGAATATCGCTGCCGATGGTTATCAGGAATTTGAGGTGCAGTTCTCCCGCCCCACCGGCGTAGATTCGGCGTTACTGGAGATTTTGGGGTTCACGTTCCGCATTGAGGGATTACAATAAGGTCATGTGATCCAAAGACCCTAAGGGTTAAAAACTCTTAGGGTCTTTTTATATACTTACAACATCACCAGGACGCCGAAACGCCCGGTGTGGCCGTTCTCCGCGCGGTGCGAATACCATTCATCAACACGGCTGGCCGTGCAAAAGCTACAGTTTTCGATGTGTGAGACGCCCACGGCGCGCAATTGCGCTGCCACGGCGCCGGCCAAATCTACGTGCCAGCGCCCATCGCGGTATGCTGCCGCCGAGGCGTCTTCCGGCAGCGCCGTCCGGATGGCTTCGACAACCTCAGCGCCGACGCTGTAGTGCTGCGGACCAATCGCCGGGCCGATGCCGGCCCACACGTCCGCCGCTTGCGTCCCGAAAGCTGCGCTCATCGCCTGCACCGTCGCCGCGACGACGCCGGCCGCCACGCCGCGCCAGCCGGCGTGCGCCAGCCCCACCGCCCGTTGAACCGGATCGTAGAATAGCACCGGCGCGCAGTCAGCAAATCGCAGTAGCAGCGCCACACCCGGTCTGTCAGTAATCAGCGCGTCGGTGGACGGAATCACGCTGCCGCCATCCCGCGCCGTGACGCGCACCACGTTGCTGCCATGCACTTGATACGGATGCACCACCTGCGCGCGGGTGATGCCCAAAGCGTCAAAAATGCGGCGATGGTTTTCCTGCACCGCGCGCGGATCGTCGCCGACCGTGCTGCCCAGGTTCAACGCAGACCATTGCCCCGCACTGACGCCGCCCAGGCGCGTGAAACATGCGTGCGTAAAATCACGGCCTGGCCCGGTAAAGGTGTACCAGACCAGGCCATTTTGTTCTACACAGCGCATCAATTCTTGGGAGCCAACGCCTGGAACAGCGTCTTGAGCACCACGGCGACCCAACCGACAGTCCATGCGCCCAACAACATCCCGGCGAGGGCAATCTTCTGCTCATCCATGATGGGTTCGACCCTGGTTCCGTCGGGGCCAACTTCGATGTAGGCAATGGGACGGGCCTTTCCACCCGCGCCGCCGCCACCGCCGCCCGATGCGCCGCCTTCCTCCGCGCCGGCCTCGGCTTCACAGCAGGCGTGTTCTGCGGCTTCGACGCAACACGCGCCCTCTTCAGCGGCCTCGTCGTGGCAGCAACATTCTTCTTCGCAGCAGCACTCTGGTTCCGGCGCAGCCGTGCCGAAACCGGCGCCAAAGCCATAGGTGATCTCCGCAACAGGGATCAGCACCCGATCGCCCACCGTCTCCGGTTTGCCAAAAACCGCATCCACGTTGATGTTGTCGCCAATCGAACCGATTTTTTCCAGCATAGCCTTGATCTCATCCATAGTGATACTCCTTACGAATTACGAGTTATGAGTTGCGAGTTATGAGTTGCGAGTTACGAGTTAAGAGTTGCGAGTCTGAAATCTCCGATCCCCCAATCTCGCAATCTTCTAGCGAGGACGTAGAAGACGAAAAAGGGCTATCAGCAACACACTGATCGCCGCTACACCCACGCCGACCGCTGCCATCGTGCTTAGCGTGTTGACAGTGGTGTTCGGAATCTCCAGCCAGCGCGCGCCCTCCGGCCCTTCCGCGACAATCGAGACCGGACGGGCTTTGACGTAACGGAAAATGCCCGCTCCCGGCTCACCGCCTTCCAGTGTCGTGACCGCCACCGAAGGGAGCAGCCGCCGCTCCCCAACGACAATCGGAGTCCCAGCAACCATCCGAGTACGCTGTGTTGGCATCATCATCGTTCACCTCCCTGCAAAGCCATTTCAGCCTGTCCGTATTATAGCCCAAGCGTGAATTGGAGCAAACAACCGGTTTGCTCCACTGCTGCACATGCACAGTTTGCGCTACATTTTCACCTGCGCGCTTGTCACAATTCTACGTTGGAGTATCATTGAAATGAACACAAGCAAAAGGAATTCTTATGAAAACATTGAGTCGGGGACAGAAAATTGTCTTGATCGTCCTGGCCGTTCTGGATTTTGTCGTCATTGCGGGACTGGGGGCCATCGTGGTCAGCTCGATGCGCGCGCCGTTGCCTACCCCCCTGCCACAGCCCACCGCGACGACAGCCGCCACCCCCGTCGAGCGCCCCACGTGGACGCCGACAATAGCCCCAACAGCGCGCCCAACGCTGCCGCCGCGCGCCACCAACACGGCGACGCCGACAACGCTTCCCACTTCCACGCCCACGGAGACGCCAACCCCCACCGCCACGCCCACGCCAAAGCTGATGACAGGGCCAATCCCCCTTGAAGGCGCGGACTTCGATTACGTGCTGCCCAACCGCATCCCTGGCTGGAAATGGTATGCTTACGTGAACTACATAAAGGGGGAAGCCGATCCACAGAACTCTTTCGCGGAGCCCATCTTCACCGCCGCCGATGACCCGGTGCGCAAGATCCACGGCGCTACCTTGAAGGTCGAAACCATCCGCTGGCTCAAGTTCCGCACCTGGGTCTACCAGACGGTGACGGTCACCGTTGGCAGCACCGTCCAGTTCAACATCAAGGCACAGGCTTTCTCCTCGCTCGATCGCCTCATCGTCAAGGCCGGCATTGATCCCACCGGACAGCCGCACTGCGACAACATCCGGTGGGGTGACGCGCAGTACATCAATCAAGACAGCGGCATCGTCACCCTGATCTCGCCCAAAGTCGTCGTGGCTGCTCCAACCGGCGGGCCAACACCGACCGCCACTGCGACGCCAGATCCGTTAGAACGGGAAACGCCGCGCCCCGAAGTGCCAGAAGAGAAAGCGACCGAAATACTGGGCTATGTCACCGTGTGCTTCTACGCCGAACCGTCTTATCCGCACATCAACAACGCGGCATTCTTTGATCAGGCTGAACTGATCGCCATACCATCCCGCTAATGAACGAAAGGAGAGTTATGTCAACAACGCCAGATATTTACGATACCGTCGTAGTCGGCGCGGGGCTTACCGGCGCGCTGGTAGCGCACCATCTCGCCGCAGCGTCCTTGAACGTCGTCGTCCTTGAAGCTAAAGAAGCGCCGGGTGGAGTCGCCGGAAGAGGGATGGGATTGGCGCTCTTGGGCACGCCGGAACCTTACGTTACCCTGCAAACACGCCTGGGGGTTGATAAGGGGCGCCAGGCATGGGAACTCACCCGGCAAAATCTTGACCTGCTCACTGCGGTCCTGCACAAGCAGCACCAGGAAGCTACCCATGTCGGTAGTTTTCGCATGACCAACGATACGACCGAGGCCGGGTTATTGCAGGAGTCGGCGGTGCTGTTACGGCAAGACCTGTACGCCGCAGAAATGGACGACGCAGGGGACTATGGCTACACAGTAGGGATGCGTACCGCAGACGACCTGGCGTTTGATCCCACAGCCCTGGTTGCTGCGCTACTCGACCATCCCAACATCACCGTAGAATACGATACGGAAGTGCAAGCCATCCACCCATACACCGGACGAGCCACAGAAGCCGCCATCCTCAGCGTATGGGCGCACAAGCACTACATCCAGACCAAACAGGTCGTCTTGGCTAACGGGCTACACGCTATCCGCTTGCACCGCGGCCTGGCAGATGTCCTCCACTCACTCCCTATGCACGCCATTGACTTCCGCGGCGGCGGCGTGTTGCCCACGCCACTGATCGTTCAACAGGGGAAGGTCGTCGTCCACGCGCGGGGCCGCGACTGGCGCATGGCCGGTTGGGCTGACGATCAACAGGACGCGCTATCTGTCCTGACCGGTGTAGCACAGCAACTCTGCCCCGACGCCCCCGTCGTTGAACGCCATTCCTGGTGGGTGGCTGAAAGCGCCGACGGCTTGCCCATCGTGGGGGAAGTGCCGGGTGCGCCAAATGTGTACACCGTGAACGGATTAGGGCCATGGGGTCTCAGTTGGGTTTGTGTGGCAGTAGATCGCTTGATAGGTCTACTGGTTCATGGTGAGGATGTCGGGCTGTTAACGACAAAACGACTTTTCGCCGCTTGACCTGAGTGGATGATGCGCTTCCGTGAGGCGCTCACGCATGGCCGTGACACAGCCATACACAGCTAAAAAGAGCTATGGTATACTGAAAAACGTAGGAAAGGATAAATTTCATGCCAACGCAACCCACCGATCATGCTTCTCAGATCAAAGTCGTCGTCGTGGATGACCATCCCTTTTTTCGCCAGGGAGTGCGCGACGTTCTAGCCAAAGAACCTGATATTGATGTCATCGCCGAAAGCGGCGACGGGCAGGAGGCGCTCGAACTTCTGGCTAAAATCCAGCCCCACGTCGTGCTTATGGATGTCAACCTGCCCACCATGAACGGACTCCAGGTGACACAAAAGTTAAAAAACCAATGTCCGAATATCAACGTCATCATTCTCACGGCCTACGACGACGAGGAACAAATCTACCATGCGATCCGTATCGGAGCCTCGGCATACTTTGCCAAGGACGTGGATCCAAACCACTTACTGGATACCGTCCGCACGGTAGCCGAAGGATATTACGTCATCTCCGGCAAGCGCATGACACCGGGACAGGCCGAACAATGGCTGCTGGAGTTGTATCGCCGCTATGGCCTCAAACCTGAGGACACGACGTTCTCACCGCTCACAGACCGCGAGATGGAAATTTTGGAGCTGATTATCGAAGGGTTGAGCAACAAGGAAATTGCTTTCCGCCTGGGGATCAGCCAGCAAACCGTTAAAAATCACGTCACCTCAATTTTAGCCAAACTGAACCTCGCGGATCGCACACAGGCGGCTATCTACGCGCTGCGGCATGGCTGGGTTCGTCTGCCGCCGCACCTGCGTGAAGAAACGGCGCAAACATCGCCAATGACCGCCAGACTATCAGACTGACGACTATCAGACTATCTTCGAGAGGAGGAACAATGACCGAGAATAACTGGGAGAAATTTCTGGAAAGCTGCCGTCGTGGGAACGAGCAGATCAAGAAGGAACTCAAAGAAGTGGATATGCTGATTCAACAAACGTCCGTCGAAGTTGATCGTTTCATGCAAACCAACTCACGGGCGGTCGCCCGCGCACGGCAGATCGAAGCCACATTCGACACCACGCCCAGAGAGGACATCAAGTCGGCCTACGATGCTGTGATTGACAACCAACGCCGGCTCTTTACGATGCGCGGCCAGCTCGAAAAACTCCAGAGCGACCAGAAAAATCTGGCCCGTGTCGCCCAACTCTATCAAGAGATTCTGGAAAATGCCAGTCCGGATGATCTCGGCCTCCTCCAAGAGACAGACAGCGAGAAAATCGAAACGCCGCAGACCATGATCATCAGCATCATCGAAGCTCAGGAACAAGAGCGCCTGCGGCTCTCCCGGCAGATGCATGACGGCCCGGCCCAGGCGCTCACCAACCTGGTGCTCCAGGCGGAAATCTGCGAGCGTCTCTTTGACAGAGATGCGGCGCGCGCCAAGACGGAACTGGCGGAATTGAAGAAGAACGTCGTCAGCGCGTTCAAATCGGTGAAAGGCTTCATCTTTGATCTGCGCCCGATGATACTGGATGATTTAGGTCTGGCCCCTACCATACGCCGCTACGTCGAGGGCGTCACCGATGGCAGTTTTAGCGGACTGACGCTGCACATCACCGGGAAAGAGCGCCGACTTGTCCGGCACAAAGAAGTGACCATCTTCCGGGTCATCCAAACCCTCATCCACTTGGGACGCGAACAGGGACAGGCAGCCAACATCAATATCACGATGGACATCGGGGACAATCAAGTTACCGTCATCATTGAAGACAACGGCACTGGCTTCGAACTCGACGAAAACCTCACCGCGCCAGATGCCCTCCGGCTGAACCTCCCCACGCTCCGTGAGCGTATTGAGATGCTCGGCGGGAAAATCGCCTTCCAGAGTTCGCCGGGACATGGATTACACGTCAATTTCTCGTTGCCTGCAGAACGCGTAGATGCCTGAGTTACCTTTTTCCTACTTGACAAACACCCGCCAGTTATGCTATAGTATAGGCGAAGAGCACAGTTGGCCCTGCCATCTGTGCTCTTTTTAGGGTGATTTCTGGGAGCGGACCCTGTGTCCTTCAAGCCAGATTACAGATTTCATGCTCAGAAACAGTTGACAAGCAGCTAGATTTGGATATGCTGATAAGATAAGTACAATCTCACAATCACAAGTAAGGATGTAGTATTGGTTATAGACGATGAACTAGACGACGCACTCTTGGAAGAAGAGTTGGCGCAAGACGAAGAAGAAGAGGACGACGAAGAGGAAATCACCGTTTTGGTTGAGGAACCCTCCGGCGAAGAATATCTGCTGGCTCTGGGATATGAGCGCGGGCACATCACCTACGAAGACATCCTGCGGGTTTTTCCTGAGGCGGAAGAAGATGTCGAGCGCCTGGACGAAATTATCGGCGCGCTGATGGAGTCGGGAATCACAGTAGGTGGAATTGACGAAAAACCCGCCAGCGGGTTTCTGGAAATTGACGAAGACGAAGAGGAAGAAGAGAAGGCCGAAGAGGATATTTACCGCGCCATCGAGGTTGACGACACAATCGGCCTCTACCTGAAGGAAATCGGCAAGGTTCCTCTACTCACAGCCGACGAAGAGGTCTCTTTGGCGATCCGTATGGAGACCGGGAAAAAGGCGCAGCTCAGGCTGAACAACGGCAAATATCACAGCGAGGACAAGCGTTGGGAACTGGAACGCAACATTGACGATGGGATCGCTGCGCGCGAACACCTGATTCGCGCCAACTCCCGGCTGGTCATCAGCGTTGCCAAAAAGTATATCGGGCGCGGCGTGCCATTCCTCGACCTGATCCAGGAAGGCAATATCGGTTTGATCCGCGCCTCGAACAAATTCGACTACAAGCGCGGTCACAAATTCTCGACGTATGCCACCTGGTGGATCCGGCAAGCCGTCACGCGCGCCATCGCTGACCAGAGCCGCACCATCCGCGTGCCTGTCCATATGGGGGATCAGATCAACAAGATGTTGCGTATTTCACACCAACTGACCCAGCAGTTGGGACGCGGCCCCACGCCGGAAGAATTGGCGGCGGAGATGGAAATTCCGGTGCGCAAAGTCGAACAAATGCTCGACGTGGCGCGCCGCCCGCTCTCCCTGGAAATGCCCACCGATGAAGAAGAGGAGAGCACGCTCGGTGATTTCGTCGAGGACATCGAAAGCCCCTCGCCGCCCGATGAAGTCAGCTCGACCATGCTGCGGGATTTGTTGCTGGAAATCCTGGTAGATTTGCCGCCGCGTGAGGTGAAGATTCTCCAAATGCGCTACGGGTTGTTGGATGGACAGACCTACACGCTTGAGGAAGTCGGCAAGAAGTTGGGCGTCACCCGCGAGCGCGTGCGACAGATCGAAGCGCAGGCGTTAAGCCGGTTGCGTCACCCCGCCCACGCCCGGCGCCTGCGCGATTTCTTACGCACTTGAAACAGACCTGACAGGTTGCGGAAAACCTGTCAGACGCCGCTCACATTCTATAACATTTTACAGACCTGACAGGTTTCGGAAAACCTGTCAGGTCTGTGTTTCATCTACGTTAATCACATTCCCCGCCGCCGCGCGCGTCAAGCGGTCGCGGATCGCCAACCCCAAACCCGCCGCGCCAAAGTCCCGCGCCAAAATCACCGTCACATCCGCGTGATCCAACGCGCGTAAAGCGGCGAAAAGCTGCCGGGCCACTTCCTCCAACGCTCCACCCGTTCCAACAGTTTGCACGGTCGCCGGGATGCCGGAAAAAGCGAGGAGGTCTTCCTCTGCCAGCAGCAGGCCGACGCGTTGGCCGCGCTCGACATCATGCAGCGCAGCGGCGCGCATCGCGTGTAGCACCGCTTCGCGGGAACCCTGGTAGAGCATCAATCTGGCGCGCGGCGCGTAGTGTTTCGTCAACGTGCCGGGAGAAGGCAGGGCGCTCTCTGTAGAGAATGGCTGCGCCGCCATCTGCACGTCGCCCAGCGCCGCCGCCAACGCCTCACGGCTCACACCGCCGGGTCGCAAAATGGTCGGAACAGGCGTGACCAGGGAGAGCACGGTAGATTCCACCCCCACCGGCGTCGGACCGCCGTCGAGGATCATGTCAATACAGCCCTCCAGATCATCCAAGACATGGACAGCCTGTGTGGGACTGAGACGCCCAAACCGGTTGGCGCTCGGCGCAGCGATGGGAAACCCGGCCGCGCGAATCAACGCCAGCGCCACAGGATGCGCGGGTACGCGCACCGCGACTGTGGGGCCGCCGGCCGTCACGAGCAACGGAACGCGCTGGCTGCGCGGCAACACCAACGTCAACGGCCCCGGCCAAAACCGCGCGGCTAACGTATACGCGACCTGCGGCGCATCGGCGACGATCTGCGGTAGCGCATCACAATCTGCCAGATGGACGATCAGCGGATCGTAGGCCGGGCGGCCCTTGGCAACGAAAATGCCCTGCACCGCCTCGGCATCCAGCGCGTTTGCGCCCAGGCCATAGACCGTCTCTGTGGGGAACGCGACGAGGCCGCCGCGCCGGAGGACAATCGCCGCCTCTTGAATCAGGGCGGGGTCTGGCGCGGCAGGATTAACAGCCAAAACCATCGTGGATTTTATGGTGTTTGCCATCGCAATACTACTCTATCCGTGGGTAGTGAAACGACTGAAGTCGTTACTACGCATACGCTACGCATTATGCGTGACGACTGTTAGCGCACCGCGCTCGATCAGGGATTGGGCAAAGCGCAGAACGTCGCTTTCGACCCGCGCCTGGTCCGCGTCGAACTCAAGGGCAACAGCAGTTGCGATCTCACGTAAAGTGCGCGCGCCATCGGTCAGGCGTAACATGCGCGCGCCGGTGGCATTGAGCACCACATACTTTCCCTGTTCAGGCAGCACCACTACCAGTTCATCGTCGCTCTCACGGGTCACGATGGTGGGATTCACCACCAGCACATCATCCCAACTCAGCATCAATCACCTCCCAGAATGTAGGATCGCGCCGGAAATGCAGCGCATAAGCCGGGATTTCGGCCAGCACGGTCTCCCACCGCGCGAAGACCTCTGGCAACCACAGCGCATCGGCGGAGAGCACCGGTGTGTTCGACACTAACTCACCCAATGCTTGCCCCGGCGATAAAGGCGCGAGGAATACTTCGCTATCCTTCACCAGGCGCAGCAAACTGTGGAGTGGCACTCGGCGCACATCGCCGCGGCGCTTGCCAAAGGGGGTTGCATACATCTGCCAGCCGTCTGCAGAAGGCCACAAGAGCAACAGATCGTCGTTGAGCACCGGATCGGGCGCGGAAAACTGCGCTGCTGTTGTCTTTCCGCTGCCGGAGACGCCAAACAAAGCGTACCCTTTGCTGCGATGCTCCACCCCGGCGGCGTGGAAAAGCATTCCTCCGCGCGCGAATGTCTGCACCGCTATGGCAACGCGCAAGAAGTAACCAACGTCGGCAGGGGCAGCGGTGGGATGGGCGCGTAAATCGGCTATGCCCTGCCCGGCATCCACTGTGCCCTGGAAACCCGGCGCGCGCAGGATGCACATGCCCCCCTGACAACGCGGGCGCGCGTCAAAAAGCGGTCCCTGTGGTTCTGCAAGGGTAACGTCCTCAACGATAGCGACAGGCCACGCTGTCGTCTCAGCCGCCGGCGTCCAGGAGGCCCAGGCCGCACGGAGCGGCGCCAGCCAGGATTCAGGACTGTTCACCCGCAGCGCCGTTCCCGCAATGCCCAGATCGAAGCGAGCGATGTTCACCGCTTGAAGCTCCGCCACAGCAAGAACAGCGCCAGCAGCAGTAAAACACCGCCCTCAACCTTGGTCCAAAGCCGCGGCAGCCCGGCGCGCACAGCGACGGTCTCCGGGTAGATGTTGATCGAGCCATCCCACTCGACTTCCTCGATGCGGTATTCATAGCGCCGGCCAGGGGCGACATCATCGTCCGCAAAGCGATAGGCCGCGCCCGCCAGCTCGTCGCCTTTGGCGGGGATCAAAGCAGCATTGACCTGCACAAAGTCGCCGCCAGGCGCAGCGGCGCGATACACGTTGAAGCCCGCCGTGCCCACCTCGCTCGCCGTCTCCCAGGTCAGCGCCACCGGGGGAATGTCGGCCAGCAGCAGCCACAACCCACTCACGAGCAGCACTGCTGCGAGCAGCGTGCGTCCCCAGGGAAAAGCGACCTTCGACTGCTCATCCATCATTTTGCGCTACGCGCCGACCGGCTTTTTCTTGGTCAACTGCGCCCACAATGTGCGCGGGCGGTTATCCAACCCCAGGTAATTGAAAAGGAACGCGCCAACCACACCGCCCAGCAGCCCAACGGCCAATCCAACGGCGGTATTCAGCAGCTTCCGGGGGCTGACCGGCTTGCGCGGCGCCACTGCGGGGGAAGCAAAACGCACGTCCGAACCGGCGGAGGTGGTGGCAATGCGAATTTCCTGCTCTTTCGAGAGCAAGTTGCTGTAAGCAGACCAGGCCAGGTCGCGGTTCTTTTGCAGGAGGTCCTTGCGTCCCTGCAAGGCAACGATCTGGGATTTCAGCCCGCGCACTTCGTTTTCCAGGGTGACGATTTGTTGATCCAGAGGCGCTTTCAACACATCGGCGTAGGGCAGCAATCCCTGCCAACCCGTAAATTGCGCCAGCGCCTCCCCTGAAGGCGACGTCTCCATTGTGAGGGATTCGGCAGTAAGCGTATCGAGGAATTGATAGCTCTCGCGGGCGGCCAACGCTTCGACCTGTTTCTGCAGCGATGTTTCCAGGCGGCGAACCTCGCTTTCCATCGCTACGATGAGGGCGTTGAGATCGGCCACCTGTGTCACCGGCTCAGTGGCCAAAAGCAATGTCTCAGGAGACGATGTGGTAATATCCAGTTTTTCGAAGGGCAGATCACCGATTGTGTTATAAACTTTGGCCTTAAACGAAAGCCACGCCAGCGTGTCAATGCCGATACTTTCACCGGCAAGTAGTTGCGAACGCATCAAATTGGCATCAAGCAAAAGGTCTTTCATACGGATCATGCGACCGTAATCGCGCTCGTAGTTACGCTGGAGTTCATCGCGTTGTTTCTCAAACACGGTAAGGTTGGAATCCACTTCGGCGACGACTGAGGTGTTCAACAAACGACGTTGCACATTCACCTGCGCATCAGTCACTGCTGCGACGCTGTCCTGCCGTCCCAAACGTAGCTTTTCGATGACGTTTTCGTCTTCAGCAACCTGGCGCGCCAACTCTGCGATGCGATCTTCGGTGTTCAAGAAGGCAACCCAGGCAGCCTGAGCCTGGTCGTATTCGGATTTCGCCGTGACCACCTGCCCACTAATATCGGCGAACGGGCTGTAGGATGCCTCGCCATAGATAGCGTTGACGTGAACTTCGAAGGCGCGCGCCCAAGCGTTGGCGATCGCCGCGGCGATGACGGGGTCTTTATGGGTGACGACGATCTGGATCGTATCGCTATTGCCGTCGCCATCCAGACTCAAGAGCTGGCCTTCGACGTATTCCATCAAGCGCGCGGGGTCGGCATCTTTTTCGTCTAAAATATCCCGCAACTCATCGGCGACCTGTTGGGCGATGGAACCGTTGTATACCATACCGGTCAAGGTGTTGAGCCGGCGTTCAGTGCGGTCAAGTAACACGCTTGAGGCTTGGGGACTTAAAGTAAGATCGTCTTCGCTGGTGGACTGGAACCCCGATCCCAAGGAAATATCCGCCCGGCTTTTGAGCGAGACAATGCCAGCGGTAGCCTCGTACATCGGCGGCAGGATAAAACTGACCAGGAGCGCGCTCCCTCCCATCACAATCGCGCCCAGAGCGATGAGCCACCACCACTTGAGCAAAATGTCAATGTAAATTCGCAGATCAATTTCTTCTTCCATGCGTAAACCATCCTCCTGATGTTTTTCTCAGCGCACCTCGTAAACTGCGCCGAGCGACAATATCGGTTGCTTAAACCAGGGCATTGTAGCATACACAGAAGAAGGTGCAAGCTGAGAAAATCCAGGATGTAGGATGAGAGGGTGTTACAGATGCTCGTCCCTGAGCCAGGTTTGCAAGCGTTGCTGCACCCGCCAGGCATCGCGGGTGCGGCGCTCACCACGCATGAGTCGCCACAGGGTAGGGCCATGGTTGGATAGTAACTGGAAGGGACGGCGGAGATAAAACCGAATTTTCTCACCGCGCGGCAGCGCCTGCCGGGTAACAGGATCACCAAACAGAACTAAACTCAAGTATTTAAGTAACCCACGTAGATTACGCTCCGGCAGGTCGCGCTGCAGGTGCGGCATCTTTTGCGCTCCTGCGCCAATCAC
>DAOUAQ010000037.1:0-5683 GCA_034433375.1 Anaerolineae bacterium | reverse complement strand
CCCCCCCCCCCCCCCCCCCCCAAACCCCCACCAAACTATTTTGGGAGGACTACAAAAATGGAAAACATCATCTTTGCAGACAACTTTACTGACGCTCTCGCCGCCGACTGGCTCTGGCTGCGCGAAGAACCGTCCGCTTGGTGCGCGGCGGAGGGCACGTTGCACCTGCGCGCGCTGCCCGGTACGCTCTGGGGCGCGAACAACACCGCGCGGAATTTCGCGTTGCGTCCGGCGCAACCCTTACGCGAAGGGCTGGCCGCCGAAGTCACCGTGACCAATCAACCCGTCATCCACGCCGAACAGGCTGGGATGATCTGGTACTGCGACGACGATAACTATGTCAAATTCATCAAAGAGTCGCTGGACGGGACTGTGTGGATCATCATGGCCCGCGAGGAAGAGGGCCAGTCGGCGCTCGTCAACCGCATCCCCGCGCTTGCTGAGACGGTGCGCTTGCGCCTGACGCTGGTCGAAGGCCAGGTGACGGGGCAATTCTGCATCGCCGATGGCGACTGGCAGACTGTCGGCGCGTGCGCCCCAGTGCAAAAAGGCGACGTCCACATCGGCCTCTTCACCCACGGCGGTCCGGCAGACGAGGAGCACTGGGCGCAGTTTGCCGCATTTCGGATGCTTGGTTAGAACGGCGGGTGCGCTTCACCCGCGAAATGTAATTCGCGCGGCGTCACTTTGCGCGAGAGATCGTAAAAAACGTGATAGCCGCCGATCTTTGTCTCCTGGAACGTCACACCTAGCGCCGTGAACTGTTCGCGCAGGGCTGTGGTGAGGGCAGGATTTTCAGTGTTGACGTAGACGACACTGGGACTGTCTTCAACCAGCGCGCTGTATGGTGGATAGCGGTCATCCTTCACGTTGTAACTTAAATCCGTTTTATACGGAAGTTGAGGCGCCAGGATGACTGTCTCTTCAGATAGAAACGCAATGGGATACGTGACCCAGTAATGACTGTAGCCGCGTGTCCCATTGTGTGTTTTGAGGAAGTCAATCAACGCCGCGTCGTAGCGGTGATCGGGTTGAGCGGCGGGGAAAAGGTTCGCCGTGAGGCCGGGGGGATAGGTGGTCGCCGCCTGCGCGACGCCGATCAGGTTAAAGCAGAGTAGCGCGCCCATCACCGCCCACATCCACCGGCCGATGTGGCGGGATAGCGCGCGCAGCGCATCCGCGACGAAGATCGCCAGCGGCAGGTACAGCGGCAGAAAGTAGCGCCCGGTGGGATCGTCGCCGAACGGCGTGAGCACGAAGCCCAGGAGCAATGTCAGCCAGATGCCCCACAGTATCCACCGACCCTCACGCCAGGGCGGCGAATCGGCGCGGCGCAGCGCGTAACCGAGCGCGCCCAGGTACAGGATGAGCGCCGGGAACGCCAGCCAGGGCGACGGCCCATCCAGGCTCCACGGGTAGCGCATACCGAACACCGCCGGCAGTCCAAGCGCGACGAACGTGAAAAGGCGCGTTCCGGCGTTGCTGAACGCAGTGCGCGTCGCCGTTGTGCCGTGGATCAGTTGGGCGACGAGGCTGCCGGTCGCGCTATCAAGGCGGCCCCACCACCACGGGATGCTGCCGAGGATAAAGCCGACTCCCGCCAGGCCATATCCGCGCCAGGACCGCAGCCTGTTTTGCCACCCCCACCACACGGCAACCGGGATCACGTACACCACCGTCAACCCTAAAATCCAAAAGCCCGACCCGGCGAGCAGCCCCCATGCCAGCCAGCGACCATAGCGGCGCTCATCCTCGTCGCCCAGACGATGCCCGAGCCAGAGCAGAAGGTTGCCGATCAGCAGCGATTCTCCGTAGCCGCCGAGCGACACTGTGGTGTACAACGTCAACGTCACCGGCGCGAGGGCCAGCAGCAGGACGCTCAGCAGCGCCACATCCCGGTCGCGGCGAAAGCGCAGCGCCACGCCGTAGCCGGTCGCCAGAAAGGCGGCGAACAGGCCGAGCTGCACCAGGCGCACTACCATCACCGACTCGCCGAACAGCGCGAAGGCCGCTGCGATGAGGTAAGCGTCGAGGCTGCCCATGTATGACTGTCCGTAGAAGAAAAGGGGCCGCGCGCCGCGCAGAATGTGCCGCGCCATCAAGGCCACGACGGCTTCGTCGCCATCGAACGGGACAACGTCTGCGGCGAGCAGGGCGACGCGCACAGCCAGCGCCGCGCCGACGATGGCGATGAGCAACCAGGCGCGCCCCTTTCGCGGCTCGACCTGCTGTTTTTGTGTTTCTTTCGCGTCCGAGAGCATAGCGGTAGTGTAAGCGCGATTGACAAAATAACAAGAATTTTTACGACACCTTTTTTGACTGGCGCAATCGCCAAGAACCGCATTGTGCGCTATACTTACTGTACTATTTTGGGAGGAAAGGAACCTATGCCGACTTACAAACCGTATACCAAACATCAATTGGACTTCGCGTTGCGCGAGATCGGGCGCGCGATTTATACCGCCGTCGCGCCGTTGGACGTCCGCGCATGGTGGTCGAAGGAACCGCTGCCTTTTGCCGCGCGTATGGACGGCAAGGAGCTTGCCCCGCGCATCGGCGACAAGTGGGGCGATCTCTTCGATTGCGCGTGGTTCCACTTCACCGGAGAAGTGCCGGCCGCAGCCGCCGGGCAGCACGTCGTCTTGCTGCTCGATGTGAGCGGCGAGATGTGTGTCTTCGACGCGAACGGCGTCCCCGCGCGTGGCCTCACCAGCATGTCGTCGGGCTACGACTTCAGCCTGGGCGAGCCGGGCAAGCGCGTGCTGCAACTCTTCGCGCGCGCCGAGGGCGGCGAGCGCGTGGATGTGTGGGCCGACGCCGGCTGCAACGACCTGTTCGGCAACTTGCAGAACAACGGCACGGTCCGCGAGGCCGCGATTGCCGTCTGCAACGACGACGTGCGCGCGTTCTATTACGACTTCGAGGTGCTGCTGGATTTCCTCCACGTGTTGTCCGAAAACACGCCGCGTTACCAGCAAATCCTCACCGGCCTGAACGATGTCGTCCCCCTGCTGTATCGGGGCGTCGCGGCGGTTGCGGCGGACGCGCGCGCGATCCTCGCGCCGCTCCTGGCTAAGCGCGGCGGCGATCCGTCGCTCCGCATCAGCGCCGTGGGGCACGCGCACATGGACTTGGGCTGGCTGTGGCCGATCCGGGAGACCGTTCGCAAGGGCGCGCGCACCTTCTCCACGGCGATTGAACTGGCGGAACGCTATCCCGACTACGTCTTCGGCGCGAGCCAGCCGCAATACTTCTTGTGGATGAAGCAGCACTATCCTGCGCTGTACGCCAAAATCGCGCAGAAAGTCCGCGAAGGCCGTCTGGAGCCGCAGGGCGCGATGTGGGTGGAGGCCGATACCAACGTCTCCGGCGGCGAGGCGCTCGTGCGCCAACTGCTCCAGGGCAAGCGGTTCTTCCAGCAAGAGTTCGGTGTGGAATTGCGCTATCTGTGGCTGCCGGATGTGTTCGGCTACAGCGCCGCGCTGCCGCAACTGCTCAAGCTGGCGGATGTGGATTACTTCTCGACGCAGAAGCTGTCGTGGAGCCTCATCAACCCCTTCCCGCACCAATCGTTCCACTGGCAGGGTCTCGACGGGACGACGGTGCTCACCCACATGTTGCCCGAAGAGACCTACAACAGCCCCGCCGCGCCGCGCTCGGTGCGCAAAATCGAGCAGAACTACCGCGACTCTGGCGTCTCGTCGCGCGCGCTGATGGTCTTCGGCATCGGCGATGGCGGCGGCGGCCCCGGCGAGGAGCATCTGGAACGGCTGGCGCGCCTGAAGGACCTGGAAGGGCTTAGTCCGGTAGTGCAGGAATCCGTGGCGGACTTCCTCGATAAGTGGATGACAGACGCGGAGCGTTTCTCCACCTGGGTGGGCGAACTGTATCTGGAACGCCACGAGGGCACACTGACCACCGAAGCGCGCAACAAATGGTACAACCGCAAGATGGAACTGGCGCTGCGCGAGTTGGAATGGGCGGCGGCGCTGGCGCGGGTCGAAACCGGCGCGCCCTATCCCGCCGACTTCCTCACCGACACGTGGCGCGAGGTGCTGCTGTACCAGTTCCACGACATCCTGCCCGGCTCTTCGATCAAGCGCGTCTACGACGAAAGTTTGGCGCGTTACGAGATTATGTTCCGCGAGACGCAGGCGCGCATCGCCGAATGTTATCGCCGGATCGCGACGCAGGTTAACACGGCAGCGATGGCGAAGCCGGTGGCTGTGTTCAACCCGCTCTCGTGGGAGCGCGAGGAATGGGTGCAGGCCGATGGACAATGGCTGCGCGTCGCCGTCCCGCCGATGGGGTACACCGTCCTGGATGCCGCCGTCATTCCGAGCGAGGCGAGCAATGTTGCCGCGACAGCGGAAATCCTCGAAAACGACCTTTTGCGCGTGACCTTCGCCGCCGATGGTAGCATCGTCTCGCTCTTCGACAAGCGCGCGAACCGCGAGGTCATCCCGCACGGGCAAGCGGCGAACCGGCTGGCGGTCTACGCCGACTTCGGCGACGCCTGGGACTTCCCGATGGACTACGCCGACCAGACGCCGCATCACATGGCGCTGGTCTCCGCGACCGCCCGCGTGGACGGCCCGCGCGCCGTCCTCACCCAGGTCTACCGCCTCGGCCACTCCGAGATGACGCAGGAGATCGCGCTGACGGCCGGCAGCCCCCGGCTGGACTTCGCCTGCCGCCTGCGCTGGCGCGAACCGCGCGCGATGCTCCGCGCCAGCTTCCCCGTCGCCGTCCACGCCGACGAAGCGACCTACGAGATCCAATTCGGCCACCTCCGCCGCCCGGCGCACCGCAACACCACCTGGGACCTGGCAAAGGACGAGGTCGCCGCGCACAAGTGGGCCGACCTTTCGCAGGGCGATTACGGCGTGGCGCTGCTCAACGATGCCAAGTACGGGCACAAGATCAAGGATGGCGTCATTGATCTGAACCTGTTGCGGAGCGCGCCCTATCCCGGCTCCGAATTGCTGCATCCCACCGAAGTCGCGCCGGGCGAGCCGCACCACGGCTTCACCGACCAGTGCGACCACGTCTTCACCTACGCGCTCTACCCGCACGCCGGCGACGCCGTCGCGGGCGGCGTGATCCGCGCCGGGTACGCGCTCAACGTGCCGCTGCGCGTCGTCCCGCTGGAGTCACACGCCGGTGAGAGCGCGGCGCAGTCCGCCTTCGTGCAGATTGACGCGCCGAACGTCGTCGTCGAGGCCGTTAAGCAGGCCGAAGACAGCGTCGCTGGCGCTTATGATCTCATCGTGCGCCTCTACGAGTCCGAACACCGCTCTGCGCGCGCGAAGCTGTGGTTTGGCTTCCCGGTGGCGGCGGTGCAAGAGGTCAACTTGCTCGAACGCCCGATCCAGCCGCTAACCGTGGACGATGACACCGTCACCCTCGAATTTCGCCCGTTCGAGATCAAAACGATAGCAGTCAGCTTTCAGCAATCAGCAATCAGCGATTAGTTCGATGCTGACGGCTGAAAGCTGACGGCTGAAAGCTTTACTATGACGATTACCGCGCTCGTCCTGGTGTTGATTTCGGCGTTCACCCACGTGGGGTGGAACGTGCTCGGCAAGCGCAATCACCCCACGGCGGCGTTCCTGTTGGCAGCGACGCTGTTCGGCTGTCTGTGCCTGTCGCCGTCGCTGCTCTTTTTCGGGCGGGCGCTGGC
>DAOUAQ010000036.1:0-7926 GCA_034433375.1 Anaerolineae bacterium | reverse complement strand
TCCCGCGCCAGAACATCACAAAGGCGACCAACCGCACCGCCGTGCCGATCCCCAATGCCGCCGGGATGCCGATAATGTTGGACAGGCTCGTGCTGATGAGCGGCGCGCTCATCGCCAGCGCGTTCTGCGCGCTTTGATCCACCGAAATGAAGGTGGCGCTGTGTTGCAGCGGCACAGTCTTCATCAGCTCATCGAAGAAGACCAGGTTCATCCCCGCCTGGAAGATGCCGGCGATGCCGGCGTAGAGCACCAGCAACAACGGCAGCCGCGTGATGGCGGTCAGCGCCGGATAGAGCGCCAGCGCCAGCGTCGTGCTCAGCAAGATGAAGCGCGAGCCGCGTTTGCGGTGCTGTTGTGTCCAGATCGAATAGCCGATCAGCAAAACGAAGCTTTGCATCGTGACGATGGCGCTGATCCAGGCATCGCTCGCCTGCACGATGCGCACGTAGTACAACGTGAACAACGGACCGACGAGGGTGGAGCCGAAGATGTAAATCAGACGCTTGACGGACATCGCAATGAATGGCCGCTCGGAAAACACCAGGCGCACGTCGCGCTTGAGTTGCTGGAAGAACGGCGTTTTGTCGCCTACCGCCTCCACGTTGAGCGGCGGCACCTCCATCCGGCTCGAAAAGCGGAAGCTGACCAGCCCGCCCATCGAGAAGAGGATGAAGACGATGGCGTAATTCAGCGGGAAGGCGATCCAATCGAGGAGTTGGCCGGCGATCATCGTCATCACCGCCGTCGTCAAGCCCAGGATGGACCAGCGGCGGCTCATCAGCGTGTAACGGCCCTCTGGCCCGGCGATGGCGTTCATCACCACCGTAAACGCCACGCTGAGGATGGCTTGCGGGATGCTCGCCAGCGCCCACACCACGAGCATGGCGATGATGGTGGCTTTTTGCGGCAGGATCAACGCCATCAAGCCGGTGAGCGTGTACGCCGAGAAGACGATCAAACGCACGCGGCTGTACCACGGCACGATGTTCGCCCTGGTTTGCAGGAACCGCCCGATGACCAACCCCAGGAACAGCCCGGTGAAGCCCGGCATCGCGCTGAGCAACCCTACCTGGAAGTTCGTCGCGCCGAGCCGGGTGAGGAACACGGCCAGGAACGGCGCTGCGCCGTTGACCAACCCCACGCCCAGCGCGTCCATCTGCGTGTAGAAAAAGTTCTTGCGCTGTGTAGGCGTCAGTCCTGATGGGATGGTAAAGACATTAATGCGACTGAGTAAGTGCAAAAGTTTAGGCATAGTTTGGTATGAAATCGCGCAGCGCCCGCGTCTGCGCGTGCAGATTGGCGTGCGGCGTGTTGAGCGGGATCTCGCACCCGGCGGCGCTGATACAGCGCGGCCCGCCCTGGCGCAGCGCCAGCGTCACGGCCTCGTAGACGGCGTCGGGCGTCCCCTGCAACATCACGCTGACCGGATCGAACGTGCCGCATAGCGCCGGCCCCTCCCCGAAAATGGCGGCGGCGCGCGGAATGTCCACCATCCAGTCAATGTCAATGATGTCCGCGCCAGTAGCGACCATATCCGCTGCGATGCGGTTGGTATCCCCGCAGATGTGCAGCCGGGCGAGAGGGCGTGCGCCGGTCACGGTTGTCAGCGCGTGGACGGCGGCGAAGATGCGTTGCTCATAGGGCAACGCCCATTGCCGGACCATTCGCGGCGCAATTTGCGAGGCCACGGCATCGCCCAACCCAATGATGTCGGCCCCGGCCTCAATCTGCGCCTGCGCGAAGGCAATCTCGACCTCGACGCAGCGTTCCAATAACTCCGCCACCCATTCCGGGCGGTCGTACAGATCGGTGAGCAGCGCGCTGACCCCGCGCAGGTCGGCGGCCTCGGCCAGCGCGCCCTCGACCCAGCCCATAATCGGGACTGCGCCGCCGACGCGCTCGCGCAAAAGCCGGATCGCTTCCAGGCGGTCGCTCATCCGCTTGCCGGTATGGGGATCGGGCGTGGGCAGCGCGCGTAGATGGGCGGGGTCTTGGAGCAGCGGCGTGCGGCACACCGGCAGGCCGTCTTCCGGGAAGACGATGGCGGCCCCAAAATCCGCCGCCTCACGGTAGGGATCGGAGATCGCCTGCACGATGTCCAGCGCGAAGGCATCCAGCATCGCCAGATTGGCGTCGCACAACACGCGGTAATCCAGGTAATAGCGCGCCAGCGGTTGACCGATGTAGTGCGCCGCAAAGCCCATCATAATGTCGAAATTGGGCGGACGATCCACACTCTCGCCGTGCAAACGGCGCATCACCCGTTCGTAAGGCGTCATTGTTCCCTCGCTTTCTTGGACGCAGATTTTCGCGGATTCACGCAGATTCTGTAATGGTCAAGAGGATGTTGAATACATTGGTAACGCGCTTTTTCTACCGCCAAGTCACCAAGTCCGCCAAGAAATCTTAAAAACTTGGCGCTCTTGGCGTCTTGGCGGTTGTTCAATCTCATTCTGACGAATACAGATTCACGCAGATTCTTTATGATTTATGTAGCCGCGATTTCCAAATCGCGCTCCTATTCTGCGACAATCAGCGCAATCCGCGTCCGGTTTGTTGGTGTTTATCCTACACAAATAACGGCTGTAGTCCAGTTGCGCCCTCGGCCGTGGCCTCGAACGCCGTCTGGACGAACCGCCGCACATGTTCCACCTCTTCCTTTCCGTGGGGAACGATGGTATTGAGCAGCAGGCGCGGCGCGTGATTCGCCAACCATTGGGCGACAAAGGGGTAGGGGACGGCGAGCCGCTTGCAGCCCCAGACGATCATATCCGCTGTGGCGCGCGCCTGGTTGAGCTTGCCGAAGTGCGTCACCGGCTGCTCATTGAACGTGCTGCGGTTGACCACGCCCAGATGCGCCCCGCTTTCCAGCGCCTCGACCGCCATCACGGTCTCGCACGCGTGGCGATAGTAGGCCACGTCGGGGACGCCGGCCTGGTGTGCAGCGGCATCGAACACAGCCTGCGCGGTTGTCCGGCTGAACAGCTTGTACCCCGACTGGAAATCCGGTGCTTCATCAAGCAGCGTGGCGAATTCCAGGCGCAGCGGAACGCCGGTCACGGCGGCGTGATAGTGGAGCGCGTCGAGCAGCACGCGGTCGGCCAGCGCTTCCAACTCGCCGCGCAGGAACCCCATCGGGCGGTGCAGCGAAATGCGGCGACCCAGGATCACCACGCCTTCGTCGCCGGTCTGCGCGCGGATGTGGTCGGCGGCGCGCACGAAGTTGAGCAGCTCGTTGGCGAAGTGATCGCCATCCTGATCCACCACGGCGATGTACGTCAAATCTGGGTTGCGCAGCAGCGTCCGCGCGCCGTGGATTGCTCCCCACAGCTTGCCGCGATTGTCCGACACAACGCACAGCGATACGCCATGTTCAGCAGACAGCCGCGCCGCAACCTCGCCGCCGTGGGCTTCTCCATCCACGCTCAGGCAGACGTCGGCAGGATCGGCGACTTGCGCGCAATACCCGGTAACGGTTTCTTCAAGCAACGTTGCATCGGTGCTCTCCGCGCCGTGCGGCAGATAGACGGGGATGACGACGCCCGTGTACTGTCGCAGCCGGGCGAGCGTTTCGTGAAAAGCAGAAGCCGTCATCTAGCCGGCCATACGGACGAAGCGCCGCAGGTTGTCCAGCCCGATCTTGATTCCTTTGAGCGGCTCTTCGATGCCCTCGAACTCGATGGACAACACGCCGTCGTAGTCAGCCTTCTTCATGATGCGCAAGCACTGCATAATGGCGACATTCCCGTGCCCGATGATCGCGCCGCGTAGGAAATTCGCGCCCCGCGACTGGAACCAGCCCTCGCCTGGACTTGGCTCGTTCCCCGATTTGACGTGGAAATCTTTCGCGTGGACGTGGAAGGCGTAGGGCATCAGCCGGGCCACAGCCTGCGCCGGGTCTTCGTCCACGCAGAGGAAGTTGCCCATATCAATGAGGATACCGAAGTTGGGATGGTTCACGCCGTTGGCGAGTTTCTCCACGCGCTCGCTGTCCTGGCAGAAGAAGCCGTGGTTTTCCACCATCGTCTTGATGCCCAGGTCGGCGGCAAACTCCGCAACGGCGCGGCAGCCCTGGATGAGCGTGGGCAGCGCGTCATCGAACCCGCGCGCGCCCACATAATCGCGGGCAAAACCGCGCGTGGCATCGTGGCGCATCCCCGGCGCGCCGAGGATCTGCGCGACGCGCACCTCATCCTTCAGGCGCTCGACCTCGGCTTGCCAGTCGCCCCCTGCGTCTGCGCGGGCGCTCCCATTGAGAAAGTCCGCGCCGATGGTGTAGTTGGCGATCTCGATGCCCACACGGTCGCACTCCGCCTTCACCTGCGGCGCAAACGTCAGCGGCGTCTCGCCCTCCGGCAGATGGAACGTCGAGAACTCGATTACGTCGAAGCCTACATCTTTGGCGACGGCGATCACGTCAAGCTGGCTCATCGCGCCTGCTTCGACTAAACGATGGAAACTATACGAACTGATGCCGATTTTCATGAGGTTTTCTCCTTGTGTAGAGCAGTCTGAGCGTTATTAGTCTGGTAGGCAAAGTGGCTAACTGTCATAGCAATTTGATTTGTATCAAATAGGTATTACGGAGCGAACATATCGGCCAGCGCCGTGAGGATAGTGGTTTGTGTCTCTTCCAGCAAGCGGCCTAGTTTGCGCACCAACCTGGATTTATCCACGGCGCGAATCTGATCCAAAGCGACTTGCCCTTCTTTTCCCTGGAATTGACACGGCACGCGACTGGGGTAGGGGCGGCTTTGCGTTGTCATCGGGGCGATAATGACGGTTTTGATCCAGCGATTCATCTCGTCCGGCGAGATGACGACGCCAAGCCGGGTTTTCTGGATTTCGCTGCCGACTGTGGGATCAAGGTTGACCAGGTAAACGTCGAAGCGTTGGACTACCATTCCCATTCTTCCTCATCCCACGTTGATGTGCTCACCAATTCGCCGTCAAGCCACTCGTCATCCCCGTGGGTCGCCATAGCCTGGAACGCCGCATCCCATCCTTTGCGCGGGTGGCGCGCGGGGCGCATGATGATGTGTGTCCCCGTGTCATCAGCCTGCACTTGTAGGGTGACCTCCTGGGTTTCATCCAGCCGGGTTTGATTGAGCAGCAGTTTGGGGATGCGGATTCCTTGGGAATTCCCAATCTTGATGATATGGGTCTTGAATACGGTTGTCATAGCACACCTCCTGAAAACGCCGCGACAGATTTGACGCTTCTCTTGTGCGTTTTTTATCTGTCGTAATCACATGGTAATTACACTGTCGTTTTTGTCAAGAGTGTCGAGTTTACGTCGCGCCTACAAACCGTTTCACATTCTCGCCGAAGACGTTGTTGATTGTTGTCTCCTCCACACCGATTTCCGTGAAGATAGCGCAGTCGCGCTCAATCCAACTGCGCGCGTAGGCGGCATTGTAGGCGTTGGCGTGGTTGTCGCTGCCGAAGATGACGTTGCGGCTTACGTCGTAGCCCACGGTGAAGAGCCGGGTCAGCGCGTCGCGGCGGTAGATGGGCGGTGTGCCGGGCGTGGTATCAATGAACATTTCCACATCCAAATCCCCACGGCGGCGCATCGCGGCCTGGAACTTGCCGTAAACGGCGATGCACTCATCGGTCCAGGGCCACGAGATGTGCGCCAGCGCGAACCGCAAGCCTTTCACGTCCAGCAGCGCCTCGAAGTTGGCGGGCCGGTTGTGCGGCGACGACGGTGCGCCATGCGATGGCGCGCCGTCCCACAGGATGCCGGAGTGGAAGAGGATGGGCCGTTCGGCCTCGGCGATGGCCTGGTACGTGCGCAGCGCGCGCGGATCGCCGGGATCGTGCGTGGAGCAGATGACTTTGAAGCCGGCAGCGCCTTTGTTCACCGCGAGGTCAACCTGCTTCAGCGCGTCCGTTTCCGTCGGGTCAATCCAGTAGAAGGGATACAGGTGCGGCCCGGTCTCGCACCAGAACAGCACTTTCTCCAATCGCTCCTGCGGCGACGCGGTGTGCAGCGCCCCCGCAAAGCACGCCGGCGCGGGTGACAGCAGGATGCCGCCGTCCACGCCAGCCTCGTGCAGCCGTCGCACGAAATCTTCCCGATCTTCCGGGCCGCCGTCAATATGAATATGTCCGTCGAGAATCATCGCATCTCTCCTTTCTGAAAATGTCAACGGATTCAACGGCTGAAACGGATTGATAAAGAGAAAATCCGTTCAAATCCGTTCAATCCGTTGACAGATTTTTGTTCTCATCAACTTTGCTCTTAACTCTTAACTCGCAACGTCCTTCTGCGTCCACATCCCATCAATCCACCGCCACATCGTCCCGGTCGGATTCTTGTCCTGCAACTCCGGCGGCAGGCGGTGCGGGCGGACGGCGTCGTAGCTGTGCAGCGCGCCGAAGCGCAGCAGCGACGCCGGCACGCCGACGGCGGTAAAGCCGGGATGCCCCGTCGCGGGGTAGGGGCCGCCATGGTTCATCGCCGGGCTGACGGCGACGCCGGTGGGCATCTTGTCGTTGAGCAGCCGCCCAACTTTGGTGCGCAGAATCGGCGCGACCTGGTCGTAGAGTGTGTCATCGTCGCCGCCGGTGTGGGAGTAGAGACAGCCGGTGAGGTTGCCCTCCAACGATTCGGCGATGTCGCACATCTGCGCGACGTCCTTTGCAAAGACGACGAGCGACACGACGCCGAACGCCTCGATTTGCAGCGCGTGCGGGTTCTTCAGGAAATCGTCGCCGGAGACGCGCAGCAGCGTGTTCGCGTAGCGATAGCTTGGCCCCTCGACTTCGTACCCGCCGGTGACGAGCTGCGCGCCCGCAGCCTGGAGTTTCTCCACCGCATCGGCAATCGTCCACACGCCGCTCTCGCCCAACAGCACGCCGGGTGGGTTCTGGAAGTGTTCCTTCACTTTGTCGAAAAACTGCTCGCTTTTCTCATTTTGTAGCAGGACGACGAAGCCCGGTTTGGTGCAGAACTGCCCCACGCCCATCGAGCACGAAGCGTACAACTCTCCGGCGACGGCGTCCAGCCGCTCTTCCAACGCGCCGGGCAGCACAAAGATCGGGTTGATGCTCGACATTTCCAGGTAGATCGGCTTGCCAGCCTTGTCCGCCGCTTCCTTGAGGCGTACCCCCGCGCTGCGACTGCCCGTGAACCCAGTCGCGCCGACCAGCGGATGGCTCACCAGCCGGTAGCCGACATCTGGCTTGACGCGGTAGAGCAACTGCACCAGTGCCGCGGGCATACCGGTCGCCTGGATCGCCTCGAACGCAGCCTCGGTGAGCAACTTCGTCGTGCCGGGATGTCCGGTGTTGGCCTTGGCGATGACGGGATTGCCCGCCGCAATCGCCGCGACGAAATCCCCGCCGGCCGCCGAGTTGAACGCAAACGGGAAGTTGTTCGGCCCGAAGACGACGACCGGCCCGCCCAATGGTCCGTACATCGAGCGGATGCCGCGCTTCGTGTCGATGGTCGCCAGGCACCACGAACGCTCGCGGGCGACGGCGGCGGCCTGACGCAGTTGATCGGTGGTGCGCGGCAGTTCCACATCGCGCAGGCGCGGCGACTTGGGCAGCGCAGTCTCGGCGTGGGCGAGTTCAACCAGCGCCTCGGCGCGCGCTTCGATGGCGTTCGCGTAGACCTCAAGGAAGCGCGCAATCGCCTCCGGCGACATCTCGCGCAGTGCGACCGCCGCCTCATACCCGGCGTGGATCGCCGCTTCGACCTCCGCTGCGCTCGACACAGGATACGTCTCCGGCAGCGCCGTCTTCGTTGATGGGTTGATGGCCTCAAATGTGCCCACCGCGTCCGATGCGCGCCATTCGCCATTGATTAAGACTGGTTGTAATGTCATTGTTTCTCCTAAAAATTAACCACGAATCTTCTCGAATGGAGAGGGGGTGGGGGTTTTGGGGGGGGGGGGGGGGGGGGGGGGGGGGGGG
>DAOUAQ010000035.1:0-7409 GCA_034433375.1 Anaerolineae bacterium | reverse complement strand
GACATTGATGCACGACTTGTGTGGTTTCTAAGTTCATAGCGCCATTTCTTGGTTCAAGATTGCGGCATTATATCACGGTGCGCGGAATTATTCTTTTACGAACCCTAACCATAGCGCGGCGAGGACGTGGTACAGCGACAGTCGCGGGTGAGGTCTATTTCGCGGATGGGTATCGGTTGTCACTTTATGAAATCCTCACTTGGGATAGCGGGCCAGTCAGCATCCAACGCTACAGCTACGAAGTCTGGCGCGGCAATGAGAAGTGTTACTGGTACGATCCTCAACCACATCCGCATGTACCTTCACTAGCCAGCACGTCGCCGCCTCACAAACACATTCCGCCAGACATCAAACACAATCGTATTCCTGCGCCGGGTATGCAATTCAATGCGCCCAACCTGCCGCAACTCATCGCCGAAATCGAACAACGGCTAGACTATGGACCGGTTCAAGGATAATACCGTGACAATGACCAGATTATTTGAGCGGGCGATGGCTGTAACAGTATAGCCGCCGCCAAGAAGGGATCAATGCACACTAGCCTGAACGAAAAAGTCACCCATAGGCCTCCCTCCCTCCCCTCTCTCCCTCTCTCCCTCTCCCCCTCTCTCCTCCCCCGCCTCTGGCGCATTGCGCTGGTCGCGGGACTGTTGCTGGCCGCGGCCTACCTGGGGCAGCGGCCCTCCATGCGTTGGCTGATGCTCTTCGCGGCCGGCGGCGGCGCGCTGATCTTGCTCCAAGCGCCCAACCTCGGCCTGTTGGCCTTGATCGCGGCGGCGTTGGTCGCGCGTATCGAGATCAATACCGGCACAGAAGTCGTGCTCAACGCCGCCACGCTGCTCATCCCCGCGCTCTTTCTTCTGTGGCTGCTCTCCGGCGCTCAAAAACGCGAGTTGCAATGGGCCGGTTCGCGGGTGGATCGTCCGCTGCTGCTGTTCCTGCTGGCGGGGCTGATTTCGCTGCTGGCCGGCAACGTCTTGTGGGACCCCGCCATCCCCAAATCCGGCAACTTCTGGCTGGTGCAGTTGGCGCAGTGGACGATTTTTGCCTTTGCCGCAATGGCCTTCTGGCTTATCGCCAACCTGCGCCAGGCCCAGGTCTGGCTGCCCCGGCTCACCTGGACCTTTCTCTACCTGGGCGGCGGTCTGGCGATCTTGCGGGTATTGCCCGGCATAAGCGCAATCGCGCAGCGCATCACGACCATCACCATAGATCGCGCGCCCTTCTGGATGTTGCTGGCAGCGGTAGCAGGAGGACAATTGCTTTTTGATGCCACGTTAAGCAAAGAACGGCGTGCCTTCCTGGTCGTTGTATTAGCGGCGGTGCTGTACTACGCCTTCGTCATCCAACGCGAAGGCGTCTCCAACTGGGTGGGGGTGGCAGCGGTAGGCGGCGCGCTCATCTGGCTGCGCTTTGTTAAACTGCGCGGCGTCATCGTCACATTGACCGTCCTCCTCATCCTTACCGGCATCCTTTTTCCTAGCCTGTACGAGTTTGCCGGCGGCGATGATGAGTGGACGGAGAGCGGCGGTTCGCGGCTGGCGCTCATTGAGCGGGTCGTCCAGGTTACGATGCGCAATCCCATCACCGGGCTTGGCCCCGCGTCCTACCGTCCATATACCAGCATGGAACCGCTCAAGTACGGAAACGCCTTGTGGATAATCCCCAGGGTCAACTCCCACAACAACTACGTGGACATCTTCGCGCACACCGGCCTGCTGGGTTTTGGCCTCTTCCTCTGGTTCTTGGGCGAGTTGGGCTGGCTAGGCTGGCAGCGCAGCCAGCAACACCGCAACGGCTTCGTCGGCGGCTACGTCAACGGCATGTTTGCCGCGTGGGCCGGCAGCCTGGTCATTATGCTGTTCGCCGATTGGATGCTGCCCTTCGTTTACAACATCGGCTTCCCCGGGTTTCAAGCGAGTTTGCTGGTGTGGCTGTTTTTTGGGGGATGGGTGGCAATACCCTGTGCTATAATAGAGTATAGCTCAGGCGCACTCAATATAACGAGGAGAAAACAATGACGGTTATGGCAAGGCCAATTACCCTAAAGGGAACCTTGATCTTGGGTAAAGAAATCTTGACCGAAGCCGGCTTAGGCAAACAAGTGCGTATCATTGTCAAACCAGGAGAAATCCGCATCGTGACCGCGCCTGTGTCCGATGCCGAAGCGACACTGAAAGAGTTAGCAGGATGCCTGGGGCAAGAGCCTGCTTCAGAATACGATTTCCAGCTCAAGATCGGTGGTTTATATGAAGCTCGATGAGGTTGCGAGTGGTCACGTCTATGTGGATACCAATGTGCTGTATATGTATCTACGCGCGGACCCAGCTCATTTACCCACGATAGAGTGTTTTTTGCAACGCGTGGTGCGCGGCGACATTGCAGCCTATATCAGCTTGTTGACTTTGGATGAATTGTACTATCGCTTGTTGTTGGCGCTGATCAAAGAGCATACCGGACGCAGTCCACTGGATGTTTTGCGGGACGATCTGCCGGGAACGGTCGCCAGGTATAGCAACGGCATCACCGGCGCCTTGCGCAAGCTAATGGGATTGCCGCACTTTACCCTGGTCGGGATGGAAGCCGGGGATTTCGAGAGGATGCTAGAGAATATTGCTCGATTTGCCTTGTTACCACGAGACGCCCTCCATATAACAATCCTGCAACGTCTAGGAATTACAGTTATTGCCTCAGATGATGCTGACTTTGACCGGGTTGCTGGGATAGAGCGCCTTTGGATCGTCAATTCTCCCGAGTAACTGCATGGACCTTTCCATCATCATCGTCAACTGGAACACCCGTGACTTGCTTGCACAATGCCTCGAATCCCTCAACGTTAAAACGTTGGAACGCTGGAACGTTGAAACGTTTGTCGTAGACAATGCCTCCACCGACGGCAGCCCCGCGATGGTGCGCGCGCGGTTCCCCTGGGTCACGCTGATCGAAAACGCCGAAAATGTGGGGTTCGCGCGGGCTAACAATCAGGCGCTCCGGCAGGCGGCGGGAAAGTATGTTGTCTTGCTCAACAGTGATACAGAGGTACAACCCGGCGCGCTGCAAACCCTGGTCGAGTTCATGGAAGCGCATCCCGAAGCCGGCGCGTGTGGGCCGCGGCTCCTCAACGGCGATGGCTCGCTCCAACCCTCGTGCCATCCCCTACTCACCCCCGGCCGTGAGTTCTGGCGCTTGCTCTTTCTAGACAAACTCTGGCCCCGCGCTACCTATTCCCAACACCACTGGGACCTACAGACGCCGCGCCCGGTGGAGGTCATCAAAGGCGCGTGCCTCCTATTGCGCCGTGCGGCGCTGGATCAGGTGGGACTGCTGGACGAGCAGTACTTTATGTACACCGAAGAAATGGATTTGTGCGCCCGCCTGTTGCAGGCCGGTTGGCGCAACTACTGGGTCCCACAAGCGGAGGTCGTCCATTACGGGGAAGCCAGCACCCGCCAGGTCGCCGAGGCAATGTTTATAGCCCTCTACCGCAGCAAGGCGCAGTTCCAGCGCAAATTCGGCGGTGAACAGCAAGTCCGGCGCTTCAAATCTTTCCTGTGGCTGGCCTACCTCCCCCGCGCCGCGCTGATGACCGCCGCCAGCCTGCTCTCCCCCCCCCTTGCCCTTCGCGCCCGCGCCTACCGCCGTTTGCTGCGTGAGCTCAACAGCTTTTGATCGTCCCCTTCGCGTCAATTCGAGCAATTCGTGACAAAAAGAATCCCTGCGCCTACTGCCTGCTTCGCGAGCTGCTGAGGTTTTGATCGTCCCCTTCGTGTCCATTCGTGAAATTCGAGGCAAAACCTCCAACGGATGAAAAGCCCCTTTGTCGGCGATCCGCGTTTTCAAAGCCGCATCCTTCAAGAATTTGTCATCTATCCCAAATTTGATACAATGGAAATGCACAACCAAAAGAGGGAGAAGTGGGTTTTTGGGGGATGGGCAACGCCCGCTCCCTCAACCCCCCACCCCATATTTCCGAGAAGATACGACCTGAAACCATTCAGGCGAACGACTATAGGAATACGATGATCGAAAGCGTCAGAGCCTACCAGTTCTTGAAAGTTTAATGTGACAGTATGCGCATTGTCTATGTCCTCCTCTCTCCCACCTTCGGGATGCACCAGTACACCGCCGACATCGCCAATCGCGCGGCGGCCTACCATGAGGTGCATCTGGTCACCACCACGCACTATCCCGCCCACCGCTACGCCCCCGCCGTCACCGTTCACACCCCTGTTGATTCGCGCGATACCGGCTTTTCCCCCCACGCCATCCAACCCGCCGCCATTCGCCACGCGCAACTCGCCATCCTTAATTTGCATCCCGACGTCGTCCACTTCGGCGGCCCGCACCTCTGGAACATTCCCCTGATCCTGGCGCTGCGCCACGCCGGCATCCCCGTCATCCACACGTTGCACGATCTGGACCCCCACCCCGGCTCCGCCTACGGTCCGCTGCTCCACCTGTGGAACCGCCAGGTCTTGCGCACCGCCGATCACATCCTTATCCACGCCGTCCGCTATCACGAGCGGCTGCTCGCCAAAGGTATCCCCGCCGCCAGACTCACCTGCACCCCACTGTTGCACCTTTTCCTGGGACACACTTTTCTCGACGACGTGGCGCATCTGGCAGATGGCGTCACCTACGCGCCGGAAGTCCTCTTCTTCGGGCGGTTGGAACGCTACAAGGGCGTGGATCACCTGCTCACCGCCTGGGCGATGGTTGATATTGCCGCTGCCGCGCGACCGGCGACGCTGGTGCTGGCCGGGCCGGGCAGCATGGACCGGTTGTGGAGCGGCCCGCTGCCGCCCGGTGTAGAACTCCGCAACCGTCTCATTGACGACGCCGAGGCGCTGATGCTCTTCAAACGCTGCGGACTGCTCATCCTGCCGTATATGGGCGGCACGCAGTCGGCGCTCATCCCCGCCGCCTACTTCTTCCGCAAACCGGTGCTGGCCTCCCCTTCTGGCGCGTTGGATGAATATGTGGAGGATGGCGTCACCGGTTGGATTGTGGAACCGGAGCATCCCGCGTCGCTGGCGCGCTGTTTGACCGCCGCGCTTGCAGATTCAACCAATCTCGTTAGAATGGGAGATGCCGGCCGCGCCTGGTACGAAGAGCGCCGGCAAGCCGAGGAAGCCGCCCTGCTGCGGATGTATGCGCGTTGGAATACCGGGTCATCGCCAGGTTCACAGCATCCCTACGGGACGGAAGACCTTACTTGAACACCGTTGGAACCAATATGCAAACAGAAGCGCCAGATTATCGGGAGAGCTGGGCCGCGCAGCGGGTCGTCAGCCGCGCCTACCACCGTGCGCGGGGGCTGCGGCTGACTCTGACGGATCGCCGGCTGCTGCTGTTGTGTGGGGATATCCTGCTGATCAACGGGGCACTCGTGGCGGCCATGGCTATCTGGAACAACCTCAGCCCGTCTTTCGAGATCCTGAGCGCCAATTACAAGTGGTTTGCCACCCTCTCGCTCCTGTGGTACGTCGTCGGGCAGACGCTCGACCTGTACAACCCCATCCGGGCGGCCAGCGTCAGCGCGATCATGGTCAACAGCAGCCTGGCCGGGTTGCTCACCAGCGTGCTCTACATCGCTATCCCCTGGCTTACCCCGCCGCCGGAAAGGCGATTCTTCGTCTTCGGCTTCGTCGGGCTGACGGTCATCGGCGTCCCCCTGTGGCGCGCGCTCTATGCCCGGCTGCTCGCCCAACCCACCTTCGAGCGCCGCGTGCTCATCGTGGGCGATGGGCGGACTTCCGAACGGCTGGCGACCGAATTGAACACCGCCGCCAGGGCCGAGCGCGCCAACCCCTTCCGGGGCACCGGGTATCACATCGCTGGCTTTGTCAACGCGCTGCCCGTAGATAACGAACCGACGCTCGATCCCGCCCACTCGTTGATCCGGTTGATCCGCAGGCAAAGCATTGACGAAATCCTGATCACGGAAGACGCGCTGCGCTTGCCCACCATCCACGAAGCGCTCCTGGATTGCCGCGAGTTGAACATTCCCATTACCCCGCTCGCCGATGCCTATGAGCGGCTCACCAACCGCTTGCCGGTGGAGTATGCCAGCCGCGATCTGCGCCTGGTCACCGGGAAAGAAGATGACTTGAGTGACCGCCTTTACCACGCCATCAAATACGGCATAGACATTATGCTGGCATTGGTGGGGATCGCGGCGCTCGGGGTATTGATCCCGCTCGTCGCCGTGGTCAACGCCCTCGCCTCACCCGGTCCGCTCTTCTATCGCCAGCAGCGTGTGGGGCGCGGCGGGCAGCCCTTCGCCGTAGTCAAGTTCCGCACGATGAAACTGGATGCCGAGACCGACAGCGCCGTGTGGGCCTGTGCGGATGATGCCCGCGTGACCCCGCTAGGCAAGTGGATGCGGCGGATGCACATTGACGAAATCCCGCAGGTGATCAACGTCCTGCGCGGCGAGATGAGCGTCGTTGGCCCGCGCCCGGAGCGCCCGCAGTTCGTCGGCGAAATCAGCCGCGCGCTGCCCATCTACCGCGCGCGCCACGCCGTCAAACCCGGCATCACCGGCTGGGCGCAAATCCACTACCCCTACGGCGATTCTGTAGAAGACGCCCGCATCAAGCTGGAATACGACCTCTACTACGTGCGGCACGCCAGTTTGGCGTTGGATGTGCTGATTATGCTCCAGACGCTGCCCACGATGCTGCTTTTCAAGGGGCAATGACTGGTGGCGCGCATCCTGTTCCTCACGCAGGTTCTCCCCTACCCGCTCGATTCCGGCGCGAAAATACGCGCGTACTACGTACTGCGCCATCTGGCGCAACAACACCAGATCACATTGGTCTCGTTCGTGCGCGGCGATAACTGCCCTGAGGACACCGCACATCTGGCCCAATTCTGTGCTGCCGTGCATACTGTGCCTATGCAGCGCTCGCGCTGGCGCGACCTGCGCGCCGTAGCGCGGGCCTGGCTCAGCGGCCAATCCACCATCATCGTGCGCGACGAGATCCCCGCTATGCACGCCTTGCTCAAGCAGGTGATGACGGAACACGCCTTTGACGCCATCCACGCCGATCAAGCCTCTATGGCCCAATACGCGCTCTACGCATCCCAATTACAAATTACAAATTACAAATTACAAATTCCTACCGTCCTCGACGCCCATAACGCGCTGTTTCACATCCCGGAGCGGCTGGCGCAGCACGAACGCAATCCGCTGAAACGGTGGGTGTTGCAGCGCGAAGCCCGCGCCCTGGCCCGTTACGAAGCGCAAACCTACCCCCAATTCACCCACGTCGTTTTCGTCAGCGCCGAAGATCGGGCAGCGATACAAGAACAGATCGAGAGGCAAGAGGCAAGAGGCAAGAAGCAAGAGGCAAGGGGCAAGAGGCAAGAGGCAGGAGGCAAGAAGGACAATCCCCCTGACTCCC
>DAOUAQ010000034.1:0-8502 GCA_034433375.1 Anaerolineae bacterium | reverse complement strand
CCGGCACACAGGGCTGTGGTATCGGTTGCCATGCTATCCTCCTTGAGCTATATTTTGGATGGAGGACATAATACTCGATTGTAGTCGCTGGGCCTTAACTTAATGACATTGAATGTGGTGATAGTACGAGATGTTCCATCCAATATCCATGAATCCACTTGATTCCACTCAGAATGACGTGAACCCGGATACGGCAGAGGCCGTTGTGTACCAGAAAGTAAACGTTCATCCCATCCAATATCAACAATCGCGCCCGAGGGTCCATCTACTTCAACCCTGAACCTGCCATGAATAACCCGTCCGAGGTCCAGAACAACATAGGCTGGCAACGCAACAAACTCCATGGACAATTCTATTCCTGGAAGTATGCGTATTACATTCGGTTGTTGCACAGGTTCAGCCAAAAGCAACCGCCGCCCAGCGTGCACACCTTGCTGAAAAGGCACTTTACCAAGGTTGATACCCTGAGTTGAAATACTGAGAGTCAAACCTTGCGGAGGAATAGAACTGAACGACAAGGTATGCAAACCTGGCTGTATGGCAACGGAGGCGCCGTATACATCTGGACGATACTCGCCAGTGGCTTGCCAGTTCACAGAATCATTGTCAAACAATATAGCCTGCAAGGTACCAGTGATTGCCTCTATGTGAAATTCGTTAATTTCAGTAGCCTCTAGCGTCAATATGTACGGATCAGGCAACGATACTGGCAATTCAGCAACAACACGCCCCGGCGATAACAAACCAGCATCCAAAATGGTGGGAATGAAAGGCACATCTGCCAAGAGTGGTATGGAACGAGGGCGATAAACTACCGCAGCAGAGACATCTTTTACAATAGCCCTAGGCCACTGACGATCATCAAATTTAAGACACATCCAATTATAGGGAAGTTGGTGTAAATCCACCAATTCAGTTGGCCCAATAAGTCCCCAACTATGAACTGGAGTGGCATCTTGCTTCCAGGCATCTGCAGACAAGGCTTTCCAGTCAGAGTCTGTACGGATTACAACAGTCGAGTTTTGCTCTTGACTTCCTTGAATATGCGCCATTAAAAACGGTGATACAGATTCAGAGCGCCTGTTGTTAGGCGCCCATTGCACCAACACAGCGACAAGATGCTGTCCAGGAGATAGCGCGCCCAGCTGATGAACATCGTACTCTCTCGTCGTTTGTGAGAAACGAGCGGGGCCACGCCCTATCCACTCCCCATCTACCCAAACCTCATATCGGGTATCGGCAAAGATAAAAAGCTCAGCAGAATTTAACTGCCTAGCCAAAGTAAAAGCACGTCGGAACAAAACAACTTCGTGAGAAGCAGGCAGATGATCGTGAGACCAAAGAGCCTGATTTGCCGCAAAACTATTGCCTTCAGTCACATCAAAAGCAGATGAAGTCACCGTTACCGATAAGGTAGTATAGTCCTGCGATATTAAGGGTTCCGCGTCTCCAGTACAGCAAGTAAGCAACAAAACTGCCAAGAATAACCCAATAAAAGTTAAAAGACTTTGCGGATTTTCAGATCTACCACTTCGTTTGCCTTGGATAATCTTTGTCATTGCTGGTACCCGCAACCCCAACAACACCCCCACCACCACCGCATACGGCAGCGCCGCGCGCGGCTCTTTCAACAGCCACACAAAATGCAACACCGCCAGCACATTCGCCACGTAGACGAGGCGTTGTAGGCGCTTCCACCCCTTCCCCAATCGGCGCTGCCACCCCCGCGTGGAGGTGATCGCCAGCGCCAGCAGAATCAGCCCGGCCGCCGACCCCACAATCACGTAGCGTTGGTAGAACACCGCCTCCCAGAGCAGCCGTAGGTCAAAGCCATAGTCCCACCCGGCAAATGTGAGAAAGTGCAGCGCAACGTAGAGGAAAGCGTACAACCCCACCGTTCTGCGCGCGCGTACCAATGGCGCAAAGCCAGTGAGGGTGTAGAGTGGCGTACACGCCAGGGAGAGCACTAGCAGATTGAGCGAGACGCGCCCGGTGCGGGTGATGATCTCCCGGACCGGGTCCACAAGGAAACGCCCCCACGCCAGGTCCCAGAGAATATGGACGAGCGGCCACAGCGCCAATCCGTGGAGGACGACAGGCAACCAACGAGCCTCACGTTTTTGCGTCAATAATACCAGTCCGGCGAATCCAGGTTAGGATAGAGATCGGCGACCTCGTCGGCGTAACCGTTGAGGAACAGCGTTTCACGGCGACGGTTCTCGCCGATGCGGCGCTCGGTAGCCTGCGACCAGCGCGGGTGCGATACCTTGGGATTCACGTTCGCCCAGAAGCCATACTCGCGCGAGTTCATCGCCATCCACATGGACTCCGGCATGTAATCCACGAGATCAATCTTCACAATGGATTTGATGGACTTGAAGCCGTATTTCCAGGGGACGACCAGCCTTACCGGCGCGCCGTTCTGCGGATGCAAGGTCTTACCGTACAACCCCGTCGCCAACAGCGTGAGGTCATGCATCGCTTCGTCGAGACGCAACCCCTCTACGTAGGGCCACGGGAAGCCCCGGTTCTTCTGTCCCGGCAGCGCTTCGGGATCGTAAAGCGTCTCAAACTGCACGTATTTGGCGGTAGATAGGGGTTCGACTTCCTTCAGCAGCTTCGAGAGGGGGAAGCCGAACCAGGGAATGACCATTGACCAGGCTTCCACACAGCGCAGCCGATAGACGCGCTCTCCCTGCTCGAATTTGCGGAGATCGTCAAGGCCGAATGTTCTGGGCTTGTTAACCAAACCACCAACGGTAACCTGCCACGGCGAGGTCGGGAACTCGCGCGACAGGCGGGCGACATCTTCCTTGGTGAAAGAGAATTCATAGAAGTTGTTATACGCCAGCACGCTCTCCAACGGCGTCAGCGGATCGCCCAACTCATCCGTCCCGGCGCCGAGCGTTGCCAGAGGCGGAGCGGCGTCAGGGGTAGCTGTGGATGCCGGCGAGGACGCCGGTTGACGCCCGCACGCCGCGAGCAGCGCCGCGTTCGCCGCCAGCAGGCCCGCCGCCCGCATAAACTGACGCCGCGAGAGGTAGATATGCTCCGGCGTGATTTCAGAAGATTTGATCGGGACCATGACTAGAATCCAAAGCCGCGCG
Source organism: Anaerolineae bacterium (assembly GCA_034433375.1). Lineage (GTDB taxonomy): Bacteria > Chloroflexota > Anaerolineae > B4-G1 > SLSP01 > DSWT01. The sequence goes on along the minus strand of DAOUAQ010000034.1, from coordinate 5,395 downwards.
CCGCCGCCCCCAACAACGCAATCTTGGGATTCAGGATCACGTACACCGGGATCTGTTCCAAAAGCGACGAGAGGCGGCCTTTGTTGCGGAACGCCGCGCGGAAAGTATCGCTGTCGAGCGCCGCAAGGATGTGCGTGGGAACGCCGCCGCCCAAGTAGACCCCGCCGGTCGCCAGCACGCGCAGCGCCATATTGCCGGCCTCTGCCCCCAGGATGGAAACGAAGATTTCCAGTGTCTTCCGGCACAACTCGCAGGGCTGCTCGCGCTCTAGTGCCGCCTGCACGATCACCGGGTTGGGATCGTTCGCAGCAGCCAACTGTTCGGCCAACCACGCCGGTTCTGCCGCGTAACCACTGTCGCGCAAAAAAGCGTAGATGTTGGGGATGCCCAACCCGGAGCAGACTCGCTCGTAGCTCACACGACCCAAGCGCGCCTGAAGGTAACGCAAAAGGTCTACCTCAAGTTCATTCGTGGGGGCGAAATCGCAATGACCGCCCTCGGAAGCGTGCGCCCGATACTTTTTCCCATCCCACGTGAGATACCCCTCGCCCAACCCTGTCCCCGGCGCGACCACGGCCAGCGCGCCGCCGGGCTGCAACTGCCCCGGATGCAAGGTGTAAACATCCGTTGGGTCAAGGAATGGCACGCCGCTCGCAATCGCCACCAGGTCGTTCAGCAGCGTGAAGGAATCCAGACCCAAGTCGGCGGCTAATTGTGTCTCATCCAGCACCCAGGGCAGATTGGTGATGCGCGCCTGCCCGTTGACCACCGGCCCGGCGACGCCAAAGCACGCGCGCGCCACCTGGATATCGGTCTGCGTCAGGAATTCCTGTAACAGCGGGGCGAGGCCCGCATAGGCCGTACTTGGAAAAGTCGCCTCCAACAGCGGCGCGTGCAACCCGGCTTCTTTGGAATAAATCGCCACGTTGGTCTTCGTGCCGCCCACGTCACCCGCCAGCATGAATTTTTTCTTCCGCCCCATGTCGCCTCTTACCCTCCTGCTGTCTATGTGTTACGACTATTTTACCACCCAAATCGCTCTAAGGCGAATAACAGCGCCGTGAGCAATCCCGCTGCCGGAATCACGACGGCCCAGGGGTTGACCTGCAACACTTCGGGCAACGTCCGCGCGCCGAAATCGCCCTTATCGAGCACCGGTTTCTGCAATTTCGGGGCAAAGGTCGCAAACAGCCACGATCCCAGGAGGATGCCCACCGTCCCACCGAGTAGCGCGTCGAGCGATCCCTGCCCGATGGCGCCGGAAATCGTGCCGGGGCAGTAGCCAAGCACGGCAAACCCCACCCCAAAAAGCAAGCCACCGACCACGGTAGAGCCTACTGAGCCAGACTTGGGGTGCAGCCGCGCCAGGCCCAGGCTGCGCAGCGCGTAGACACCGAGCATCCCGGTGACGACGGCGGAGAGCATCACTTTGACGACGGTGAAATCGGTGAGCAGCAGTTGGCCGAGGATCACGTCGTAGTTGGTCACGCCGCCCTTTTGCAGCAGGAAGCCAAACGCAATCCCCACCACCAGCCCCAAGACCAGTTGCAGACGCTTATTTGAGTGCAGTTTTGTCAACATGGTGCCCCCCCTCACGCGCCGAACACGCGGAAAATGAGGAACGCGGTGACGATGCCGCCGGCGAAAAAGCAGAGCGCCGCAATCCAACTGCTCACCACCAGTTGCAGCGTCCCGCTGATCCCGTGCCCGCTGGTGCAGCCGTTCGCCCAACGCGCGCCCGCGCCCAAGAAGACGCCGCCGATCACCGCCACGAGCAAGCGTGGAAAATACGCCGCGCCGAAGGTCGCCGCCCACAGCGTCGGCGCCCACGTCAACTGAAACTGCCCCGACAGCAGCGCCGAGGCAAACGAGCCGATCACGATGCCGATCACGAGCATCACATCCCAGGTGATTTCCGGGATGTATTGTTTGAAATACGGCTTCTCCAACGTCCTATCGCCCCGGAACAGCCGTTCAATCATCCCGCCGAACCGCGCAAAGGCCGTCGAACACCCAATCGGCTTGTCGGACAACACAAACGTCACCCAACTCAACATCCCAATCCCAATCCCTACCACATAGGGCGACCACTGTTGCAGTGTAAGCCATTCCATAGCATTTATCCTCCCGAAAAATTGATGATGGGTAAAGCCGTTTGACAACTCGTCCAATAAAATCGCCACACCCTTATTTTAACATATAAATATCATAAAAACAATATCATTAGTTCTTAATTATCACGAGTCGCCTACTTCACTTAATTGCCAGAACGACTATAATAACCATGGCTCGATAGAAATCAGTGTCAACGTGCAACTTGAAACCTGCAACCAGCAACACTTTTGAGGAGGTTCTCCCGCCATGATGATATTCGGACGCACACAACCTTTAGCGCGTTACCCGATCCTGGATTGTCTCCCTGTCCTACACCGTCTCGGCTTCGACGGGGTGGAACTTTGTATGGAGAATGACGACCTAGCCCCCGCTATTGTCACACCGCACCTCGCCGCCGAGGTGCGCGCCCGCGCGACGGCGTTGTTCCGCGCGTATTCGGTCGGTTATCACAAGGACTACATCTACGATGACACGTTTTTCGAGCTGACCAAGCGCGCCATCGCGCTCACGCCGGATTTTGGCGCAAACATCCTCGTCTTCTCCGGGACGCATAAACGCACGGGCGATGCCGTCGAATGGCAGCGGATGATCGAGCGCACGCGAGCTTTGGTGGATGTCGCCGCCAGCTACGGCGTGGTGCTCGCTCAGGAATTCGAGCCGGGCTTCATCGTCGGCTCCACCGCCGATCTGCTCCGGCTGTTCGACGAAATCCCCTCCCCGCATCTCGCCGCCAACCTCGACCTGGGGCACGTCTTCCTCTGCGACCCCGCCCCGCTGGATGCTATCCGCCAAATCGGCGACAAAATTATGCACTGCCACGTCGAGAATATGGCGCGCGGCGTCCACGATCACCTGTTGCCAACGGAAGGCGATATGGACCTCGGCGCATACATCAGGACATTGGCCGAAGTGGGCTTCACCGGCGGTCTGGCGCTCGACCTCTACAAGTACGACTACGAAGCCATTGCCCCCGCCGCCATCGCCTACCTGCGCCAATGGGCGTAGTAACGACTTCAGTCGTTGTTACAGCGTAGTAACGACTTCAGTCGTTGTTGCACTTTACAGAAAGGGATTCAGCATGACCACAACAATGCCAGTCCATGTTTTGATCGTGGATGACAACGCAGAACTGCGTATGACCTTGCGCGCCATCCTTCAGGCGCTCGGACACACCGTCGTGGGCGAGGCGGGAAACGGGACGCAGTCTATTGCTCTGGCGCAACGGCTCAAACCGGACATCATCGTGATGGACGTTTCCATGCCGGGCATGGACGGCATCACCGCTGCGCGCAAAATTCAGACTGTACAGCCCACACCGGTCATCCTGCTCACCGCCATGGACACACCCGAACTGGTCGAGCAGGCTCGCGATGCCGGCGTGGTCGCCTACCTGGTCAAGCCGCCGGAAGCCAGCGAGTTACAGCGCGCCATCGTCATCACCCTGGCGCGTTCCCGCGAATCCGACGAACTGCGGCGGTTGAATGAGGAATTACGCCGTCTCAACACAGAATTGAACCGCGTCAACGCCGAACTGGAAAAGCGCAACCACCAACTGCAAAGGGCGTTGAAAACCATCAAGACCCTCAGCGGCCTCGTCCCCATCTGCGCGTGGTGCGGCAAGAAAATCCAGGACGACGACGGGCAATGGACCAGCATCGAACATTACATCGAAAAACACTCCGATGCCGAATTTACCCACGGTATCTGCCCCGAATGTCTGGCGAAATTTAAGAAGGAATTGGAGGAGTAAGGAGTTAAGGAGTAGGGAGTAAGGAGTAGGGAGTAAGGAGTAGGAAGTAGGAAGTAGGGAGTAGGGAGTAGGGAGTGAATTTGGAAGCTCTCGCCTTTCAACTTTGAACTTTCAACTTTCAACTTTCAACTTTGGACTAACTGACGAACTCAAGGAGACCTGAATGAGCACGTATACTGCGCAATTCGTTGAAATCAATCAAACATTGCAACAGCACCTCGACCGGCGCGCGCGGCAACTGGAGCGGATTCAGGCGCAGTTGGCTTTCGCAAACCGGCTGTGTTCGGCTTATCCAGATCAGGCGGCAGGGTGGCAGCCGCTCATCATGGAGGCCGGGCGCGTCGTCCAGGCCGGCGTGGATGAGAACCGCGACCTGGACGCTGTCATCGCGCAAGCTGAAGCTGTCCTACAGCCCATCGGCGACGTCGCCAAGAGCTACACGCTGCTGTGCATCAGCCACGCCCACATCGACATGAACTGGATGTGGGGCTGGCCCGAAACCGTCGCCGTGGTCAACGACACGTTCGAGACGATGCTGGCGCTGCTGGATGAATTCCCCGGCTTCATCTTCACCCAGGATCAGGCGTCCACCTACGCTATCGCCGAGCAGTACAACCCGGCGCTGTTCGCGCGCATCCAACAGCAGGTGCAAGCCGGCCGCTGGGAAATCACCGCCAGCCAGTGGGTGGAAGGCGACAAGAACATGGCAAGCGGCGAGAGCCTCAGCCGCCACCTGCTCTACACGCGGCGTTACGTGCAGCAGAAATTCGGCCTCGCGCCGGAAGACGTGCAGGTGGACTTCGAGCCGGACACGTTTGGCCACCCCGCCACCCTGCCCACGATCCTGGCGCGCGGCGGCGTGAAGTACTACTACCACTGTCGCGGCAGCCACGGCCCGCACCTCTACTGGTGGAGCGGTCCGGACGGCTCGCGGCTGCTGGCCTTCAACGACATCCAGTGGTACATGCCGCTGGCGCACAACCTCGTCGTCACACCCGTTGTGGCCGATCCGGTGGTGGAGTTCGCGCAGGCGACCGGCCTCAAGCAGATGCCGATGCTCTACGGCGTCGGCGATCACGGCGGCGGCCCCACCCGCGCCGACCTGCGGCGGCTGATCGAAATGGACACCTGGCCGGTCTTCCCCAGGTTCACCTTCTCCACGCTGCACGACTTCTTCAGAACGGCGGAAGCGGCGCTTGAGGCGGGCACAGCGCGTGTCCCCGAAATCAGCGGCGAGCGCAACCGCGTCTTCACCGGCTGTTACACCTCACAGGCGCGGCAGAAGTGGGCCAACCGGCGCGGCGAAAATCTGCTCTACACCGCCGAAGCCGCCGCCGTCCTCGGTGCGCGTCTGGCGGACGTCGCCTATCCGCAGGCCAACTTCACCGCCGCCTGGCGTAACCTACTCTTCGACCAGTTCCACGACATCCTGCCCGGCTCCGGCGTGCGCGACACGCGCCATTACACGCTAGGTCACGCGCAAGAGACGCAAGCCGCCGCCGCCCTGGCAACGACCAACGCCCTGCGCGC
>DAOUAQ010000033.1:0-7514 GCA_034433375.1 Anaerolineae bacterium | reverse complement strand
CTCCCGATGGTGCCGTTCGTGGTGGGCGGGCGCGATGCCATCGGCGTCTACGGCGGCGAAGTGCGCCAGATCCACTTCGACACCGTCTGGTCGGTGGACACCTACGACTGGATGTCCGACCGGATGATGCAATACTCGGATGTGGACTTCCGCACGCTCGTTCCCAACATGATCGAGAGCTGGGAAGGTTCGGACGATGGTTCGACCTATACCTTCCACATGCGCAAGGGGATGCGCTGGTCAGATGGCGAGGCGCTGACCACCGAAGACGTTGACTTCTGGTGGAACAAGTGGGCCACGCCCGAGGATGCGGAATCGTGGGGGCCAGCCCATCCGTTCAGAGGCATCCAGAGTCAATGGTGCGAGATCGAAATCATTGACGACTACACCTTCCGCTGCAAGTTCGACTACACCTATGGTCTCTTCCCCCACATGCTCACCCGTAACATGGGCGGCTATCCTTCGGAAGGCCCGTTCATGCCCGCCCACTTCTTGAAGCAATACCACATTGAGTTCGCCGGCAAGGATGCCCTGGACAAGATGATGGCCGAGTTGTCCATGGAGCGCTGGCAGCAAGTGCTGAACCGTTTCTGCAACCAGTGGGGGTTGAACACCTGGCAGTTCCCGGACTGGGCCAAGGACTTCCCCACCCTGGCGGCCTGGACCCCGAAGCAATACCCGTCGGAGGGTCTCATCATCTTCGAGCGCAACCCCTACTACTGGAAGGTCGACCTGGTGGGCAACCAACTGCCCTACCTCGATACGCTGCGCCTCGACTACATGGCCGACACCCAGACCATGGAACTGAAGCTCATCGGCGGCGAGCTGGACTGGCTGGGGATGCACGACGTCACCGTCGCCAAGTACCCCCTGTATAAGGAAAACGAGGACAAGGGCAAGTACACGGTCGGCGATTACCTCTCCTGTATGACCGACCGCTACACGCTCTACCCTCGCCGCACGCTCCCCAAGGACCCGGTGCTGGAAGAGATCGTCAACCATCCCAACTGGACGCGGGCGCTCTCGGTCGCCATCGACCGGGAAGAGATCAACGAGAGCCTCTTCTTCGGCCTGGCCCGTATGGGGCAGATGGCCCCCATGCCTAACTCCTCGTATTTCAAGGAGAAGTACGGCACGGCGTGGGCGCAGTATGATCCAGCGCTGGCGAATAAGTTGTTGGACGAGATGGGACTCAAGAAGGGCGGCGACGGCATCCGCATACGGCCCGATGGCAAGCGCCTGAGTTACATGATCGAGCATCCAGGCATCCGCGTGGGCGCTTCGGTGAATGAGTTCTGCGAGATGGTCACCACCTACTGGCGCGAGGTCGGCATCGAGGCGACGGTCAAGCAAATTGACAATTCGCTGTACGGCGAACGGATGAACGCCAATGAGGTCGAGTGCGGCATCTGGCACGCCGACCGCTGCACGGATATGCTCCTGCCCATCCAGATGCAGTGGTACGTCCCTGTGGCTGACGGTCAGCAGGGTGGCGTCTCGCGGGCCTGGCAAGACTGGTACAACGCCGTGGACAAGGAGGCGGAGGGCCTCGTCACGCCGCCGGAAGAGATTCAGCAACTGTTCGCCTGGGTTGACGAAATGAAACTGGTCATTGACAACGACGAGCGCGTCAAGATCGGGCAGAAGATCTTCGACTACCTGGCCGACAAACCCCTCGCCATCGGTACAGTGCTCGAAAGCCCGTGCCCTATCCTCTACAACAAGAACATGCGCAACGTGCCGCGCCCCAAAGTGCCCTTCGGCTGGGACACCTACGGCGTCAACACCTACCATCCATGCGCCTTCTTCTACGAAGGCGGTCAGCGGGCGTAAGCCCCTCATCAACACACCCACTGGGCTGCTGGTCTAGAGCCAGCAGCCCAGTTTGGTCTATTGCGGGCGCGGGTGGCATTTGACGAATCATTCGCCATTTGCCATTCGCCATTTTTAAGGAGGTGAACCCTTATGCTTGCATACATTATTCAACGTATCATCCGCGTGATACCCCAATTGCTGTTGATTTCAATTCTAGCTTTTATCATCATCCAGCTCCCCCCGGGAGATATTGTCACCAAGCAGATAGAACGCCTGCAGAGTTCCGGGGTCACGGTGAGCCAACAACAAGCTGCGGCACTGATCCGACAGTATGGGATGGACAGGCCAATGTATCAGCGGTATCTTCTCTGGATGAGCAATATCATCACCAAGTTCGATTTTGGGTATTCGTATACGTTTGAAAAGCCTGTGGCTCAGGTTATCGCAGAGCGCATGGGCTACACCTTTGCCATCGCCCTGTTCGCGCACATCTTCACCTGGACGGTGGCGATCCCCATCGGTATCTATGTGGCGGTCAAGCAATACTCGGTTACTGACTACGTTGTGACCCTTATCACGTTCATCGGGCTGGCTGTCCCGGCGTTCTTCCTGGCCATGCTCATCATGTATGTGGCGCTCACCAGGTTTGGCATCCGCACCGGGGGGTTGTTTTCACAGGAATACATGGTGCTGCCGTGGAGTTGGGGCAAGTTTGTAGATCTGCTCAAACACATGTGGCTTCCCGTCATCCTCCTCGGCACCGGCGGCGTCGCCGGCACCATCCGCACGATGCGCGCGATGATGCTGGACGAGCTGCGCAAGCAGTATGTGACGGTAGCGCGCGCGAAAGGGCTATCCGAATTCAACGTCATTGTGCGTTATCCCGCGCGGCTGGCTATCAACCCGATTCTGAGCAGCGTGATGTGGCTGTTGCCGTGGCTCTTCTCCGGCGGCATCATCCTGGAGATCGTCCTCAACCTGCAGACGGCCGGCCCGGCGTTGTATGCCTCGTTGCAGAACCAGGATATGTACATGGCCGGCGCTTATATTTTGATCACCGGCGCCTTGACCGCGATCAGCGCGATCTTATCCGACGTCTTGCTGGCTATGTCAGATCCGCGCATCCGGTTCGGCGGTGTGGAGGGCGCATGAGCAATACAACCTTTCTAAAAAAATGGTTCGGCCGCCGCAATCGGCCGAAAGTCGACGAGGCCCAGGAAGAAGAGTTCTACCGGGCCGGGCAGTGGCAGCTCGTGTGGTGGAAGTTCCGGCGACACAAGCTAGCCCAGATGGCGATGGTAGTCCTGGGAATCCTGTACTTTATCGCCATCTTTGCCGAATTTGTTAGCCCGCACGATCCTCTGCGGCGTTACAAACAATACCTTTCCTTCCCCCCAACCGCGATCCACATCCGCGACAGTCAGGGCAGGTTTCGCACGCCGTTTGTCTACGGCATGAAGATGGGCCGCGATCCTGTCACGTTCAGACCGGTTTACGAGGAAAATACAGGCATTATCTATCCGATTGGGCTGTTCGTGCGCGGCGATCCCTACAAGCTGTGGGGGCTGATTGCGAGCGATGTCCATCTCTTTGGCGTCGGAGGGGGCGACGAGACCATGCCCCTCTTCCTGATGGGAACTGACACCATCGGGCGAGATGTCTTGTCGCGTATCATCTACGGAGCGCGCATCTCGTTGAGCGTTGGCCTGGTAGGCGTCGCCATCAGCTTCGTGTTGGGACTGCTCCTGGGCGGTATCTCAGGGTTCTTCGGCGGCGTTGTTGACGAAATCATCCAACGGGTCATCGAGGTGATTACGACGCTGCCATCCATTCCGTTGTGGATGGCCCTGGCTGCCGCGCTGCCCCGCGAATGGCCGCAGTTGCGCATCTACTTTGCCACCACGCTCATCCTTTCCATCCTGGGATGGACTGGTCTGGCGCGCACGGTACGGGGGCGGCTGCTGAGTATGCGTGAGGAAGACTTCGTGCTGGCAGCCAAGCTGGATGGCGAGAGCGAAGCGGCCATCATTGCCCGCTACATGATCCCCGGCTTTCTCAGCTACATCATCGTCTCGCTCACCGGGTCGCTGCCCGGCATGATCCTCGGCGAGACGTCGTTGAGCTTCCTGGGCATCGGTCTGAACCCGCCGACGATCAGTTGGGGCGTGATGTTGCAGGACGCGCAAGACATCATGAACGTGGCCCACTACCCGTGGATTCTCTGGCCGGTGCCGGTGGTGGTGCTCGCGGTGCTGATGTTCAACTTCTTGGGCGATGGCTTGCGCGACGCCGCAGACCCCTACGTGAGTTAGGAGGCGCTATAATGTCGGATAATGTACTTGCCGAAATCAAGAACCTGCATACGTACTTCTACCTGGCCGAAGGTATCGTCCGGGCCGTGGATGGCGTCGACCTGACGATCAGGGCGGGACGCACGTTGGGCATCGTGGGAGAGAGCGGCTGCGGCAAGAGCATCACCGCGCTTTCTCTGATGCAGTTAGTCCCTTCGCCCGGCAAAATCGAGGAAGGGGAAATTCATTATTACCAGACTATCCACAAGACGGAGTCGGCCTCGACAGCGGATGTGATCGAGATCACCAAGCTCAAGCCGGACAGCCACGAGATGCGCGCGATCCGCGGCAATCAGATTTCGATGGTCTTCCAGGAACCGATGGCCGCCATGCTGCCCGTGCGCACGGTAGGCGCGCAGATCATGGAAGCCATTATGCTGCACCAGCAGGTGAACAAGGCCGAGGCGCGCGAGCGCGCCATCGACATCCTGGCTCGCGCCAAACTGCCCAACGCCGACCGCATTGTGGACACCTATCCCTTCCAGTTGAGCGGCGGGATGCGCCAGCGCGCCGTGATCGCCATGGCGCTGAGTTGCAATCCCAACCTGCTCATCGCAGACGAGCCGACCACAGCATTGGACGTGACCACCGAGGCGCAAATCCTCGATCTGATGCGGGAGCTGCAACAGCAATACAATATGGCGATTATGTACATCACCCACAACCTGGGGGTAATCGCCGAGATGGCGGACGAAGTCGCGGTGATGTATATGGGCAAGATCGTCGAACAGACCGATGTGACCTCGATTTTCCGGCATCCGCTGCATCCCTACACCCAGGCGCTGCTCCGCTCCATCCCGCAACTCGATGACGTGATGGCGCGCGCCGGGCAGAAGAAACGGCTGGAGACGATCAGGGGGATGGTGCCCGACCCGTACAGCGTGTTGCCGGGCTGCTCGTTCCATCCGCGGTGCCCGCAGTTCATGCAGGGCGTATGCGATCAGATAGCGCCGGAGGTGATCGAGACCGAGCCGGGCCACATCGTCCGCTGTCATCTGTATGCTTCCCGTTCCGCGAACGCGCGGGCGAATTAAGGATACAACGCTATGACCGAACAAATCAATACCCAGAGTGAATCCAAAGTTCAACCGCCATTGCTGGAAGTCAAGGCGCTCAAGAAATACTTCCCTATCCAGCGCGGCTTCTTCAAAAGAGTCGTCGGTCACGTCAAAGCCGTGGACGGCGTCGATTTCTACGTCAAGGAAGGCGAAACGATGGGCCTGGTCGGCGAAAGCGGCTGCGGGAAAACCACCACCGGGCGCTGCATCCTGAAGGCCCTGGCGCCTTCCAGCGGGGAAATCTGGTTCCAAGACCCGCACCTGGGGCGGATCAATGTCAGTGAATTGGAGCACGAACAACTTATCCAGGTGCGCCGCAACATGCGGATGATCTTCCAGGACCCGTATGCCTCACTCAATCCCCGCATGACGCTCCTGGAAATCGTCGGCGCGCCGCTGCGGGCGATGAACCTCGCGCAGGGCAAGGAGCTTGAGGATCGCGTGGCGGAAATGCTGCGGCGGGTGGGCTTGCGCCCCGAATACATGCGGCGCTACCCGCACGCCTTCAGCGGCGGGCAGCGACAGCGCATCGGTCTGGCGCGCGCGCTGGCGCCCAATCCCAAATTCCTGGTGTGCGACGAGCCGGTCTCCGCGCTCGATGTCTCGGTGCAGGCGCAGATCCTCAACTTGCTGCAAGAACTTCAGGAGGAAATGGGACTGACGTATCTGTTCGTCGCCCACGACCTGAGCGTCGTCGCGCACATCAGCGAGCGGGTGGCGGTGATGTACGTGGGCAAGATGGTCGAAATGGCAACCACGCACGAGCTATTCATGACGCCCAAACACCCCTACACCGAGGCGCTCATGTCGGCTATTCCGCGTCCCGACCCCACCCCGCGCGAGAAACGCATCCTGCTCACCGGCGAGGTGGCGAATCCGGCCAACCCGCCGTCGGGCTGCTACTTTCACCCGCGTTGCACCTACGTCAAGGACTTATGCAAGACGGAAGAGCCGACGTTCGACGAAATCAGTCCCGGCCATTTCGTCAAATGCCACCGCGCCGCTGAACTGAATCTCAGCGGTGTGGCGAATCTGGCGTAACACTAATCGCAAAAATAGTAGGGCGATTTGGCAGATCGCCCTACAGTCTTGTGAAACCGTAGCGCAATGTGAAAGCGTAGCGCAAGCTGTTAGCTTGCGGCAAAGGCAAACTGACAGTTTGCCCTACAAGTGCTATTTATAAGGAGAAACGACTTATGCCAAATGATTGGGAGAATCCCCAGATGGTCGGGCAGAACCGAGAACCTGCCCACGCCACACTGTTACCCTACCAGGACGCACACAGCGCACTCAGGGGCGACCGCAACACATGCGCCAACTTCAAGCTGCTCAACGGCGATTGGCAATTCAAGTACGCGCCGAATCCGGCTTCCGCGCCGGAAAATATCCACGTCGAGCCGTTCGACAATGACGGTTGGGACACGATTGCCGTGCCAGGCAACTGGCAGCTTCAGGGCTACGACGTCCCGATGTACTGCAACGTCCAATACCCGTTCCCGCCGGACAACATGCCCGAAGTCCCGAAAGACAACAATCCCGTCGGCTCGTATCGCACCACGTTCACCGTTCCCGAAGCGTGGGCCGGCAAGCAGGTGTTCATCGTCTTCGACGGCGTGGATTCGGCGTTCTACCTCTGGGTGAATGGGCAATACGTCGGTTACAGCCAGGACAGCCGCCTGCCGGCGGAGTTCGACCTCACGCCGTACCTGCGACCCGGCGAGAACACGCTCGCCGCGCGCGTCTATCGTTGGAGCGACGGCAGCTACCTCGAAGACCAGGACTTCTGGCGCTTGAGCGGCATCTACCGCGACGTGTACCTCTTCGCCGCCCCCGCCGTCCACATCCGCGACTTCTGGGCCGTCACCGAACTCGACGCTAACTACCGCGACGCCGTCCTCAACGTCCGCGCCGACATCGCCAACTACGCCGCCGTGAATACGGACGGGTATACGTTGGAAGCCGCACTTTTCTCGAAAACCATGAATCATGAATCACGAATCATGAATCATGTATCATGTATCCCGATTTACGCATCCCGATTCATGATTCATGATTCATGCATTCATATTGCTATGCCGGTGACGAATCCTCTGAAGTGGTCGGCGGAACATCCAAACCTATACACGCTGCTGCTCACGCTCAAGGACGGGACGGGCAACGTGCTCGAAGTGGAACGCTGCAACGTCGGTTTCCGCAAAGTCGAAATCCAGGACGGGAAAGTCCTTATCAACGGCGCGGCGGTCTATTTCTACGGCGTCAACCGTCACGAGCACGACCCGGATACCGGGCA
>DAOUAQ010000032.1:0-11242 GCA_034433375.1 Anaerolineae bacterium | reverse complement strand
GCGCGGGCGCCCGTTGGTGGCGGCAGTTCTGCCAAGACCTGCGGGTGTTCGCGCGCCTGTTCCCCTGGAACGTGAGCGCCGTTTTGATCGTGGGCGTCGCCCTGACGGCCTTGCTCTTCGAGGAGACCTACAATCACAATCTTATGCCCGGCGACATCCGGATTACTTACGTAAAATCCGTGTACGCCGTGCTGAACATGATCGCGTTTCAGATCACCTATGCCGATATGCCGACCAGCCCCGCGCTCGACATCTACTTCGTCATCGTGCCGCTGATCGGTATCCCGCTGCTGCTGGCGTTCGGACTGAATATCCTCAACATCCTGCGCGTCTTCTTCGTGCGCGGTGAACGCGGGCAGGCGTGGCAGGAGGCGCTGGCGGCGACGGTCGAACGCCCGATCGTCGTGTGCGGATTGGGGCGTGTGGGCTACCGCATCGCCGAGCAATTGCTCGACCTGGGCCAGCCGGTGATCGGCATTGACACGGCAACGTCGCCCCTGGTGACGATCCTCATCGAGCGCGGAATGCCCTGCATCACCGGCGACGTACACGACAAGGAAGTGCTGCGTCGCGCCGGCGTTCCCCGCGCACAGGCTGTGCTCGCCTGCACCAACCAGGACCTCATCAACATCGAGGCCGTTTTCCACGTGCGCGAGCTGAATCCGCAGGCGCGCATCGTGCTGCGCCTCTTCGAAGACAGCATCGCTGACGAGATTCAGGCAACGTTCGACGTAAAGGCCGTCATCAGCCGGTCGGCGGTCGCGGCGGCGGCCTTCGCGCACGCGGCGATTGGCATGGAAGTGCTGGAAACCTTCGATCTCAAAGACCGCGCCTACTTCCTGACCCGGCTCACGCTGGATGCGACGTCGCCGCTGGTGGGGACGCGGCTCGGCGCGACGGCGGATGTTTATGACGTGACGGTCGTCTGCCTGGAGCGCGACGGGCGAATCCGCGTCGAGCCGGAGGATGAGACAACGCTCCAAGCCGGCGATGCGCTCTTCATCTTCGCCGAAATGGAGCGCGCGGGCGAACTGGCGCGCCGGTACCGGGCCGAGTCCGCCGTCGGGCCGATTCTTGTCTGCGGCCTGCAACACACCGGTTACCGCGTGGTCAACGCGCTGCTGGCGCTGCAACAGCCGGTCATCGCGCTCAACTTCGCGCCGGAAGCGCTGGCGGAACATCTGCGCGCGCACGGCGCGCCCGTCGTCTACGGCGATTTCCGGCAGCACACAGTCTTGGAACAGGCCGGTCTGCGAACAGCCAGCGCCCTCGTCGCGTGCAGTGAAGACGATATGGTGAACTTCGAGACGCTGCTGCGCGCCCGCGAACTCGCGCCTGGACTGCGCGTCGTGATGCGCATCTTCGAGGAATCCCTGGGCGAACAACTGCAACGCGCTTTCGCCATCGACGCGGTCTACAGCACCTCGGCCATCGCCGCGCCGCTGTTTGTGGCGGAGGCGTTGAATATGCACATCGTCCAGCCCGTAACCGTCAGCAGCGCGCAGTTTGGCATCCCGCAAAGCATCGCCCACCTCACCATCGAAGCCACCTCGCGCCTGCACCGCGTCGCCATCGCCGATCTCACCCGCGAAGCCGGCCTGACCGTCCTGCTGCACATCCACGAAGACGACATCCACATCCCGCCCGATCCCACACACGTTCTTGTACCGGAAGATGAAATCGTCGTCCTGGCGTCTGAAGAAAAGCTGCGGGAGCTAGAGACGGGTAACTGGTAACAGGTAACTGGTAAGCGGTGATTGGGGGATTTAACGACTTTCGACTGACGACTACGAGACTAACGACTGAGGACTAAGATGCGACGAGGCATACACACAACCGCAATCCACACCGGCATGGAACTCGAACCGCGCGACGTGACACCGGCGATCCACATGGCGAACACGTATCTCTTCGAGAGCGCGGAGGAAGCGGCTCACGCCTTCGAGACGGAGGGGCAGCCCATCTACACGCGCTGGGGCAATCCAACGATCGAGGTGTTGGAGCGCAAAATAGCGGCGCTGGAAGGCGCGGAGAAGGCCGTGGCGACGGCGTCGGGCATGGCGGCGGTCAGCAGCGCGCTGCTCGCGGCGTTGCAGGACGACAACCCAAAACACATCGTCGCTACGACGGGGCTGTACAGCGGCACGTTCCACTTCGTCACCAAAGACCTGCCGCGCTTTGGCGTACAGACGACGCTCGCGGAGGCCACCGATCCAGCAGCGTTCGAGGCCGCGATCCGCCCGGAGACACGCGCCATCTACCTGGAAACGCCGGGGAACCCCACCCTGGCGTTGAACGACATCGCCGCCATCGCCAAAATCGCCCGCGCGCGCGGCGTCCTCACGATCATCGACAACACCTTCGCCACGCCGGTGAACCAGCGGCCCATCGAGTTGGGCATCGACGTCGTCGTCCATTCGGCGACCAAGTTCCTCGGCGGGCACGGCGACGCCATGGGCGGCGCGGTGGCGGGTCCGGCGGAGTTCGTCAAGCGCGTGCTGCAAGGGCCGGTGCGCAACTTCGGCGGCTGCATCAGCCCGTTCAATGCGTGGCTCATCGCGCGGGGGATGACGACCTTGCCGCTGCGTATGGAACGCCACAACGCCAACACCATGCGCATTGCCGAGTGGCTGCACGACCATCCGGCGGTGGCGTGGGTGCGCTATCCCTGGCATCCGGCGCATCCGCAATATGAGTTAGCGCGGCGCCAAATGCCGGGCGGCGGCGGGGGCGTCGTCGTCTTCGAGCTAAAGGGTGGCGTGGAGGCCGGCGCGCGGCTGCTCAATCATATCCGGTTGTGCGCGCTCACCGTCAGCCTGGGAGACGTGCGGACGCTCATCACGCATCCGGCCAGCACCACGCATCGCAGCGTGCCGCGTGAGACGCGGCGCGCTGCGGGTATCACCGACGGCCTGGTAAGGCTGGCGGTAGGGTTGGAGGATGTGGAGGACATTGTGGCGGATTTGGAGCAGGCGCTCGATGCCTGAGACGATGCCAAAGGAAATTCTACTCGATCTCAAGGCGTTCTACCTGGATTTGCGAGCCATTGTAGTCCGGCGCATTGCTCAGCAACCGGCCATACAGATGAACGATCTTACCGCTGTCGCGCAGCATCCAGATCTGATTCTTGACCGCCGGGTCCAGTGAGTCAATGCCAAAATAGACGATCTGCCCCAAGTCTTGCCGCACGAAGTAGTCATCGTATTGTGCGCCGGATGGTGTGCTCTTGATGACGCCCCACCAATCCGTTACCGCTTCCGTGGCCTCCGGCGGCATAGAACTGCCTGCGTCGTCTACTTCTGTGGACACACTTCCTTCACTTGGATCATCGGCCATTGCAGTCGCTGCAACGGTGGGGGCAGGCGTCGGGCTGGCTTGCGCTACCAGACCACACTCTCCCCGATAATAAGCCCACTCGTCACACGCGCTGCCATCCGGAAAAACACAGACTCCGCTCTGGCTGCCATCCTCAGCCGTACGAATTTCGAGTGTGTTTCCTTTCTCAGCGCAATAGACTGAGGCGGGATTTGGCATATTCGCCTGAGGGATGTCCGTCGCAGTGGGTTCAAGTGTCTGAGCCTGGAGCGTCGAGCAGGCTGTCAGTACCATCAAAATCATTGTGAATGTAAAGATCCTTTTCATTTTTTCCTTCCTTATTGTCGCATTAGATTTTTGAATCATCTTGTTCTTCTCTACTTATTTCTGTCCCTTTGCGCCCATAATCAGAGTTGTGATTGATTATGGCGTTGTTTTCGCAGACAGGACAGCGACTGCTGCTGAATTGAATCCCTTCACGATCATCCAGACCGCAAAGACCATTTCCTGAATGGCGAGTGGAGCCATCAAGAACCCCAGACCCGAATTGAAAGATAAAACCTGCTGCGCTCCAAAAATGCCATCCACGTGGGCAATAAAATACAAGATCGCGCCAATCAAACCCCAGCCGGACAGCCAGCGGGGAACCAGCCGGGTTTGATAGAACAGGATATAGATCATCATCCCGCCGATACCGAAGACGAGGCCCAGTAGCAGAGAGGACCAATCGTTGGTGGCGATGAGCACAGAACCCAGTGCCTGAAGGTTGGCTGCCTCTCCTGCCCCGGTAGTCCCATGGATCTGGCTAATGGTCAACAACAGGAACTGACTGATCACCGGGATCAAATAACACACCATTTCAAGGACTCCCCTGAACAGGACTGCCCCCAACGCCAGGACTTCATTGTGCTTTTTGAAGATCGGGTATAACAGTACCGGAATCATCGCCAGGGGAAATCCCATCACCAGGATGAGAAGGGTTCCGACGAGCCATTGGGTTTCACTTGCAGATATATTGAGCGGATACGTCGCTCCTGCCGTGACCGGGGCAGTCACGACACCGCTCAGGATGCCAGAAACTGTCCCAATGATGAATAGAATTCCAACGATGACGGCGGTTTTTCTATAGGTGTTCATTTTCATCTCCCTGTTTTGTGGGTAAAATTCATACCGTGATAACGACGTTGCCTTTTTTATGCCCTTGCTCGACATAACGATGCGCCTCGACAATTTGCTCTAGTGGAAAACTTCGATCAATGACCGCCCTGATCTGGCCGGCCTCGATCAGCGCTTTGATAGCCATCAAATCCGCGGCGCTGCCCGGCGCAAGGGCGCAGATCACTTTTCTGCCGCCTACCCATGAAGTCCACAGCATTTGAACGAGTTGTTTCATTTTGAAGCTGGCGCAAAGCAAAATGCCGTTTGGTTTGAGCGAGTTTTTCATCCTGGAAAACGAGCCTTTGCCCAGGATATCAAAAATCAGGTCGTAGGTTTCGCCGTTTTGGGTGAAATCTGCTGTGGTGTAGTCAATAACCTGACTTGCGCCCAGTGTCTTCACAAATTCCAGGCGTGGGGCGCCGCAGACCCCGGTCACGTCTGCTCCCAGATGCCGGGCAATTTGCACTGCGGCTGAACCGATCCCGCCGCTGGCGCCATTGATCAGAACTTTTTGCCCAGGCTGGACATTCACTTTTCGGAGTAAATTCAAGGCCACAATGGCGCCGTAAGGAACGACAGCGGCTTCCGCATAGGTCAGGTTGGCCGGTTTGATGGCCAGCACGCCGTTTTCCGGCAGGCAGAGATACTCGGCATACGCGCCAAAGCGATCACTGGAGAATCCAAAAACCGGGTCACCTGTCTTGAAACGGGTGACTGCCTTGCCAACCGCTTCAATCTCTCCGGCAAACTCGCTGCCCGGGATGGACAACTTGGGCCGCTGGATCCCCAAAGATATTTTTGCCGGTAGCCATATAATGAAAGGCATATTGAATTTGCGTGGGGAAACCGCCTTGAAATTCCGCGCCATCAAGTCCCCGAAATTGACCGAGCTGGCATGAATGCGGATCAGAACTTCATTATCCTTTGGGGCAGGTTTCTCTACTTCCTGAAGCTGCAGAACATCGGGTGGACCATATTTTGTGTACACAATCGCTTTCATGAGATTTTCTCCTGTATAGATTTCCACTATGGATTTTTACGCCGCTGGCGCAGGTTGACTGCGCAGCAGCACGATCCCCAGCCAGAGGAACCAGACGATCTGTCCCAGTCCAAAGATACCGGTGAAATCGTTCAACGCCGGAAAAATGGTGATGATGCCCACCGCGCCAACCACCAGGCCGAGGATATGCAGGCCCTTGGGTAGCCCGCCAGCCCGCAGCGCGGACAGGCTGACCAGCAGTGTCCACAGGCCACCCAGGATTTCGCCATTGCCGTTGCCCAACCCGTTCGCCACGATTTCGATGCCCTGCCAGGTCAACGCGGCCTGAGCCGGGTCTTTGGCGTAGAGCGCGACGACAGGCGCGATCCCAGCATTGGCGACCATGCCGCTGGCGATCAGCGAGCCGGCCCAGATGATCCCAAGCGCGGTCGCCGCCTGCATGAGCGCCGGCGCGCCGGACTTCAGCCGGTCGTACAACGCCAGCGCCAGGACGATCAGAACGACGCCGAAGAACACGTACATGAGCAGGTTGGTCACAAAGGTCACCGTTTGCATTTCGACGAGCAAGGCCACTTTTTGGGCCGGGTCGGTGATACTGGGGTAGTCCAGCACGGCGATAAAGATGACCATACCGATCAGGTAGGCGATTGCCAGGTACAGTGCGGCGAAACCGCCAAATTTCTGCAAGGTTTTCATGTTTTTCTCCTTCAGTGAACGCAAGTAGAGCCTAGATTTTCAAGATTGAAATTATCGGCAACAACATTGTCAAAATGAAACCCACCAACAAGATGCCACGGAGGCGTTTACTCTTGGGGTGATCTACCCAGTACGTGAGAATGACTGATAGTAACAAGGTCTGCGAAAACACCTCCGGCCAACCAACTATGTGATCCCATAAAGGTAAATTGAAAAAGATCATTCCTTCAATGCCTCCCCAACTCGCTGAAAATGGCGTAAGAATCCCTATGACGACCAGCATACACCACATGATCAGCCAGCCTTTTCGGTTACTGAACAAAACGTCTCTTAACAGGTAAAACACAATTGCCAATAATGCAGCCCTGAATGGCTGAAAAAGAGGGCCGGCCATCAGTACCGGATCCGTCATTTTTCGAATAATCGGAGCTACATCTGGCCGGATCATTCGAGTTGCATATCCGAGGAGAATGGAGGCGAAAACGCCGGTAACGAAATAAGTGACCGTATGAGAAATAATCGTCCGATACAGAATTGACCGGAAAGAAGGTTGTGGGTTTTTCATCTTTTTTTCTACCCTTTTCGTCTCGATCAGGCCGCGACGTTACGCCACTTCCAGGCAAACCAGACGATCAGCAACAAACACAGAGTCTCTACCGCGGCGATGAAAATATAGTGAGGGTATGACACCCCGCCGCCCCAGATGTAAGCCATGATGACGAGGCTCATGACGATATTGACCCAACGGTTGATGCCGTACTTCAACACGTGGGACAGGATGATCATGGCGATAGCGAGATTTCCCATCACCGCGCCGGCCAGCATCAACTGGGGAACGGATACGCCCGTGCTTGCCGCGGTTCTCACCACTTCCTCCGTCGCGCCGGGGATAAAGAGGGAAAGGATGTCTGCTTTCAGCATGTTGATCATGACCACGATCCACAGAGTGGAGAGCAGGACTTTTGTGTCGATCTTTTTTACAGGTAGCGTGCTTGTGTTCATTTTTTCTCCTTGTGCAAAATGATTGGATTAGACTGGAACAACCGAGACGAGGGGTATTCCCAGGTCGCGTACCTTTTTGAGCAAACCGTGCAACGCAGCCTGGTCAATCACCGGACCGGTGAGAAGCGTGTCGCCGTCCTCTTCCAGCGTGATGGTCAGACCTTCAAACCAGTCTGTCCATTGACTGTCCAGATGACCTTTGATCCTGATCTGATAGACCTCAGCTTGGCCTGGATTCGGTTTGGACTCGCGTTTGTTTGACATCACCTTGTACCTGTTGTGGCCGGTTATGACAATCCAGGCCGCCATTCAATGTACAGGTACTATACCGCGCCACAGTGTCGCTGTATAGACACTTTGGTGTGGGTTGAAGTGTTGTTTTTGCGTTATCGAAAGGGGAAAATGGTGAGGAATACGAACACGTGCAGTTACAATAAGCCTAGCTCGCGGGCGCGCGCAATGGCTTCGGTGCGCCGCTGGACTTGTAATTTGTCAAAAATCCGGCGATTGTGGCCTTTGACAGTGTCCAGGGCCAGGAAAAGCCGTTGGCCGATTTCTTGGTTCGAAAAGCCCTGAGCGATCAAGCCCAGGACTTCCAACTCGCGTGGGCTGAGTGGTTCGACCAAAGACGATGCTCCAGGAACGGACGCGGCTGTTTTTTGTTTCTTCGGCTCGGCCGCGAAAGCAGCCAAGAGCTTGTTGACATAACCTGGCCGGACACCCTGTGCCGCTGCGGCGGACAGGAGTTCTGCCATCCGAGTCCCTTCGTCCAGGAAGAGACGGATGCAACCGCCCGGCTCGGCCATCGCCAGCACCTCGTCGAGTAGTTTCACTGCCGTTTCCTGTTCACCGTTTACATAAAGAGCGACAGATTTCACAGCCATGACCCAAAGCAGTCTATCCGATAATCCTTTTGCTTCCAGTTGCTGGAGCAATGGTTCCAGTATCGCCAGCGCTGCTGGGGGATCGTTTTGGGCGATGAGCACATGTGCCTGGACTCCCGGTAGGTCATGTTGCCGTGCTATTTGAGCGGCCTCGCCTATGTCACCCTGGCGAAGGTGGATCAGTGCCTGGGCGGCGGCTATATCTGGCAGGCGGAAGGTGTAGTTCTTTTGAAGCGCGGTTTGTTCCGCCTGCGATAGAATAAGCGTCGCGTCTACCACATCCCCCCGGGCCAATTTCAGACGGGCCAGGAACAACTCGCTCAAAATGACTCTGTCAATGACTTGATCATACTGTTTTGCCAGTTGCAGGCTCTTCTCCCCGTACTGCTCAGCGGCGGTCAAATCGTTCCACTCGTAATAGATCCGGGCCAGACCAAGACACGCTACAGGGGAATTCGGAGGCGAATAATCACCGATCAATTGCAGAACATGCTGGTAAGTCTCAGCAGCAAGGTAAAGCTGGTTTTCCTGTTCCTGTATCTGTCCCAAACGGATTGAAGCCAATAAGGAGTTGGTAGTATCCCCAGCCGCCTGGGCAAGAGATAAGGCTTCGGCATAGGCTCGGCCGGCCCCAGCCCGGTCATTCTGGAGATAATAGGCAAACCCCAACGTCCGAGTAGCCGTAGACCGGTAAGACAGGTTGCCGGGGTGCAGGTACTCCAGGGCGCGGCGCGCCTGAACAAGGATGGTTTCTGTGTGAGCCTGCGTTTGGGCCAGGGTCGCCCTGGCGACGGCAATTTTTCCGATCAGGTTTCGAGTCGTATCGTCCAACTCGCCGTGCGGTGGAATTGTGGATGCCAAAGCTGCCTCAGTTGCCTGGAGTTTTTCTTCAACGCCTGTTGTCAGGCCGAGAACAAGCATCAGCGCAGCTTGCTTCCACCACAACGCGGGCCTGGCATCCAGCAAGGTTCTTGGCAGTGACTCCAACCAGTTCAGTATCACTGTCGCCACGCCAGGTAGGTGCAGCGGCATCCCCTTGCTTTCCATCAGGCGCTCGGCGCGCTCACTATCATTGGCGGCTGCCGCATGGCGAAACGCTTCAAATTCCAAACCCTGGTCTTCATACCATTGGCTGGCGCGAATGTGAAGTTCGGCCACGCGCCCCCCCTCTGTCCCCCCCAATGGGGGGGATGAAGGAGGGGGCAGGTTTTGGCTCAGTCGTTGCCGCAGCAATTCGGCAAAGAGATGGTGATAGCGATACCAACACCGCTCGTCGTCTAAAGGCACAACGAACAGGTTGGCGTGTTCAAGATATGCCAAAGTTTCTTGGCCTGGAGAATCGGGGAAGACTGCTTCACATAGGGGACCACACAGCCGGCCAAGGATCGATGTGTGCAACAGGAAAGATTGAATGTCTTCAGGCTGTTGGTTCAGAACCTCTTCCATCAGATAATCCAGCACGAAACGGTGGCTTCCCGTGAACGACTGGATGAAGCTGGCGGTATCTGGATGTCCCTGCATGGAGATCGCGGCTAACTGCAATCCAGCAATCCAGCCTTCGGTGCGATTTTCCAGCGCCGCAATCTCTGCGGCAGAGAGGTTGAGGTTCATCACCCGATTGAGAAACTCGGCAGCTTCAGCCGGCGTGAAGCGCAGATCGGCGGCGCGCAGTTCGTTCAGTTGGCCGCGGGCGCGCAGGCGAGCTAACGGCAGATGTGGATCCTCACGAGTGGCGATGACCAGGTGCATCTGCGGCGGCTGGTGTTCGACGAGAAAGGCCAGGGATTGATCAACCGGTTGAGAATCAATCGCGTGGTAGTCATCGAGGACAAGGAGAAAAGGGGCAGGAATGACAGAGATTTCATTGAGCAGCGCGGTCAAAACCGCCTCGGCGTGTGGCGGTTGCGGGGATTGGAGCGCAGCCAACAGCCCCTCGCCCATTCCCGCCTGGATCGTCTGTAGCGCCGCGATCAGATAGGAGATGAAACGCGCCGGATCGTTGTCCTCTTTATCCAGCGATACCCATGCCGCCGGCTTTCCACAACCGGCAATCCATTCGCTGACTGTCGTAGTTTTACCAAAACCAGCGGCGGCGGAGATCAGTGACAGTTTACACCCTCTCGCCAACCCCTCATTCAACCGCTCGATCAGGCGCGGACGCGAGACAACGCCAGGTCGAAGCGAGGGAATATACAGTTTCGTGGCTAGAATCAGCGCAGACATAGGTCAAGTATATAGCACATCCGCAAAATGCACAAAACGGCCAGACTCATCAAACATTCGACAATAACGTAAGTAACAACGCGCTGCTTGCAAATTCTCTGGGAATAGGTACACTTTCGAGCAATCGAGGGGAGGGACTATGACCAGAAATAACATCATCGGATTGATCGCTTCGTATCTATACGCTTTCGGGCTGCTGTTCATCGTCGAGGCCATCGGCAAGCGGCTCAAGTGGCCGCAGGCGTTCACGCGCAAGATCATCCACATCGGTGCGGGGATGTGGATTTGGGGGATTCTGGCGTTGTTCGACACGTGGACTTACGGCATCATCCCCTTCGCCACGTTCATCGTGCTCAACTTCGTCTTCTATCGTTTCCAGATTTTCAAGGCCATGGATGCGGTGGATTCCTCGCCGGGCACAGTCTACTTTGCGATTTCGATCACCGCGCTGTTTGCGCTGTTGTGGCGGACCGGCGGCGCGCTGGACCGCGTCCCCATCGCAGCGGCGGCGGTGATGGCGATGACCTGGGGTGACGGCCTGGCCAGCATCATCGGGCTGAAATACGGGAAGCGCATCTACACCACCTTCGGGCACAAACGCAGCCGGGAAGGCACAGCGGCAATGGCCGCAGCGACCTGCCTGGTCATTTTGTTGACGCTGGCCTGGCTGCCGGGATCGGCGCTCAGTCCAAATTCTGTCACGCTGCCACTCTGGGGCGTTATGCTGATGACGGTGATCGGTACGGCGGTAGCGACGGCAGCGGAGGCGTTCTCGCCTGCCGGGACCGACAACCTGAGCGTGCCACTACTCACCGGGCTGGCGCTCTTCATCCTCAACGCGCTGCTGGGCGGCTGACCGCAATATGTTCCCCACCCTCGAAACGCGCTGGTTCTACCCCGGTTCGATCCCGCCGGACGTGCTGGCCTGGTATCACTATGGCGAACGCGCGCCGGAAGCGCAACC
>DAOUAQ010000031.1:0-13427 GCA_034433375.1 Anaerolineae bacterium | reverse complement strand
GAGAGGTTTTTCTGTTTTTCCTCTGTGTCCTCTGCGGCCACTTTATAAGGAGAAATTATGTCACTTGCACAAGTTTTCCGCGAACATCCTAACCGCCGCTACATCGAGTTTGGTGGCAAAGGCGGTCTAGGCAAGACCACGTTCTCAGCGGCGACCGCCTACTGGCTGGCGCAGCAGGGCTACAAGGTGCTCGTCTTCTCCGTGGACCCGCAAGCCTCGCTTTCGGAACCTCATCGGGCATCCTCACCGACCACGAAAAGACGGCCTTCTTCTTCGTCGTCACGCCAGACGAGTTTGCTCATCCTCATTGACTGCGCAGCACCAATGGCAGATAGATTTTGTGTTCGGCGATGACTTCAATCGTCGCCGTGTGGCCCGCCCCGTCGGTGTAAGTGTAGACGCCCGGTTCTGTGAACTGCCGCCGATAGGCCTGTCCTGGCAGCAGTAAACCGCCGTCGAACCCCAGGGTATTGGTGAGTGGATCCAGAGCGCCGCCGCTGCGTGGCTGCAAGATCGGATTTGTATTGAAGTGCGCCAGGTCTGCGGCGGTCGCGGTCGCGCCCAACGTCGAAATCCACTCCACACTGCTGTTGACCGGGATGGTCAGCAGGGACGGGCTTGGGCCGTCTGGCATCAGTGCAACCTGCGCGATGTCGTCCGTTGTCCACCGTGTGAGCGGCATGTTGACGTGGACGATTTCGTTGATGACCTGCACCACCGGGCTGCGCCACGATTGGTAGCCGCCTGCGCCTTCCGCTTGCAGGTAGTAGAAGCCGGGCGGCGTGAAGAAGGCGAAATACCCTTCTAGCCCCGTCACCTGCGGATTGATCTGGTTCTGATAAAGATGTGCGGGCCAGGGAATCCAGCCGCCCCATTGCGGTACCGAGACGTAGGCCGTCACCGTGATGCCCGGCAGCGCCTGCACCGGTGCGTACATCCCCGTGGTGACGCTGTAGCTGCCGCCCGCGTCCACATCGAACACAAAACCGTCGGGATCGATCAGCACTTCACCCTGTGTGATCTTGGGATCGCCTTCCGCACCGCCCGGGCCGAAACATTGCGATTCGACGGTGACTTCGTGCGCCCCGCCGATGTCGAACGTCCACCAGCGCCCATCGTGCGCGCTAGGGTCTTTGTACGTGACGCCATCTGCAATGACTTTGAACGGATTGATGTCGTTGTGCTCGCAGCACGAGTAAAGATGCATCTTGGTATTCCAGAATCCGTATATACCGGGCAGCACAAAATCGTTGGTGGCATAGCGCCCTACGTCATTGCGGAAAAAGAAGGTGTGATGGACGCCGAAGGCATCGCCTTCCCAATACGAGCGCTGCGGACACCAATCCGCCTGCGGGTACGCGATGCTCACGTGATCGGAAGGCGGGCTGCACACGCCGCCCGTACCCGGTTCGCAGGAAATGGCATACAGGTCGACCGCAGTGTGACTTTGGGTCAAGGCCGACGTCCAGGTCAGCGCGAACTCGCCCGTGGCGCTGGCCGTCGTTTCACCCTTGAATTCGTCATCCTCGTAGAGACGTACAACCATCCCTGCGCCCGCCAGTCCGGTGGCGCTCAAGCGATTCCCTTCCGCCAGGCACATCTCGCCATCCAGCGGCGTGATGAACAACGGCGGGAAGACGGGGCGTGCGGGAACCTCGGTCGTCGCCGAGAAGGGCAGCGTGGCCGAGTTGCCATTGGCAAGGGTGTAGCTCATCTGTCCCGTGTTGACGATGCTGTCCCCGCCGGCAATCGTGCCCGAACGCCCGGTGAGACCCACCCAGTTCCACTCGCCGGGAAGGAGCGGCCCTTGCGAATGCCACGAGAGCGCCGCGCCATCTTGATCGTAGGTCAGCCCAGGTGGGGTGGAGACCGAGAACAGTTCCAGGTTAGCCGGGAACGTGTCTTGAATGGCGTAGGTCGTCACATGCGGCGCGGTCGAAGGAGCATAGTAGGCGTAAGGGATCAGGTATTCCTGCTGCAAGTAGGTGGAAGGGGGAACGTTAATACCGGTGTAGTACACTTTCCACTCAGGAGTATTTGCGATTTTGGACACCTGCACGCCACTGCTGAGTGAGTAGGGGCTTTCGTCTGCGCCGATGTCGGGAGCGCTGCCCAGCGGGCGTGGTTGGCCGTCGATGTCAGTGTACACCCCAGCCTCGATGCCGGCATCCACCGCGGCTGAAGCCGCCGTGATGTGATAACCGTCGGCGGCAAAAGCCGGCGTCGCCGTGATCGGCGACAGGTCGGTGAGGCCCCACGTCGTTGCGTTCACAGTCGGCGTGAGGACGTCGTAGCGCAGCACGTGATCCAGCGTGACATAGTCGTTTTGCTTTTTGATACCGATAGTCCCGCTGTACAGAATCGTGTTGGTGTAGAAGGCACGCCCCATCATGTGCGTGATCATCGCGCCGTCGCCGCCGGTATTGTTCGCCACGGTCAGATGTTCGAAGGGGACCGGGGTAGAGCTATAGCGGTAGAAATAGATAGCGCTCCCGGTGCTCGTGGCCGTGTTATCCAGAAACGCCATGTTGCGATAGGCGATATTCAGATTGGCGCTGTACTTCGGGATAGAGTACAATCCACCGCCCTCAGCCGCCGAGTTGCCGCGGAACAGATTGCCGTCGTACACAGCGATAGCGTTATCTTTACAGCTATAACTGGTCGAGTCGGAACAGTATTCCTCCTGGTAGACGCCGCCGCCTTTACCGCCCGCGTGATTGTCCACAAAGCGGTTGAACAGCACATCTACTGCGCCGGTGAGATACGCGCCGCCGCCATTGCCGCTGACTGTGTTGCCCTGGAACAGGTTGTCGCGCACGATGACGGTTGTGGCGGCGCCGGTATCGGATTTGGCGGCGAGTTTCAAGCCGCTGTTGCCATTGCCGATGAAATCGTTATCTTCCACGATGATGCTGATGGCCCTCACGGGAACCAGCAACCCATATCCCGTGTTGTTCTGCACGAGGTTGTGGGTGACGGTGATATTGACCACCGGCTGCGTCCATGAGGAAACGTACAACCCATTGCCCACATTGCCGGTGAAGACGTTACCGGCAATCAAAGCTCCGGCGGTATACAGCGTTGCACCGCCGTTGGTGTTGCCCTCGAACGTCGAATCCAGCAGGCGCAGCGACCCACTTATCGTCCACAATCCACCGCCGCCGCCGTTGCAGGCCGTCGCCACGTTGTTGCGGAAGGTGACCCCCTGCAGCAGCGCCGTGCAATCCTGCAGGCGCATAGCGCCGCCCGTCCCGCATGAAGCTGTACCAAAGGCGACGGTATTGCTCAAAAACTGAGAATCGCGGATCTCTACTGTAGATTGATAGGCATACAGACCCCCGCCGTCGTGCGAATAATCGCCGCCGGGGTTCGGTTCGTTTTCCTGCACGACGCTGTTCTGCATTGTCAACGACCCGCTGGCAATGTACAGCCCGACGCCAAAATTGCCATTAAAGTTGGGGTTCACGCGATTGTGCTCGATGGTGCTGCTCAACACGTGCAGCGTGGCGCTATCGGCATAGACGCCGGCCCCGCTGGCCGAATGATAGCCGTTGACCAGTCGCAATCCCTCCAACGTGACGCTGATGGTACCCCTGGCGTAGACCACCCGGCCTGTGCCTTCTGCGTCCAGCGTCGTCGTGTAGAGCGCGGGGTCCCACGCGCTAAAGTCGGCGTTGTAACCGCCGCGCAATGTCAGGCTTTGGGTGATGTAGGCCATCTGCCGCAGCCCGGCTCGCAAAACTGTACCGGTGTAGACACCGGCAGCGATCTGGATCACGTCGCCGGGAGTGGCGGCATCGATCGCGCTTTGGACGTCGGTATACGCGCAGCCGTCTGAGCAGACGCGCAATTCGGCCTGCGGCGCGGAAGGCGCCGCACTCGCCGGCAGCGTGTCGCTCCCCAGAGAAGCCAGCACGACCAGCATGAGCGCCAGTCCACCGGTCAGGCCTAATAACATCGCCAACCTTTTGTGTAACTCGATCATTTTGTTCCTCCTCGTTATTTCCATTTCCCCAATGGTTACTCCTCTCGTCGTGCCAATCGGGGACATTTGATACTTTCGCCTACCTCGGCCTCGATAAAGCGCAGCAAGTCCTCCGCACTGTAAATGTGTACGCGCCCGTCGCCGGCAACACATTCCACCTGGCCTTCCCAGTCCGGTTTCTCTACCTGGGGGTCAATCCACAAGCGCACAATGAAAGTGATCAAATGACGCACAGCATCACTCCCCGAACAATCTGGGGACAATATAGCAAAAGGGAATAACGGGGGAATAACAGGAGATAGGGAGTAGGGAGTACGGAGTATGGAGTACGGAGTACGGAGTATGGAGTACGGAGTACGGAGTACGGAGTATGGAGTATGGAGTACGGAGTATGGAGTATGGAGTACGGAGTATGGAGTATGGAAGAAACGTAACTCCGTCCCTTGCTTCCTACTTCTTACTTCCTACTTCCTACTTCTTACTTCTTACTTCTTACTTCTTACTTCTTACTTCTTACTTCTTACTTCTTACTTCCTCTCAATGTCTCGTATAGCGCGCGGGTTTCAGGTGCCGGATCGGCGTCGAGTTCGGCACGCAGGGCGCGGACACAGTCTTGATAGGCGCGGAGGGCTTCGCTGCGGCGGCCTACCTTCGCCAGGCAGGTCATCAATGTGCGCCAGATCTCTTCCAGCCAGGGTTCACGCTCCAGGATGCGCCGGGCTAGATCGACACCTTCCGGCCATGCCTGAGCACACACCTGCTCCTCCAGCCAAGCCATGAGCGCGTTGAGGTAGCGTTCGCGCAGACGCTCGCGTTCGCGCAGCGCCCAGTCCACGTAAGGTTCTTCGGGCAGAAAGTCGCCGCGATAGAACGCCAGAACTTGCGTCGCACCGGTCACGCCAGCACGCGCCGCCTCCTCAAAAGCCCACACATCGCACCACAGACCCGCAGTTCGACGCAGGGCCAGTGTCTCTTCGTCGCGTTCCACGTAACGTGAAGGCATTCCCCGGCTCAATTGCGGCTCCAGGATACGTCGCAGTTCAGAGAAGGTAGTGTTGAGCGCCAGGGCCGCCGAATCCGGTGGCAGGTCAGGCCACAGGACGTCGAGTAGCTCATCGCGGGCGACCGGCGCGCGGCGCAACAGCAGGTAAAGCAGGAGTTGGCGGGTTTTGCGTCTCTGCCACGCTTCAGCAGGGATAGAGATGCCGCCCTGAAAGACCTGGAAACCGCCCAGGGTCAAAATGCGCAGCGGCGGCGGGGGCAGACTATCGAGCGCCTCACGCAAACGCGCCGCGGCTCTCGCCACTGCGCCATCCACAGTGCGATAATGCGCAAGCAGCGGATCAACCCACGCCTGTTCCTGGACAAGCCAGAAGGCATAGCCGCCGTTGAGAATACGGTTTGCCGCGTCGATCCAGACAGCCTCCGCTTCCGGGATATGCTGCGCGTGGAGCAACCCCGCGAGCAGCAGCGTTGTTTGCGCCAGTTCGAGGTTGGCCTGCAATGGCGTCAGCACGGCCAGCGCGGCGCGGAAGTCCGCCTCAGCCTGCGCCCAATTTTCCAAAGCCCAGGCTGTTCGTCCGCGTTCGAGCAACGCCCGGCCCTGCATGTGCCGGTAGCCCGTGCGCTCCACGATGCTGAGTGCGTCGGCAGCCCAGGCCAGGGCAGCCGGCAGATCATTCATGGCCCGGCAGAGACGGACGCGGCCCAACCGCACCAGAAAATCGAGTTCTGGCAGTCCACCGGTTTCGGCGATGGAGCGGCATTGGGTGAAGTATGCGTCGGCCTCGGCGAAGTCACCGTCCTCGCGGGCTAACTCGCCATGCACGAGGTACCAGTAGCCATCGGCAAGTGTACCGGGAAGTGCAATGTCACGTAACTCGTTCAGCCAGTGCAATGTCCGCTCACGCTGTCCCATCACCCAGCACGTCCAGGTGAGGTTGGTGAGCTGTGACCAGATCAGTTCGGGAAAATTGTGGGCGCGCGCTAATTTCAATGCCTCTTCATCGGCGGCAATCGCCAGCGAAAATTCGCCGCGTGGCGTATAGACGCCGGCCGCCAGACTGTGCAGGCCGCGCACCAAAAGACGCATCACCCCCAACTGGCGGCCCAAATCAATCGTCTTTTGGAAAAAGTCTTCGGCAGCGACAATGTCGTCGGTCTCGGCAGCGCAGATGCCCAGGGTCAGCAAAACTTCACCGCGCGCAGGAGATTCCATGCCGGTTAGAGGAAGCGCCTGCTCCAGTAACGCTCTGGCAACGGCGTAATGTCCCAGGCGGATGTGGGCATAGGCAAGCGCGGCGGCAGTAAAGCCGTGGGCATCGCCGTCGCCGGACTGTTGGGCCAGGGTCAAAGCCTCTTGCGCCTGGCGAATAGCGGCAGGCACATCACCCGCACGCTCCAATTCACGGCTGGCATGTAACAGCGCATTGATCGAATGTGAGATGTCCATGGCCTGTATTGTATATGAGTTACCGAGACTTCAACTTCAGTTCAAACGATTGTAATGGTTTTTTAACCTTAACCCGACATATTTATGTTAAAATAGTATGAGAGGGTAAGATAACGTCGAAAATGGATTCGCCGGAAACTGGTTGAGGGTCACGGTATGGGCAGCGATAGAGTGGTGGAAACGGAATTTGCCCCTGCTGAACGCGCGTCGCAGGACGAAATCACTTGCCACTTCACCAACTTGGCGACGACGTCGCTGCTCAGGGATTTGATGCGCGCGATCCCCAACATCGTGCTCATTCTGAACCAGGAGCGCCAGATCGTCTTTGCCAATGATCGCCTGTTAGAATATCTCCAGTTGCAAGACCTGCGCACTGTGTTGGGTCAACGGCCTGGGGAATTGTTCGATTGCGTCCACGCTTCTGAAACAACCGGCGGGTGCGGCACCACACGCTTCTGCCAGCACTGTGGCGCAGTGCGCGCCATCCTTCAGGCGCAAAAGGGGAACGTAGATGTGCAGGAATGTCGCATTCTGCGCAGCGATGGAAAGGCGTTGGATTTTCGGGTCTGGGCTACGCCGCTGACCTTCGACGGCGAGGCTTTCGTCATCTTTGCGGTGATGGACATCGAGGACGAGAAGCGCCGCGCGATGTTGGAACGCACGTTCTTCCACGATATGCTCAACACGGCGGGGATCATCCGCGGGACGGTGGAACTGCTGCCGGTGACGACCGAGCCTGAAACTTCGGTGGAACTGCAGACCATGTTGCTGCGGGCCACTCGGCGGTTGATTGGGGAGATCGAAATGCAGCGCGAATTGAGCGCCGCCGAAGATGGCGATCTGCAACTCGAGTACCAACTCGTCGAAGCGCGCGCGTTTTTGCAGGAGCTGGCCCACACTTACACCACTCACAAAGTCGCCCGGCACAAATGCATCCAGGTTACACCTGTAGCCGAAGAGATCGTCTTTCAGAGCGATCCCCGGATGTTGGCGCGGGTGTTGGGGAACTTGATCAAAAACGCGTTGGAAGCTTCGAATGCCGGCGACACAGTCACGCTGCATTGCGCGCGCGTTGACGACGCAGTCCAATTCCAGGTTCACAACTCCTCGGTGATGCCGCCGGAGGTGCAGGAACAGCTTTTCCAGCGGTCATTTTCCACCAAGGGGGAAGGGCGGGGCACCGGCACATACAGCATCAAACTGCTCACCGAGCATTACTTGCACGGCAAGGTAGATTTTACATCGCAAGAGAACGTGGGGACAATCTTTTACGTCACCTATCCGCTTAAGCCGCCCAAACAAGCCCAGGACTGATCAACTCAGGCGTTTTCGAACCCCAACGCGCGTTCCCGCAAACTCACGAAACGGTTGTGCCCAATGACCACGTGATCGAGAAGCTCCACTTCCAGCAATTTGCCCGCGTCCACCAGCCGCCGTGTCAGGGCGATGTCTTCGGCGGAAGGGGTGGGATCGCCGGAGGGATGGTTGTGCGCCACAATGACGCCGGCGCAGTTGCGCCGCACTGCGCCGCGAAACACTTCGGCGGTGCGTACCAGCGATGTGTTGAGACTGCCCTTGTAGAGAATTTCCTGATCCAGCACGCGATTGCGCGTATCCATGTACAAGACCATAAAATTCTCCTGCTCCTTGTGCCCGAGCAGCGGCATGAGCAAATTGGCGGCATCGGAGGGCGCGCGGATCTGGAAGCGTTCTTCGGGGCTTTCGGCCATCAACCGTCTGCCCAACTCCAACGCCGCGAGAAGCTGCGCGGTCTTCGCGGGGCCTAGCCCGTGCTCGGCGACGATTTGCGTGAACTCCGCGCGCGCCAATCCTGCCAAGCCGTTGTATTGCATTAATAGCCGGGTCGCCATCGTGAGCACGTTTTCATCTTTGACGCCGGTGCGCAAAATGAGGGCGAGCAATTCCGGCGTGGAGAGCGCCTGCGGGCCGACGCGCGCCATCCGCTCGCGCGGGCGCTCGTCTTCGGGCATTTCTTTCACGGTGAAGTAGCTTGCCGTTGGTTTCTCTTTGGCGGTCATTCAAATAATCCCTTCTGGTGATGTGCGGAACTCCGGTCATTGTACCTGTATCCTGGAGGTCGCGCAAGTGCTGGCTGCGTTTTGGCGATTTCGTGTTATCCTTAGCTGACGCTTCATCAGCGGTTGAATGAGAACGTCAACTGCGAATCATGTGAATGTCTACATTCGCAGAACCCGCGCTCATTTTGAAAGATTCGCGTAGATTAGCGAGATTAGCGGTTTATGTTCAAGGGGCTGTGATGTCAGAAGCAATCCGAGGCATTCTCAAAAGTGAAACGCGCGGCACCGGCGTGTTGTTTGATCCGGCGAGCCAGCAGCCTGTGGCCCACATCCCGGCCCGGACGATTCTCGACTTTGGCCTGGTTCAGGGGGCTGCCGTCACCGGGACGTTGGATGCAGCAGGGAAGTCCCTGGCCTCTGTGACCTCAATCTGTGGGCTGTCGCCGGAGGCTTTTCGGCAACGCGCGCCTTTCGAGCAACTGATCGCCATTGACCCCCACGAGCGATTCGATTTCGGCGCGAGCGAGCTGTTGAGTCTGCGCCTGATTGACCTCATCGCGCCGATCGGCAAGGGCGCGCGCGGCCTGATCGTCGCGCCGCCCAAGGCCGGCAAGACGACGCTGCTGGAACAGATCGCGCAGGGCATCCGCACCCTTGACCCGCCGGCGCGCATCATCGTGCTGCTCATTGACGAGCGACCCGAGGAGGTTACCTATTTTCGCCGCACGGTGCAGGCCGAGGTCTACGCCAGTTCCGGCGATCAAAGCCCGGCGGAGCACGTCGCCCTGGCGGAACTGATGCTGGCCCACATCCGTACGGAACTGGAATGTGGCAACGACGTGGTTGTGCTGGTAGATAGTCTCACGCGCCTGGTGCGCGCGGTCAACCGGCAGGGAACCCCGCGCGGCGGCACGCGCACCCTCTCCGGCGGCCTCGATGCCGGCGCGTTGGACCTGCCCCGGCGATTTTTCGGCCTGGCGCGCGCTATCGAAGGCGGCGGTTCGGTCACGCTTCTGGCAACGCTGCTGCTGGATACCGGTTCGCGGATGGATCAGGTGATCTACGAGGAATTCAAGAGCACCGGTAACTGCGAAATCGTCCTCAGCCGGGAGCTATCCGAAAGCGGGCTGTTTCCTGCGCTTGATCTGCGCGCCAGCAGCACCCGCAAAGAACACCGCTTCTATCCGCCGGACGACGCGCAGCGCCTCGCCAAACTGCGCCGGGCGCTGGCCAGTCGCTCACCACGCGGCGCACTCAAGCAGCTCGTTGATCTACTGGCGCACTATCCCACCAACCGTGAGTTCCTCGACGTGATCACCCTCTGACGTGTTTTGATCGAAAACCTATCCTTGCCTCCCTCGCGGGCAATGGTATAATCTCGACGTCAGCATACTGACATTATGTCGAATTTGCCAGGAGACAAAAATGATAGATCAACTGCTGGAACTGCTGCCGCAGGTGGTGACGCTTCTCACACTGGTCGTCGCGGTTTTTGTGACCAGTGTATGGCTAGGAATGGTGCTCTGGACGTTCCGCGATATTCGCTCTCGCACGCGGGACATCATCGCGCAGTTGTTAGCCACACTGATGGTGGCGATTTTAACGGTGCCGGGCTTGATCCTCTATTTCCTGGTGCGTCCCCGCGAGACGCTGTCCGAGGCGTATGAACACGCGCTGGAGCAAGAGGCGCTCCTCCAGGCCATCGAAGAACCCGAAGCCTGCCCTTCCTGCGGCGGCAAAGTGCGCGCCGACTTTCTCTACTGCCCCTACTGTCACACCCAGTTGCAGAAAGTCTGCGTGGTGTGCGACAAAGTCATGCAATTGGACTGGAATCTGTGCCCGTACTGCGGCGCTTCTCAGGGCACGCACGTCGTGGAGCCGGTGCTGGGCCGCGAGGTGGAGATGCCCGTAGCGGCGTCTCCTCAGCTATAAGCGCATTGTTGTATAGCAACACCGGGGTGATTCGCTCACCCCGGTGTTTTTTTACGGCTCAGGCGGAGGGTTTTACGTTCTCCGCGCACACGGTATGCACTTTTACCATATTGGTGACGCCGTGTGAGGCAAACGGGATACCGGCAGTCAAGATCACGTTGCTATCTACAGCAACATGATTTTGCGCCACCGCAGCCTGCACCATCGTCTGGATCATCTGGTCGGTGTCGTTGAAGGGCATGACGACCGCCGGGATCACACCCCAGATCAACTGCATCCGCCGGGCCGTCGCCGCAAAAGGCGTTATTCCGAGCAGCCGCACGCGCGGGCGGTGGCGGGCGACCAATCGCGCTGTGCGTCCCGATTCTGTGGAAGTGAGGATGGCCGTCGCGTGCGCGGCCTCGGCCAGCACCACCGTGGCCTGGCTGATCGCACTGGAGATGATGACGGCGTCTGGCGCATCGGCGGCCTCTTTTTCGAGATTTAGCAGTTGATTGTAGGGGAAATTAGGCGAATTTTCCACGCTGTCGGCGATCTTCGCCATCATCTGCACGGCCTCGACGGGATATTTGCCCACCGACGTTTCCCCGGAGAGCATCACCGCGTCGCTGCCGTCGAGAATCGCGTTAGCAACGTCCGAGGCTTCCGCGCGGGTGGGGCGTGGGTTCTCGATCATAGACTGCAACATCTGTGTCGCCGTGATGACCGGCTTTCCCAGACGGTTGCACAGGTGGATGATCCGCTTTTGCGCCAGGGGCACCCGCTCCGGGGCAGTCTCCACGCCCAGATCGCCGCGCGCGACCATCACCGCATCCGCAGCGCGCGTAATTGCTTCCAGGTCGGTGAGCGCCTCGGGTTTTTCGATTTTGGCGACGATGCCCGGGATCCGGTGCGGGTTTTCGCCGCCCTGCCGTTCACGGGGCGCGTCGGTGTGGGCATATAGATAATCCCGCAGCTCGATGATGTCGGCAGCGCGCCGGACGAAGGAGAGGGCCAGGTAATCCAGCTCCAACTCCAGCGCCAGGAGGGCGTCCGCCTTATCCTTTTCGGTGAGCGCGGGGATCTGCAGCGGCGCGCCCGGCAAGTTGACGCCTTTGTTCGAGCTGAGTATACCGCCGACCTGCACGCGGCACTGCAAGCGCGTCGGGGCAGCGGCGGTGACGACTAATTCCAGCGCGCCGTCATCCAGCAGGATGTGGTCGCCGGTGCGCACGTCGGGGATAATGTCGGCGTGCGGGAAGGGGAATTCTGTCTGCGGGTTCTGGATGGGGTCTGTGGTGAGCGTGACGAGTGTGTTTTCTTCGAGCCGGACGCCTGCGGCAGGCACGCGCCCGACGCGGATCTTCGGGCCTTGCAGGTCGCCCATCAGCGCGATGTAGCGGCCTTCTTCGGCGGCGATGCGGCGCACCTGCGCCGCCGTCTGCCGTTTATTGGCGGCGTCGCCGTGGGAAAAGTTCAGGCGGGCGACAGTCATCCCGGCGCGGATCATGGCCCGGAGTACGTCGGGGGATTCGGTGGCCGGTCCCAAAGTGCAGACTATTTTCGTGAGCGGCATAGGGAGGCTCCTTTGCTGGTCGGATACAAAACAAACCCGGTACATGGGTTTGTACCGGGTTTGCTATTCACGCTAGCGCCCTTACTTGGTTTCGCGATAAATCACGTGCTTGCGCACAAAGGGATCATACCGCCGCATTTCCAACCGCTGTGGGTCATTGCGCCGGTTCTTTTCGGTGTGGTACATGTGACCACTTTCGGTGCTTTTCATCTTGATGAGAACGCGAACCCCTTTTTTCTTCGCCATACTGCTTCCTCCTCACTAAACACGATCAGGCCAGCCGGCCCTCGTTATGCTCATATACGTTAACCGACGCTCATTATAACGTGGTTGCGAGGTCTGTCAAGCGCAACGACGTAGTCGCACTATCCTAGTCGTGGGCGTCGTAAAAGTACAGGCCAAAGGCCGGATACGTCGCCGCGTCGTTGCGCTGACCGGTGAACCGGTAGCTCGTCGGCGTGGCGCCGAAGGTGTAGCGCGTTCCACCGTACGGATGATGCGCCTACAAGACAGGCGAGCGCAGTTCCGCCACTTTGCCACCGCCGCTGTTAGCGGTGATGGACAATGAAGGCTACAACTGCGCCACAAAGTCTTCCACCGTTACTCCGGCTTGCTTCAAGATGCTGTGCAGCGTCCCACTCGCTAACTCGGGGCGCAAAGGGACGACACATCCCGCCGTCCCTTGCGCAGTCTGCTTCTTCAAGACGACGTGACTTCCCCGCTGGCGGACTTGCACGAATCCCAGCCGCACCAAAGCGCGGATCGCCTCGGCGCCGGATACGCGCCGCAGCTTAGGCATAGACCGCTTCTCCTACCGCCGCTTCGAAGACGGTCAAGAGCGGACGGTTGATACGCCCAAGTGGGAATTCTTCCAGGTAAAGCTCGGTAGCTTCGCGCAGATTCGCCAGGGCCTCCTCAATCGTATAGCCCTGACTCACCGTGCCAACTTCCGGACAATCGGCCACGTACAAATCATCTTCTTGGTGGATTACCGCCGTCAAAGTAAGGTTTGCCATTGGATTGCTCCTGTTCACCTGCGTTTCCCCTATCATACCGCAACGCCGGTGAATTGTCTATACCGAACATCGTCCCGCTGGCCACGCCTGCCCTGAGCGGAGCCGAATGGATTGACGCCCCTCTCCCTGCTAGTGATGATGAACGCGGGAATGCCGAACTCCGCCGTGACGGACGACACCGGCCCGCAGCTCACCCGCCACGACGGCGCGGTGACGGACGACAAGCCCCGCTGTTGTCGTCCAGTATACAGAGTTTCGATGAAAGGGAACTGGTAGCTCGTCGGCGTGGCGCCGGAGGTATGGCATACCCAAGGGGATGTGTGTAGTAACCTGCCTGGGAAAACATTGCCCTTTTCAGGCTCAAGGTTCAGTTATCCGAATACTTGCTTGAAGAAGGCATCCTTGTCCAAACTCTCTTGCCAGACACGATGCCGTTGCGCCGAATCCA
>DAOUAQ010000030.1:0-7412 GCA_034433375.1 Anaerolineae bacterium | reverse complement strand
ATTTATCCCACACCCGGTCCGGCTGCCAGAAGCCGAGTTTGGGCGTGTTCCAGGCATCGGTCGGTTCGAAGAGGCCGCTGAAATCGCGCAGTTGCGCTCGGATGCCCTCGTAGTTCAAATCCACACCCAGGCCAGGCTTCTCCGGCACTTTGACGTAGCCGTCCTCCATCAGCGGGTCGTCCAGACCGGTGACGAGGCTGCTCCAGAACGGCAGATCGAGGCCGTGGTGCTCCAACGCGACGAAACTCGGAATCGCCGCCGCCGTGTGCAGGTTCGCCATGAACGCAATCGGCGAGCCGGCGAAGTGCAGCGCCGTCGGGATGCCGTACCGCTCGGCGTAGTCGGCGATCTTCTTCGTCTCCAACATCCCGCCGGAGGTCAGCAGGTCGGGGTGGATGATGTCCACCGCGCGCGCTTCGATGAACGGGCGGAAGCCGTCCCACAGATACCAGTCCTCCCCGGCGGCAATGGGGACTTTCACCGCGTCGGTCACGCGCTTGTGCCCGGCGACGTCCATCAGCGGCATGGGGTCCTCCATCCACGCGAGCGCGTAAGGCTCCAACGCCTCGGCCAGCTTGATGACCTCTTTGGCGGTCATATAGCCGTGCCCGTAATGGTCGATGCACAGCGATACGTCCCACCCGACGGCCTCGCGCACCATCCCAAGTACTTCGGCGAGCGCCGCGATACCCTTGTCCGTCACTTTGACGACCTGCCCGCTGCCGGGCGCGCGCCAGCGTTGACCCATGCCATACTCGAACTTCGTCGGCTGGCCCACCATGCCGCCTTCGATCTCTTGCAAGGTCTGGATGCGGACATCACACTTGATGAACGTGAGGCCCATCTGCTTGCGACCGAGCGCGCGTTGCGCGTAAGCCTGCGGGGTCGGTTCGTCGGGTTCGGGCGTGTCCGCGTAGATACGAATTTTGTCGCGGTACTTGCCGCCGAGGAACTGGTAGCACGGCACACCGTAGACCTTGCCGACCAAGTCCCACAGCGCCAGCTCGATGCCGGAGACGCCGCCGCCCTCGCGGCCCCAGTTGCCAAACTGCTTGATCGTGCGGAAAAGCATATCCACATTGCACGGATTCTGGCCGAGCAACATGCTCTTGAATTGCAGCGCGTTTTCCGGGTGGCCGGCGTCGCGCACTTCTCCGATGCCGTACACGCCCTGGTTCGTGTCGATGCGGATGATCGGGTAGTCGTAGTTCGACCACACCACCGCGTAACGCAGGTCGGTGATTTTGAGGTCGGTGGGGCGGGAAAAGGTTGAGACGGCATTTTCGATGTGTCCGAGTTGGGTTTCATTCAGCGCATTGCTCATCATAACGCATCTCCTGAAGGTATAAGAATTTCATTTGCGGTAATCATACCACAAACTGTTGGTTGGCACAGAGTCCAGAAATGTTACCTTTTACCTATAGCAAAATTCTGGTAAATATGGTATAATTTTGGTATAAATAGTAAGAATATAGTTAGCGAACAGAACGTCTGACGTTTATATTGTGGGGCACACTATGGTTACACTAGATCAACACCTGAATCTTTGGGATTCACCGCTGGCGCATCCGCAACGACGGGTGCGCGACTTCTACCAGACATTGGCGTATCACCGGCTCGATATGGTGTTTCAGAATGCGCCTATCATCCCGTTCGACGATTCGATGCGCCTGGTCTTCTTCAGCGATTGCCATCGCGGCGACAACAGCCGCGCGGATGCCTTCCGCACTAACGAACCGCTCTTTTTGCACGCTCTGAACCATTACTTCCAACAAGGCTTTACCTACATCGAAGTCGGGGACGGGGACGAGCTATGGAAGAATCGTCGCTTCGAGACCGTCCAGGCCGCTCACGCGCAGGTCTTCACGTTATTCCATCGCTTCGCCGAGCAACAGCGGCTGCACCTGCTCTTCGGCAATCACGATATCCTCGGCAATCGCCGCCATCCGGTGAACAAAGGCGGCTTGATCGCGCACGAGGGATTGATCCTGCAACACCAGCAAAGCGGGCAACAGATATTCGTCACCCACGGCCATCAAGCCGACGCCAAAAGTGACATGCTCTACCAGGTCAGCCGAATGGCCGTGCGCAATGTCTGGCGGCGCTTGCAACTCATGCACCTGGCGCCAATCGGCTGCCGCGACGGAGAAGCCTACACGCCCCGCGCCTACGAACAGCATCTGACGAGTTGGGCGGCGGACCGTCGCCAGATGTTGATCTGCGGACACACACATCGCCCGGTCAGTGCGGGATATGGCGAAACGCCCTACTTCAACACCGGCTATTGCCTCGCGCCGGGCATTCTTACCGGATTGGAAGTCCAGCATGGGGAAATCAACCTGGTGCGTTGGCGCGCGACGCCGCACAGCACAACGCCCTTCCAGCCGGAGATTTTGAGCCAGCCGCGCCGGTTGAAGTACTTCTGGTAAAAAGCCTCTTTTGCAAAGCTCCCCTTTGGCAGTAGAATAATCGGCGGAAGAATGATCCGTCGAAGTCGCTATGCCAATGGACACCATACCAATTCTCACCACCAAGCTCTACGTCCCACCGCCACATCCAGCGTGTGCGGTGCGCGCCCGGCTGTTCGAGCAACTGGACGCGGGTCTGCGCCTGGGACACCGGCTGCTCTTGATCTGCGCCCCGGCCGGCTTCGGCAAAACCACGCTCCTGAGCGAGTGGATCGCTGCCAATCTCCGATCCTCGATCTCCAATCTCCGATCCTCGATCTCCAATCCCCAATCCTCGATCTCCAATCCCCAATTCTGCTGGCTGTCCCTGGACGAGGCCGACAACGACCCCACCCACTTCCTTCTCTATTTGCTTGCCGCACTGGAAACAGCGTATCCTGATATTGGCGCCGACGCGCGGGCGATGATCCAGCCACCGCAGCCGCTGCAGCTCACAACAATCCTCACCGCGCTGCTCAACCGTCTTGCGGCAACGTTATCAGAAGGAAACCTGGTGCTGGCGCTCGACGATTACCACGTCATCGAACAACCGGCCATCCACGATATGGTCGCGTTTCTGCTCGATCACCTGCCGCCCCATATGCGCCTGGCCATCGCCACCCGCGTCGATCCACCCCTGCCGCTGGCGCGTCTGCGCGCCCGCCGCCAACTGACCGAGCTGCGCGCCGCCGACCTGCGCTTTACGGCGGACGAAACCGCGACGTTCCTCAATCAGATCATGGGACTGAACCTCACACCGGAGAACATCGCGGCGCTCGAAGCGCGCACGGAGGGCTGGATTGCCAGCCTGCAATTGGCGGCGATTTCCCTGCAACGCCGCGACGCAGCAGAAGCAACCGACTTCATTACAGCATTCAGCGGCAGCCACCGGCACGTCATCGACTATCTCACCGAGGAAGTGTTGGCGCAGCAATCCCCGGAAATCCACGAGTTTCTTTCGCAAACAGCCATCCTCGACCGCCTGACCGCCCCCCTCTGTAACGCCGTGACCGGACGAGACGACGGCGAACGCTTGCTGCGGCGATTGGAGCAGGCCAACCTGTTTTTAGCCCCGCTGGACGACGAGCGCCGCTGGTATCGCTATCACCGCCTGTTCGCCGACTTTATGCGCAACCACATCTATAATGAAGCGCCGGAGCTGGCGCGAACGTTGCACCGCCGCGCCGCCGCCTGGTACGCTGGACACGCGCTGCCATCCGAAGCCATCGCCCACGCCCTGCGCGCCGCCGATTTCGAGAGCGCCGCGCAATGGATCGAGCAGGCGGTTGTCCCCCTGCTGATGCGCAGCGAAGCAGCCACGCTCCTCAACTGGCTCAAGGCGCTGCCGCAGTCCATCATGGATGCGCGGCCCGCGCTGAACCTGGCCTACGCGGAAGCTGCGCTCGTCGCCGGAGAATTCGCGCCCATCGAGACGGCGCTGCACGCGGTCGAAATCGCATTGAACCGGGGTGATGTTCCCGTCGAAGAACACAACGCCATCCAGAGCCAGGTGACGGCAATCCGCGCGTATTTGGCAACCTTCAGCGGCGATATCCACCGTGGCGTGGCGCTGGCGCAACAAGCATTCGCCGCGCTCCCTGAGGGGAACACCTTTCTGCGCAGCGTCGTCACCTGGCTATTGGGCCTCAGCCAGTTCTTCGATACAGACACCGCGGCAGCGCAGCGTGTCTTCGGTGAGACGCTCGAACTGAGCCAGACGACCGGCAACACGCTCATCGCGTCGTTGTCGCTCTTCGTCACCGGCTACTTCGCCATCCTACAAGGACGGCTGCGACAAGCGCGCATCACCTTCGAGCAGGGGTTGGTGGCGTTGAGTGGGGCACCACACACTCCACTGCCGGTCAGCGCCAGTCTGATCTACCAGGGGCTTGCCGAAGTCCTGCGCGAAACGAACGACCTGGAGGCTGCCGCGCAGGCCATCGCCGAATGTATCGACCTGGGCGAACAATGGGGCAATGCTGAAGTTTTGGTGGACAGTTACGTTGTCCTCACCCGTATCGCTTGCGCGCAAGGCGACGAGGCGCGCGCCCGGCAAACCCTGGAACGAGTGATGACCTTTGCCCACGAGGACAGAATCTCACGGTTGACCATCCGGCAAATGGAAGCGTTCCAGGCGCGGATGCAGGTAGCCTGGGGAGAGTTAACCGCTGCCGCATTGTGGGTCGAGAAGTGGCGACAAGCCTACACGCAAGAACCACTGCCAGAAGGCAACATCGCTACCTTCGTCCGCTGGATGGAGGTCTCTGCGCTGGCGAGGTTCTACCTGGCCCACGAGCGTTTCGCGGCTGCCATCGAAGTCCTCATCCCGTTGCGCCGCCTCGTCGAAGATGCCGGCTGGATGGGCGTCGCCATCGAACTCCTCGGCCTGGAATCCCTGGCGCTGCGCGGGCTAGGCCAGCGCGAGGCCGCCCACACCACCCTCCACCGCGCCCTCACCCTCGCCGCGCCCGAAGGCTACACCCGCGTCTTCGTCGAAATGGGCGCACGTATGGCCGAACTGCTGCGAGAAGCGCTGGACACAGGCATTATGCCGAACTATGTTAAAAGCCTGTTGCAAGTTCCCAGATCCCCTACGCACACCTCCAACTCGCAACTCTTAACGCTTAACTCGCAACTTCTCGAACCCTTGAGCGACCGCGAGCTGGAAATCCTACGCCTGATCGAGACCGGCGCGACGAACCGCGAAATCGCCGACAAACTCTATATCGCCGTCAGCACCGTCAAGACGCATATCAACAACCT
Organism: Anaerolineae bacterium; assembly: GCA_034433375.1. GTDB lineage: Bacteria > Chloroflexota > Anaerolineae > B4-G1 > SLSP01 > DSWT01. The sequence goes on along the minus strand of DAOUAQ010000030.1, from coordinate 2,202 downwards.
CTACGGCAAACTCGGCGTCAGCAATCGCGTGCAAGCCCTGGCACGGGCGCGCGAACTGAGCTTGCTAGGGGGCAGGCCATAAATGACCTGCCGACATTCAAACGTCCCTACGGGACGAAGAGGCTTATTCCGTAGGGACATTTGAATGTTGCCCGGCGCTTGAGCGCCGGGAGTGAAGCACCCTTCCTCTCGTCCCATAGGGACGACTGAACGTGCTGTGGCCGGTCTCCACCGCGACGCCCCTGGCTCAGGCTTCCGCGGGCGCGGTCGGAGACCGGCCCGAGCAAAGAGTCGCGCGGGTTGCATAACCCGCGCGATTTGTTTTTTCCACCCCCACATTCCCCCCTCCGGCGGATGACACTCCACCCCCTTGCGTGTTATGCTGGCAATTGAGAGGAACAGACAATGCCAGAACAAACGATGCACTACACCCTTCGTGTGCGCGAACACCTGATCCCGGAACAATGGGAAACGTGGTTCGGCGGCTTGACGCTCGAAATCCTGCCGGACGGCGAGATGCAGCTTTCCGGCATACTCCCCGATCAGGCGGCGCTCCACGGCATCCTCACCCGCATCCGCGATCTGGGATTGACGCTCATCTATCTCGAAGGCGTTTTTCTGTCAACGGATTGAACGGATTTCAACGGATTTTTATGAAGGAGTCTACGAAAACGCTTGCGCCAGATCATAATCCGGGACTGCAGGGACGGCGGATTGTGATCCGCCTTAAGCGGTGAAGTGGGGCGATTTTGACGGGGATTGAAATGTTAAAACAACCATCATCCACAAACGGCCATTTGGTGGACCTGCGCCAGGTGACGAAGATGTATATCGGCGCGGCGGGCGAGTTCGTCGCACTCAAGGGCGTGGACCTCACTGTGCGACCGGGTGAATTCGTCGCCATCGTCGGCAAGTCGGGCAGCGGCAAATCCACGCTCATCAACGTACTCACCGGCATCGACCGCCCCACGTCCGGCGAGGTGTGGGTGGATGGCGCCGCCGTCCACACGCTCAACGAAGAGCAGCTCGCGCTCTGGCGGGGCCGCAGCGTGGGCGTCATCTTCCAATTCTTCCAACTGCTGCCCACGCTCACCGCCGTCGAAAACGTGCTGCTGCCGATGGACTACGCCGCGACCTTGCCGCGCGCCCAACGCCCCGCACGCGCCATGCACCTGCTGGAGCGCGTCGGCATGGCGGATGTGGCCCACGCGCTCCCTACGACGCTCTCCGGTGGGCAGCAGCAAAGCATCGCCATCGCCCGCGCGCTCGCCAACGACCCGCCCATCATCGCCGCCGACGAACCGACCGGCAACCTCGACTCCAAGACCGCCGAGATGATCTTGCAGCTCTTCGAGGAACTGGTCGAAGGCGGCAAGACCGTCCTGATGGTCACGCACGACGACGACCTGGCCGCCCGCGCGCAGCGCATCATTGTACTGGCGGATGGGCTTATCGTGAATGAAAAACTTACCACCAATCTTCACGAATCTACACCAATCCAACGCCCGAATTCGTGACAATTCGTGTAGATTCGTGGTTTTTCTCGGAGGCAACGATGCAAACGCAGGCTTTTATCACACTCAAAAATGTCACTAAAGAATACCGCGGATTGAGCGGGACGGTCGTCGCGCTCAAGGGCATCAGCCTGGACGTGCGGCGGGGCGAGTTTCTCGTCATCACCGGCAAGTCGGGCGCGGGCAAGACGACGCTCGTCAATGTCCTCGCCGGGCTGGATCGCACGACCGATGGCGAAATCTGGGTGGATGGCGCGCCCGTGCATCGCTTCGGCCCGGAGAAAGCGGCGCAATGGCGCGGACAGACTATCGGCGTCGTCTTCCAGACGTTCGAGCTGCTGCCCACGCTCAGCCTCATGCAGAATGTGATGCTGCCGATGGACTTCGCGCACCGCTACACCCGTCGCCAACGCCGCGAGCGCGCGAAGCGCCTGCTGGAACAGGTCGAGATCGCCGCGCACGCCCGCAAACCGCCGACGGCCATTTCGGGCGGGCAGCAGCAGCGCGTCGCCATCGCCCGCGCCCTGGCGAACGATCCGCCGATCCTCATCGCCGACGAACCGACCGGCAGCCTCGACTCCGCCACCACCACCACAGTGCTCGACGTGTTCAGCGCGCTCGCCGCCTCCGGGAAAACCGTCATCCTCGTCACCCACGATAAGGACGTAGCGGCGCGCGGTTCGCGGGT
>DAOUAQ010000029.1:0-21082 GCA_034433375.1 Anaerolineae bacterium | reverse complement strand
TGCAACAGCAGCGTGGACTTGCCCGCCCCGTTCGGCCCGACGAGCGCCACCTTCTCGCCCATCCCAATCTGCAGCGAAACGTCGTGCAGCGCGCGCCGCCCGTCGGGATAAGCATAAGAGAGATGTTCAATTTCAATCGTATGATGCATAAGTTTATCCCACTACAAATTAGTTCTTACCGCCAAGACGCCAAGAACGCCAAGTTTGTTAAAAATTCAAGTCAATAATGAATACATTCGACGACTTTGAAAAATCCACCTTTATCTCAATCTTCTTGGCGAACTTGGCGTCTTGGCGATTTGTCTGAGCCTTTCAAGGAAATCATAAACTACCCCCACAATAAGAGTCCGGCCAACGCCAGCAGCGCCAGCATCGCCAATCCCGCGCCCAATACCGCCCATTGACCCGCGCGCAGCGGCGGACGGGGCAACGCGCGCACTTCGCCATCGTAGCCGCGCGCGAGCATCGCCGCGTAGATGCGGTCGGCGCGGTCGAAGGCGCGCAGGAACAGATTGCCGACCATCCCACCAGCGACGCGAGCGCGCCAGAGCAGGCTGCCCCCCACCCGTCGCCCTGGCTCATCGAACGGCGCGGCGCTGCGCGACTCCCGCGCCCGCAACAGGCGCAGCGCCTCGTCGGCCAGCACGAACAGATAGCGCCACATCAGCCCGATAATCGCCGCCAGCAACCGGGGGATGCGCAAAGCGCGCATCGCCATCAACAAGTCGGGGAACGGCGTGCTGCCCACGAGCACGACGGCCATCTGCACGGAGAGCCACGATTTGAAGGCGATGCCAATAAAGCGCGCCGCCCCTTCCACAGTCAGCGTGAGGGCGAGCGGCGCGGGGAGGGTCAACAGCGGCGTCCCCGCCGTGGTGAAGAGCACCGGCAGCGCCGCCAGCGCGAAGGGCAACGCAAGGAACGCCCGCGCGAGGACGTAGCCCACACCCAACTCCGAGAGCAGCGCCGCCGCCAGCGCCAGCGCGCACAGCACGATGTAGACCGGCCATGCGCCCGGCGGCGTCAGAGCCGTCGCCACAATAAAAGCCAGCGTCAGCCCTAGCTTGACCCGTGGATCAAGCGCGTGGACGACGCTGGCTCGTGGCCGGAATGGATCGAGAAAGTAACCCATCTATTTCTCATCAGCAGATTTAGCAGATTAAGCAGATTTTCAATCGGTTAAAAATAATCTGCTAAATCTGCTTAATCTGCTGACAAAAAACTATACGCCGCTACTCTGCGCGCGATTTCGGCGCAAGTACGCCACGCCGGCCGCCGCGCCGCAGACGAGCAGCGCGCCGATGACACCGGCCAGGATCGTCGCCAGCGCCTCGTTGGCGACGCCCGGCAGCACATAATCGGGGATGATCTCGTAGAGCGGTTCGCGCGCCAGGTCGAGGAAGCCGCGCTCTTCGGCCACCCACTCCAACCCGTCGGGGTGCGCGGAGGCCAGCGGCGAGAGGATCGCCAGCGCCGCCGCGATGACCAGCCCGCCAATCCACACCGCCTTGCCGCCCACCACCTTTGCCGGCACCTCTTCCAGCAGATCGCGCCGCGCCGCCTTGAGGAAGACCAGCGCGCCGGCCGTAATCAGCCCTTCGCCGACGCCGATCAAGGCGTGGATGCCGGCCATCGCCGGGATTGCGAGGTTGGCCGGGGATGAACCGGACAGCGCCAGTTGCAGCGCGCAGGCCAGCGCCGCCACAACAATCGAGAGCCAGCCGGAGAGAAAGCCGCTGACGAACAGGCCGCCCGCCCATTTCCCCAACAGCTTATGCAGCGTGCGCTGCGCGAAATACGCCACCGTCACACCGATGACGCCCATGTTGACGATGTTCGCGCCCAAAGCCAGCAGGCCGCCGTCCTGAAAGATGAGCGCCTGCACGCCGACGACGCACGCCATCACCACAATCGCCGCCCACGGGCCGAGCAGGATGGTGGCGAGCGCCGCGCCCATCAGGTGGCCGGACGTGCCGCCCGTCACTGAGAAGTTGAGCATCTGCCCGGCGAAGATGCAGGCCGCGAGCACGCCCATCAACGGCACCTGCCGCTCGCCCACATCCGCATTGACGCGCTTGAGCGCGTACCCCACAACGATGATGACGCCCACCCACAGAACCAGGGATACTGCTACCGAGAGAAATCCGTCAGGAATGTGCATTGGAACCGGTGAGAAAAGCATAGAATCCTCCTCGAAAATGTAGAATCTAAAAATCACACATCAGCCAATCGGGCAGAACACGCGGCGCACAGGCCGGGGATCGTCAGGCCGACCGGGTCGGCGACGAAGCCTAACGTTGCCGTCAGTTGATCACAGAGCGGGCGTAAATCTTCAAGGGCCACCTGGATGACGTTCCCGCACGACCGGCAGACGAGATGGTGATGCGGGGCCTCGACACCGAGGTGCTCATAACGGCGCGTGCCATCTCCGGGGTCAAAGGCGGCGACCAATTGGAATTCCTGAAATAGCTCCAGCGTCCGGTACACCGTGGAGATGTCCACGCTGGCGCTGATGGCGTGGACGCGCGCGTAGATTTCTTCAGCAGTGGATGGCGCCTCAATCTGATGCAGCACGCTCAGCACCAATTCGCGCTGTGGGGTGAGGCGCAGTCCACGCTTATGGAGATGACGCAGTAACACTTCTTGACAGGACATTGTTGCGATTCTTTGCAGTTGCCATAAGTTGCAAGTGGCTATGATAACAGAATTGCCGGAGGATGCAAGTGTGGCGCAGTCAGAGACCGGCCACAACAAGAAGGTGATCAGGGAGTCACACGGTCAACGTAGATGAGTTGCCCATTGAGCGCGCGCACAAGCAGCACGCCCTTGAGCGGGTTGTGGACTTCATCGAAGGTCATCTGTCCGGAGATGGCGTCGAAGGTCAGCGTTTCCAGCGCAGCCGCGACCTGGTACGGGTCTGTCGTCGTCCCGGCTTTCTGGATAGCTGCCAGCAAGATATTCGTCGCGTCGTAACTCAAGGTCGCTACGGTGTCAGGCGGGGCGAGATAGCGGGCCGTGTAACGCTGAATCCAGGCCGCGACTTCGGGGCGCGGTTCACCAGGGAAATAATGGGTGGTGAAGTAGCAGCCATCCACGGCAGACAGGCGCAAATTCGGCGAGTCCCAGCCGTCGCTGCCGATGATCGGCTGGAGCAGACCAAAGCCTCTGGCTTGCGCGATGAGCCGGTTCATCACGGTGTAGTAGCCTGGCACGTAGAGAATGTCGGGAGCGGCGTCGCGCACCGGTTGGAGCATATCGTAATAGGAGTCCGCTTCCTGTTTGTAAGTTGCACGGATGACGATGTCGCCGTCACTGGCTTTGAATGTTGTCTCAAAGGCATCGGCCAGAGCAAGCCCATACGCGCTGTTTTCGGCGTAGAGGATAGCCGCCGAATTTGCCCCAAGATTTTCCAGGGCGAACCTGGCGGCGGCCATGCCCTGCGCTGGGTCAATAAAGGGGACGCGGAAAACCAAGGGCCGCACGTTTCCATCAAAGTCCAACGTCACTTCGGGATCAACGGCGGTGGGGCTGATCTGCACCGCGCCCAGGCGAGTGGCTACCTGGGCAACGCCTTCGGCGGCATCGCTGCACACCGCGCCGACGATAAACCGCACGTCCTGCTCCTCAATGACCGTCTGCGCGACCTTGCGAGCTGTGGCGAAGTCACACTGGCTGTCCAACAGCGTTGCCTGCACAGGTTTCCCCAGAACGCCGCCACGCTGGTTCCATTCCTCAATCGCCAGCACCGCACCGTCGCGGGCGGCGTTGCCCAGGGACGCGAAATCACCGCTGAAGGGGGCAATGACGGCGATGATGAGCGCCGTGTTGCCTTCGTCACGCGGGCCGCAGGCAGGCAAGGCCAGCAGGACCACAGCAAGGCAAAGATTGAAAACTTTAATCCGCAAACAACCCCCTCAAGGCATCAACGGCTCTCTGGCGGCGCGGTCAGAGACCGGCCACAGTTATAGAGTGCTTTTGGGAATAGAAAAGCGGGAAGAATGTGTCCTCCCGCTTCACTTATGCGTCAGGCGCGGATTTTACCCTCCGCCCAAATACGCCTCGCGCACCCGCGAATTGGCGGCCAGTTCTTGCGCCGGGCCTTCCAGTTCGATAGCGCCCGTCTCCAGGACGTACCCGCGATGGGCGATGGAGAGCGCCATGTGCGCGTTCTGTTCCACCAAGAGGACGGTCACGCCCTCGCGGTTAATCTCCTGGATGATGTCGAAGATTTCTTCCACCAGGATCGGCGCCAGGCCCATCGAAGGCTCGTCCATCAGCAGCAGCTTGGGCTTCGCCATCAGGGCGCGCCCGACGGCCAGCATCTGCTGTTCGCCGCCGGAGAGTGTGCCGCCGGTCTGTTCGAGACGTTCCTTGAGGCGGGGGAAAAGCTCAAAGACGTGCTGCATACTTGCTTCGATCTCAGCTTTGTCTTTGCGCGTGAAGGCGCCCATTTCCAGGTTCTCGCGCACGGTGAGGGGCGCAAAGATGCGCCGGCCTTCCGGCACCTGGACGATGCCCATCGGGACAATGTCGCTGGCCGGCTTGCGGGTGATGTCCACGCCGTCGTAGATGATTGAACCACTGTCGGCGGGCTGCAATCCCGAAAGCGCGCGCAGTGTGGTGGATTTGCCCGCGCCATTCGCGCCGATCAACGTCACCACTTCACCACGATCCACATGAAAAGAGACGCCGTGCAAGGCGCGAATTGCGCCATAAGATACATACAGGTTATTGACTTCTAAGAGCGCCATGCGTCCCCCCTACTTGATTTCCACGGCCTGGCGGCCCAGATAAGCCTCGATCACGTGCGGATCGCTGCGCACTTGGGCAGGCAGGCCTCGCGCGATGATTTCTCCAAAGTCCATCACCGTGATCCACTCGCAGATGTTCATCACCAGGCGCATCCGGTGCTCGACCAGCAGGATGGTCAGGTCGAAGCGGTCGCGGATAAAGTGGATTAAGTCCATCAGCTCATCAATTTCCTGCGGATTCATGCCGGCCGCCGGTTCGTCCAGGATCAGCAGCCGGGGATAGGCCGCCAGCGCGCGCGCAATTTCGAGGCGCCGCTGCAAACCGTAGGGCAGGCTGCCGGCGATGTCGTTGCGACGGTCGCCCAGGCCGAAGATTTCGAGGAACTCCTGCGCTTGCTGCGCCATCTCGGCTTCTTTTTCGCGGAAACGGCGTGTGTGGAGAATGGAATCCATCAGGCCATAGCCGGCGTGCGGATGATAGGCGATGCGCACGTTGTCCAACACCGTCAGGTTGGCGAACAGGCGAATGTTCTGAAAGGTGCGCGCGATGCCCATCTGGATGATTTCGTGGGAGGGCAATCCGAGCAAATTAGTACCTTTATAGCGGATCTTCCCCTGGGTCGCCTGGTAGACGCCGGTGATCAGGTTAAAGACGGTGGTTTTGCCAGCGCCGTTCGGGCCGATCAATCCGGCCAATTCGCCGTGGCGTAGGACGAGGTCGAAGTTATACACGGCCCGCAGGTTGCCAAAGAAGTGTGTCACGTCTTCCATTTCCAGCACGATGGGGCGTGCTTCCACATCCGGTGAAAGTCCTTCCGGTCGTCCGTTCATGCGCTCACCTCCTGGACGGATTCGGCGGCAGCTTCAGTTTTCACCGGCAGAGGGGGCAGCACCCGGCGCAAGAACGGGATTTCATACCGCCCGAACAAACCCTCAGGTCGCAACAACATCATGATCAACAGGACCAGCGGATAGACGACCATCCGCCACGTCTCGAAGCCTTGCGGTAAATACAGCCGCAGCACACCTTCGAGCAGGAAAATCCAGAAGAAGCCGGTAACGACCGTGCCGGTCATGCTGCTCAGACCACCAAAAACGACGATAATCAGAGGGTTGAACGACTGAATGAAGTTGAACGACTGCGGGTGCAGGAAGGCCAGATCGTGCGCCCGAATGCCACCCGCCAGCCCGGCAAAGACACTGCCCAGTACGAACGCCAGCACTTTTGTCGTCGCCGCATCGATGCCGACCAGCTCCGCCGCCCGTTCGTCCTCGCGCACAGAGACGATCGCGCGTCCTACGCTCGAATGAAGCACGTTGCGCATCACGAGGATCACGAAAAGTAACGATCCGAAAACCCAGGGCCAGGTCGTCCATTGAGGGATTCCAATCATCCCACGCGCGCCTTTCATTTCGGGGAAGGGCAAGAGGGTATCAGTATTATCCAGCAACACTTTGACGATGATAGTAAAGCCCAGCGTCGCAATCCCGAAATAGTCCGAACCTAGCTCCAGCACAGGAATGCCGAATAAAAAGCTGGCGATCCCAGCCAGACTTGCGCCGCCAAGCAGCGCAAACAAAAAGACGATCTGTTGCGAGACCACGGTAGGCAGCGCCCCCAGCACTGCCGAGAACACCGGCCCCAACAACGGCACGCCAACCGTCACCGCTATCGCAAAGGCCAGGATCGTGGCCAGGACGTATAACGTAAAACGCGCCATCACGGTCACGCCATAAAAGCGGCGCAGGAAAGCCGCCAACAGGGCATAGAAGCCCAGGGTAAGCAACGCGCCCGCCAACACCACCACCAGAGCAGAAGGATCGCCGCGCGTCCAACGATACGTGATGTCCGCGGACGTGTACGCACCGATCGCGTAAAAGCCATACTGCCCCAACGAGAATTGCCCGTTAAATCCGTAGATCAAGTTCAAACCTAGCGCCACAATCGAAATGGCGGCGCCCCAGAAAATAATGCCACGCCAGTAGTTGTTCAACAGGCCGGCGCTAAGCAAGACCTGAATGACCACAAAGATCACCAACCCCACGGCGAAGAACGTCACACCCGGTTTCATTCGTTGACGCATGATCTTCCTCCTATACCTTTTCCGCCGGCGGCTCGCCAAAAAGGCCCTGTGGCCACACCAACAGCACCACAATCAACAGGGAAAAAGCCACCGCATCGCGCATAGGCGTCGAAATGAATCCGGCCGCAAGCACCTCTGTCTGCCCCATGATCAGCGAACCAACGAACGCCCCCGGAATGCTGCCGATTCCTCCAACCACCGCAGCCACGAACGCTTTCAAGCCCGGAATGATCCCCATCAAGTGATGAACTTGCTTGAACGCTGTGGCGTACAACACACCCGCTGCGCCAGCCAGTCCGCCCCCCAGGGCAAATGTCGCGGTGATGACGCCATCCACATTGATGCCCATCAAGCGCGCCACCGCTTTGTCATACGCTGCGGCGCGCATCGCCTTCCCAATCCGCGTGTGGCTGACCACGTATTGCAGCAGCACTTGCAGGAGAATCGAAGCGCCCATAATGACCAGCATCACGTTCGATACCGACAGATCCCACACCTTGCCGCCGGTCACAATTTTGACGCCGGTGAGGGTGAGGACAACAGCGATGAAGCCGAAAAACAACAAGCCAAACTGAAGCACGGGATGCCGCTTCCACGTCTGCGCCTGCACGTTGCCACGGCGCGCTGCCCACGAGAATCCCGCAAGGAGCAGCAAAGCAATCACAAATAACACCCATGCGCCGATAATTAACACCGGGGAGATCATTGCGCCGCTGTATACACTGACTTCAAAAGGCCGTGAGTAGGTGATGTAGTTGTTGGTGAAGGCAAAAGGCAGGGCGCCAAAGTATTCCACAAAAAAAGAAACCCCGATCGCCGTAATCAAAGCAGCAATCCGGGGTTTTGCGCGCAACGGCTTGTAGGCAAACCGCTCGATGACTACAGCCAGCGTCGCCGAAAAGAGCATGGACATCAGGATCACCGAGACTGTGCCGATGAGCATCATCGCCCCCGGCGCGATGTCCGGGAAAAGCCACGCCGGCCAACGATGTAACTGCAAAGTCGAAACGGCGTAGAAGCTGGTGAAGGCGCCCACCATAAACACATCGCCGTGGGCAAAGTTGATCAGTTTCACAATGCCATAAATCATCGTGTAACCTAAGGCAATAAGCGCATAGATGAATCCCAATTGAAGACCGTTGAGCACTTGTTCCACAAAGACTTTAGGGTTCTGAAAAAATGCTTGCCCCAGAACGTAAACGACGAGTAATCCCAGAAGCACAAATAAACCCTGGCTGAAGCGGTTGAGCAGCATCCCATTATGTCGCTGCATCATGCCGCTGTTTTTCATTGATCTTGAGAATGTCTGCGCCATCCCTACCTCCCAAAAAGGAAAGCCGGGGCAAGTGATCCATGCCCCGGCCCCCATAAATTGACTATGCCGAGGGAATACTTACGGTATTCCCTAAGGCGCAACCGTGTCCATATAGTTGACTGCGCCGCCCTTAACCTGGAGAACGACCGCAGCCTTCACCGGGTTGTGATTGGCGTCATAAGAAACCTTACCTGAAACAACCTCGAATGTTCCGGTCTCCACAGTCTTCGCCACAGCCACAGGGTCGGCCTTGCCGGTCTTGTCAATGCCCTGGAAGAGGATGTTGGCCGCATCGTAAGCGAGTGCCGCCAGCGCATCAGGCGCAGCGCCGTACTTGGCCGAATACTTCTTCACAAAGTCCTGGACGATAGCGCGCGAGTCCTGATCGGAGAAGTGGTTGGTGAAGTAACCGCCATCCACCGCCGCGCGATCCAGGTCGGCGGAGTCCCAACCATCGCCGCCCAACATAACTGCCGTGATGCCTTTCTCCTTCGCCTGCGCGGCGATCAGGTTCACGGTAGAGTAATAGTCCGGCAGATAGAGCACATCAGGATTTGCGTCCTTCACCTTGGTCAAAATCGCGGAGAAGTCCGAGTCGTCGCCGGTATAGGTTTCCTTCACCACAACTTTGCCGCCGCCGGCTTGAAATTCTTGAATGAAGACTTCAGCCAAACCACGGACGTAGTCGTTGCCCTGATCGAGGAACACCGCGGCCGTCTTGGCGCCCAATTTTTCCAGCGCGAACTTGGCGCCCACCTTGCCCTGGAAAGGATCAATGAAGCAAGCGCGGAAGATCGTGGGCTTGGTGCCGCTCTCGCCCACCGTCACGGCGGGGTTGGTCGAAGTGGGGCTGATCTGGAAGATGTTCTTCGCCACAGCAATTTCAGAGACGGGGATCGAGGCGCTGGAGCACACCTCGCCGATAATGAACTTGACGCCGTTCTGGTCAATGACCTTGTTGGCGGCGCTCACTGCGGCTTCCGCGTTACACTGGCTGTCTTCGACGACAACTTCAATTTTCTTGCCGTCAATGCCGCCTTTGGCATTCCATTCCTCAACGGCCAACATCACGCCGTCGCGGGTAGACTGCCCAAAGGTCGCCACATCGCCGCTCAAAGGCGCGAGAATGGCGACTTTGATTGTGCCGCCACCGCCGCCGCACGCGGACAAAGCCAACATTGCTACAACTAAAGCTACGATCGCAAAAACACGGGAACGCATTTCACTCCTCCTTGCTGAATTGTAATTTGGGATAAAAATGAAGGCTAAGGATGACCACTAGAAACTGGAATTCCTTAGCGAAGATGAACACTCCATACGCCTATCCGCTTGATGTAATCGTTCCATGCCACCTCCTTAGCTCGGTTTAGCCGGTGAAAAGCCCCCGTATAGTGGAGCCTGCATCACCAAACTGTCCTCATTTTACAGGAAAGATAACAAGTGTCAAATTACTCAGGAGAACACTACAGAAATCACTCCTGCCAATCAGATTTGACGTAATGGGAATGTCCAATATAATGTTGCCATACTGTAACGATAGCATTGATCAAGGAGCCAAGGATGTCTAACCAGCGCACGCAACTTATCGTTTTGTTGGTTTTGCAGGCCGTAGCTGTGCTCATTTACCCACCGGCCTTCTTCCGTACAGCGCCGCAAGCCGCCGTGCTCCCACCGGCATTGTTCATTCTTTTTGCGGTGGCATTGGTAGCCATGAACACGGGGGGGCTTTCTCCTATCGTCGGCCGGAGTTCGTTGGCCTTTGTGCAAGGGGTGAATATCGTCGTCCGTCTTATGATGTTGTTGCCCAATCTCAAAAATGCGGCCGGGAATTGGGACTGGCTCTTGCTCATCCTCCAGGTTATCGCAATGAGCCTGTCGTGGTACACGATGACGCAAATGGAAAAACGCCTCCCGAACTCCTTGCTGTTCAAGACCAAAGTAGAAGTTTGACAAAGCATCGGTTTGCGTTACAATATCTTCCGCCTAGATGATGGGCCGCAACATTGCGGCTCATTTCATTAAATACAGGCATACAGAAAGACGAATGGAGGAATTAAGAATGGAAGCTTTAGAATTACGCGCGACGCCCCGAGAAATCATTGGAGGGAAGCAAGTCAAAGCGTTGCGCCGTGAGGATGTTGTCCCAGGCGTCATTTATGGGCATGGGATTGCGCCCATCCCGGTGCAGTTCAACAGCCGTGAAATCGAGAAGGCGATCAGCCAGGCCGGTACCAGCTCGACCGTGCAGGTTTATGTGGAAGGGATCCACGATCCCTATCTCGCCATCTTCCGTGACGTACAGTATCACACGCTCAAGCGCAATGTGATCCACCTCGACCTGCAAGCCTTGAATCTCCAGGAGCTTGTGCGCGTGCCCGTCTCGGTCACACTCACCGGCGAATCTCCGGCGGTGAAAGATTTCGGCGGTGTGCTGCTCCAGATCCTCAACGAATTGGAAATCGAAGCGCTGCCGACGGCCTTGGTGCCCGAAATTGAGGTTGACATCGCCGTATTGACCGGAATTGGACAATCCATTACCGTGGGCGACATCACCCCTCCGGCCGGCGTGACCATCCTTAACGCGCCAAACGACATCATCGTTCAGGTGATTTACGCTGAGGAAGAAAAAGAAGAAGCTGCGGGGCCAGCAGCCGTCGAGGTTGAAGTGATCCGCAAACGACCTGCTGCGGAAGAAGCCTGATATCTACTGCGAACATCATCCGTCGGGGCGCAAAGTGCGCCCCGACATTATTTTGCACAAAAAGCGGGCCGGATTATCTCTCCGGCCCGCTTTGTTCTTAGCATCACCCAGACGGCGTGATTTATTCCTCGCTCTCGATCTTGGCCTGCTCCACGATCTGTGCGGTCAAATGCGCCGGCACAACATCATAGTGCGATAGCTCCATCGAGTAGACGCCACGTCCCTGCGTGATCGCCCGCAAGTTGGTGGCATATTGCAACATCTCCGCCAGCGGCGCCAAAGCCGTAATCACGGCCCTCTTGCCCGTCTGCCCCATTCCCTGCACACGCGCGCGCCGCGTATTGAGGTCAGACATCACCGCACCCGCGAATTCATCCGGCACGGTGATGACAAAGTTGTAAATCGGTTCCAGCAGTACCGGCTTCGCCCCCTGAAATGCCTGCTTGAACCCCTCGCGCCCGGCAATCTGGAAGGCAATATCTTTCGAGTCCACCGGATGTTCTTTGCCATCGGTGACGGCGACAAACACATCCACAATCGGGTAACCGGCGATGACACCCTGAGTCATCACAGACTTGACGCCCTTCTCAATCGAAGGCTTGAACGAGCTAGAAATACGTCCACCAAAGACTTCCCACTCGTACTGGAAACCGGTGTCGCGTTCTTTGGGTTCGACGCGCATGTGAACTTCGGCGAATTGCCCTGCGCCGCCGCTCTGCTTCTTGTGACGGTATTGCGCGGTATTCGGCGCGGTGATGGTCTCCTTGTACGGAACCTTCGGGGTGCTGGTCTCCAGGCCTACCCCAAAGCGCCCCTGGATGCGGCGCACGGCCGTCTCAACATGCGCATCGCCCATCCCAGCGAGGATCGTCTCGCGCGTGGTAGGATCTTGATGCCAGTGCAGCGTGGGGTCTTCTTCGCACATACGGGTCAGCGTCGGCCCCATCTTTGCGGTATCGCCCTTGGTTTTGGGCGAAATCGCTACCGTAAACAGGGGATGCGGGAACAGTGGACCGCGGATGGTCAGAGCGCGTTCCTTGGCGCACAACGTATCGCCGGTCAGGGCCTCGCTCATCTTGGCCGCGCCGCCAATATCGCCGGCGTGCAGACGATCTACTGAAATCTGCTCCTTACCGCGCATCACATAGGTTTGCCCCAGACGCTCTTCTGCGTTTGCCCGACTGTTGTAAATCGTGTCCCCGGCGTTTGCCACACCGCCATAAACGCGGAAGTAGGTGAGCTTGCCGACGTAGGGGTCTGCGGTTGTTTTGAATACCAGCAAGGAGAAGGGCGACAGGTCGCTCACGGCAAACTCTTCTGCGCCAGCCGCGCTTTCAGCTACAAAAGGCCGATCATCAGGCGCGGGAACAACCTGGATCAACAAATCGAGCGTCGCGCTCAACCCAATCATGTCACTGCCGCCAGCAGTCGCCAACACCGGGATATAGCTGCCCTCAACGATGACTTTGCGCAGGCCGGCAGAAATCTCTTCGGCAGTCAGCGGTTCGTCAGCGAAATACTTCTCCATCAAGGTCTCATCGGCCTCGACTGCCGCTTCGACGATCTTCGTATAAAGCTCGTCAACCTGAGCGACCATCTCGGCGGGAACAGCAGCCGGTTCACTTTTCGCCCCTAAATACGCCTTTTTCTCCAACACATTAACCACGCCCTTGAAATCGGTTTGCGCGCCGATGGGGAGCAGCATAGGCAAGAATTGGGCGTTGAAACTCTCGGTCAGGGATTGCAGGGTCTTATCAAAATTGGCGTTTTCCCGATCCATCTTGTTGATCAAGATGACTTTCGGCAGCTTTTCCTCGTCGGCATACCCCCAGGTCAATTCAGTGCCAACTTCGACGCCGGCAGCCGCATCCACGAAAACGACAGCGGCGTCGGCCACGCGCAGGGCGCTCCGCACTTCACCGACGAAGTCCGTATAACCGGGGGTATCTATGATGTTCAACTTGTACCCATTCCACTCGACCGGAGCCAGACCCAGACTCAACGAAATTTTGCGGCGCACTTCTTCATCGTCGAAGTCGGTTACCGTGGTGCCGTCTTCAACCTTACCGCGGCGATTCGTGGCCTTGCTCAAGAACAACACCGCCTCCGTCCACGTCGTCTTACCGGAGCTGCCGTGTCCGACCAAGGCAATGTTACGAATTTTCTGTGTTGTGTACTCTTTCATCGTCTAACGTTCCTCCCAAAAATACGCGACTAATAGACAAACAAAGACGGCCTGGAGGCCGTCGTTGTGACGCTGATGATACCGAGGGTTATTGTAAACGATTTTAGTACAAAGTCAACGCCTAAAAGTAGTCAGTAGACGGTGGACAGGAGATGCTGGCGCGTCATCTATCAGCTTAGAATAGGGATGGATAGCACTTTCGGCTGGATAGGCTTGCCATATACTTTACGCTATGGTTAAATTGCTCATTGTGGATAGCCATAGTCTGGTGCGCGAAGCCTTGCAAAAGCGTTTGGAAACTGCTGTCGGGTTAGAAATCGTCGGCAGCACGGGGCGCTATGAAGACGCACTCCAACAAGCGCGTTTGCTGGCACCGGACGTGATTCTCTTGGAGACCAAAGCGCCGGGAGGGTTGCAGACGCTCCAAACCCTGCGCCAGATATGCCCATACTGCGCCGTGATTGTCTTGACCTCGTACCCTGATAGCCAGGAAGAAGATCAAGCCCGGCAGATGGGCGCAGCGAGTTATCTGCTGAAAACACTCGACACCAAATCTCTGGTGCGCGAAATCCGTGATGTGGCGCGACTCGCCCAGAGCGAATTGGCTTCTGCTTAACGTTGGAGCGCGAGCTGCCAACTCGCGCGGCCTTTTCAGGGTAGAAAAGCGCCGAAAACCTGGTTCCCCAGCAAGCGCCCGCGCGCACTGAGCCGCAGACGCGCGCCGTCCCACTCAACCAGACCCGCCGCCGCTAACTGCGCCACTGTGCCGCCGTAAGCCTCGATCAGCCCCACCCTAAAGCGCGCGCGGAAACCGGCGTCACTTACTCCTTCGGCAAGGCGCAGCCCTAACATCAACGTTTCACCCCGTTCCAGAGCGGGCGAGATGATTTCCACATCCACCTCCGGCCAGCGCCCGGCCTGGCCTTCCTCTATGTAGTGGACGGGATGCCGCGTGTTGCCCCACCGGCGCTGCCGCAGCCAGGAATACGCGCCCGCGCCCAATCCCAACCACGGTTGGTTGCGCCAGTAGACGAGATTGTGCCGCCCCACCCACGGCCCGATGGACTCGGTCGCGCCGCCGGGCGGCAGCGCCCATGGCGTGTCGGGCGGATGTAGCCCGCGCGCCCAGTTGGAAATCTCGTACTGCCAGAATCCCGCTTCGCGCAGCACTTCCGACGCGCGCTCGTACATATCTGCCGCCAAATCAGGGTCAGGGAAGGGCAGCTTGCCGGCATCCACGGCCTGCGCCAGCGGGGTTTCCGGCTCCAACGTCAGCGCGTACAGGGAAAGGTGCTGTGGATCGAGCGTCAAGCCGCGCGCGAGCGTCTGCTCCCAACGCGCCAGCGTGTGCCCCGGCAAACCGTAGATCAGATCAATGCTAAGGTTGTCGAAGCCGGCCTGCCGCGCCGCCGCGACCGCGCGCACCGCTTCATCCCACGTGTGAACGCGGCCAAGCATCCGCAGCTCGGCAGCGTGCGCCGCCTGCACGCCGAGGCTCAGGCGATTGACCCCGGCAGCGCGCAACGCGGCAAGCGAAGCCGCGTCAGCCACGCCGGGATTGGCTTCCAATGTAACTTCAGCCTCAGGGGACAGGCTGAAATACTGCTGCGCATCGGCAATGACCGCGCCAACCATTTCGGGCGGTAACAGCGAAGGCGTCCCGCCGCCGAAATACAGCGTCGTCGCCTCAATCTCCGGGTAAAGCGCGGCCCGCTGGCGGATTTCCTGCCGCAGCACATCCACGTAATCCAGGCGCAGGGATAGCAGCCCGCTGTAGGTGTTGAAGTCACAATAGGCGCACCGTTGCAGGCAAAACGGCACGTGAACGTAAAGCGCAGTTTTCATCGGAGAATTCAGGTGACAATACCCTGCGTGAGGCTCAGGAAGAGGCTTTCGAGCGTGTCCTGTTCTTCGGTGTAAGAGAGCACGGCGAAGCCCGCGCCGATCAGTTCAGCGAGCAACTGCGCGACGGCCTCTTCCCCACCCTGCAACGTGACCAGCAGCGCGGGCGCTCCGCCGTTCCGGCCTGCCGCTTGAGCGACTTCTACCTCGATCACCTGCGGATGCCCGGCAAGCCACGCCTGCGCGTCATCCGCCGGGCCGAGGAACGTCACGCGGACGCGCCGGTGGGGCCGCAGCCGGGCACGAATCTCGTCCACGGTGCCAGAGGCAACCAGCCGCCCTTGTTCAATGATGCCGGCGTGCGTGGCGACGTCGTCCAGTTCCCGCAGCACGTGCGAGGAGAGGAAGATCGTCTTACCCATCTCCTGAAGCGCGTGGAAGATTTCACGCAGCTCGACGCGCGCGCGCGGGTCGAGGCCGGCCGCCGGTTCATCGGCGACGATCAGCGTCGGGTCGTGGACGAGCGCGCGCGCCACGCCGAGACGCTGGCGCATCCCGCGCGAGAGCGTCTGCACGGCGTCATCGCGGCGGTGCGCCAGGCCGACCAACTCCAACAGATCGCTCACCATCGCCGCGCGCTTCTCCGGCGCTACACCGTAACATCCGGCGAAGAATTCCAGGTACTCGCGCACCAACATCTCGCCATAGAGACCAAATTCGTCGGGGATGAAGCCAAGCAGGCGACGCACATCCTGCCGCTGCGTATCAATCCGGTAGCCGCCCACCCGCACCTCGCCGCCGTCAGAGCGCAACAACGTCGCAATGATGCGGATGGTCGTCGTTTTGCCCGCGCCGTTCGGCCCGACGAAGGCGTAAATCGCCCCCTCCTCTACGGCAAAGGTGAGGTGATCCACAGCAGGCCGTTTGGCCTTGCGATAAGTCTTGCGCAGGTTGTTGACTTCGAGAATCGCCGTCATGGTTGCTCCAGTCAGTGGTAGTCTGGCAGTCTACTAGTCGTGAGTATACCGGAAACAACAGGAATGCCAACAACAGGAATGCCAACAACAGGAAAACCCTGATGGGACGTCCCATCAGGGTTCCTTTCACACACGTGATCGGTTGTGGAGGTCGCTCAAAGTTGTTTTGGGTTTAGGTGATAACGGACCGGGTCCGTCCGTACCTCATTGTTTATCGGTCAGAGCGCCCCACAAAGGCTCACGAAACGTGTCATTCCTCGCCGCCCACGACCGTGAACACACGCTCGTTGGGCGCAGGCTGCCAGGGCCAGGCGATCTGCTGCGCGCTGCCCGGCAATGCCGGCTGCGCGCCATAGCCCGGCAACTGCGGCGTCACGACGATCACGGGCGGTGTGATTGCTGGATTGGTGTGTGTGGCCTGCTGGCGCGTCTCCTCGCGCCGCCACACCAGCAGCGCCAGGCCGATGGTCGGCGCCATCGCCAGCACGCCGCACGTCAGCCCCACGAGCAGCGCCAGCGCATCCCGGCTCAGGCGTTGGCTGACAACGACTACGCCGGTGACGACCGCAATCGCGCTCAGTAGACCGACGAAACGGGCCAGTCGCTTGCCCAAAGGTTCTTGCATTTGTGCTTCCATTTGTCTCCAGTCAAAGGTCCAAAGTCAAAGGCCCAAAGTCAAAGGTCTTTGTCCAAAAAGCTTTTCGGTAAGTCAGGTTGTACTTTTGCCCCTAGTTCAACTGGCGAATCTGCTGCGGGCTAACAAGCGTAACAAGGTGTTGGCGCAGTTCCTTATCGGCGACGTAGGCGACCTGGAAACGGATCGGCGCATCGCCGCCGCTGACGGCGAGAAAGTCGCCGCGCCCGTTGAGCAGATGCGCGTTCGTCCCGGCGCGCCCGCTGGCCACCCGCGCGTCATCCGCCGAGACCACCTTGCCCACCAGCCGCAGCGGGAAGTTCGCCCGCATCAGGCTGCTCAAAATGGCGGACGAAGGGTGCTGCGTCGCCGCCACCAGATGGATGCCGGCCTCGCGCCCGCGCTGCGCCAGCCGGGTGATGGATTCGGTGACGGACTTCTCGCCGAGCATAATCAGATCGGCCAGTTCATCTATAAAGACGACGATGCGCGGCGCGCCGTTCCCCACCCCGGCATCCGGGCCTTCGCCGCGCCGGTCGCGGACTTCCATCATGCGCACCAGGGAATTCAGCGCCTCTACTGCCTCCGATAGATCGGTGATAGGCGGGCGGGTGAGATGCGGCAGACCTTCCAGCACGCGGAACGCGCGTCCCTTGGGATCAATGCACATCATGCGCAGCACGTCCGGGCGATGCGAGAGCGCCAGCGACGCCGCCATCGTTCGCAGCAGCACCGACTTGCCCGATCCCGTCGTCCCCGCGACGAGGATGTGCGCCACCTCCGGCGCCGAAAGCCGCGCCAGCAACGGCGCGCCCTCGTCGGTGAGACCGAGCAGCACCGTGGAGACCGGCAACGGATGAACTTCGTCCAACAGCGACATCAGGGAGACTGGGCCGGGATTGGGGTTGGAGAATTCCAGCACAATGCCTTCTTTGCCCTTGTTGATGTTGAGTGAAGGGACGCGCATCGCCAACGCCAGATCATCCGCCAGGCTCTTGATGGAGGCGAAGCGGATGTGCGGGGCCGGGTTGAGGAAGAAGCGGATCTGGCGCGGGCCGACCGTTCCGCCGGTGACGCGACCCGGCGCGCGGTGAGCTGCCAACACCGCCTCGACGCGGTCGGCCTGATATTCAAGATAGGGGCGCATGGAGCGTGACATTTCATCCTCTGCCAGACTAGAACTTATGTTCTAATGATAGCAAAGAATGAGGATTTTGTCAATCCCTAAATGAGAAATTGGGAAATTTTGGGATTTTAGATTGAGATTTGGGAAAAACGGTAATGCTACAAGTACTAGCGGGGTCTTGCGGTTTCATTCAACCAAACAAGGAGGGCCAGGTGCGAACCGAAAAGTGTGGTCAGCAGTTGCAGCGCCGGAGAGATGACGATCATCAAGACGATCCAACCGATGAAACTCGCCTTCGGTTCGTAGAGGATCATGGGAACACCGGTTTCCACAAAGTCGGTCGCGGGGTTGGATAGCGACACGACACTCAACGGTCCCCAGATGAGGATCATCCCCAGGAACGTGACGGCGGCAGCAATCGCGGCGTATAGGAGCACTTTCTGGAAAACATCGCGCATCCCCGCCTGTTCAGCGGTGAGACGTTTGACGATGTACCAGCCCACCGGCAAACCCAAGAGGATACAGAAGAACGGCACGCCCATCCCCATACCAACGCAGAAAATGTCGAGTAAGACGTAGATTCCCAGGGCGGTGCGGGGACGCGCAGCAAGCAGCTTTTTCATCAGCGTCTTCATTTGCCCATCCTTTCATTCGCAAGCGTAATGCCAAAACTTCGACAGAATGACACACACAGCCTGGCTCTATGCTTTCCACTCCTCGCGCAAGATTGACATATTTATCAAGTCAACGTACTCTCCCTCCACCCAGATTGCCTTGCGCGGGCGGCCTTCTTCCACAAAGCCACATCCCCGGAAACAACGAATCGCCCGTTCATTCCGCGCGAGGGAGGTCAGAACGATGCGCCGTCCACCCAGGTAGTGGAACCCATACGCCAGCAGCAATCTGACGGCTTCGCGCCCATAGCCTTGTCCCCAATAGGCGCGGTCACCGATCACGATGCCCAGCTCGAAATTGCCATGGCGGTCGCGGATATTCAGCAAGCAGCAGTCGCCGATGTATTTGCCGTCGGCTTCAATGGCGAACCATGCTGCATTATCATCAGGCTTGGCCGCTTCGTAGACGGCGCGCGCACTTTCCACAGTGGCAGGGCGGGGATAGCCACAATCCAGTCCGGCCAATTCTACATCCTGGCTAAACTCATACTGCCGGGCCACATCTTCCTCGCGCATCGGGCGCAAAATGACTTTTTCACCTTTGAACATAGAAGACTCCTTCATCATCCGTGATGCCGCCAATGAGCACCGCATGATTTACAATCCCAGATCGTTCATGTATTCCACTACCTGATAACCCAATCTTTCGTACAATCTACGCGCGCCGACATTCGATTCACGAGTATAGGTCAACATTGCATATCTGCCTCATTCATTATACCCCTGACTCCCCCAATCGGTTAGCAAGGTCAACCCAATCATCAAAACGCCGCGCCAAAACCAAGCAGGCTCACCGCCAGGATCACCAGGCTGATGAGCATACTCGCCGAGATCAACATCGCCGCCAGCCGGGGATTGAGGCCCTGTTCCACAGAATAGAGCAGCGACGAGAGCGCGGCCGGCATCAGTGGGAAGAGGAACATCACCGCGCGCAGCGGGCCGCGATAGGGCAGCAGCCACAACACCAGCCCCGCGACGAGCGCCGCCACGACGTAGTGATACACCATATTCACCGCGACGACTTTGCGCTCATCCCGTGAGATGTCCAATTCAAGGTAAATGCCCAGACCGAGCAGCATCAACGGGGAGTTGACCGCCGCCAGCGCGTTGACCAGGTCGGCGGGCAGCCCGCGCAGCGGCACGCCACTCACGTTCAACACCAGACCAAGCGCAAAGGCGTGCATCGGGAAGAAGAGCAGCACCTTCTTGACGGCGTCCAACGCCTTGAAATGCCCGTTGGTGGCATAGCGGAAGGAGATGTAGTACCCCACACCGAAGATGGCGATAGCGTTCCCCAAATCGCATATCGCCGTGGCCTGGATGCCCGGATCGCCGTAGACGGCTTCGATGAAGGGATAGAGCAGCGATCCCATAAAGCCGCACGAAGCCACTGCAAACGTCCCCGCGTCGCGCCGCGAGAGATGCAGCCAACGCGCGGGATAACGGCTGAGCAAGCACATCGTCACGCCCACGAAGAGCAGCGCCAGTGGAAGCAGCAGCAGATTCCACGAAAGCGTCGTGTTCATCACAGCCTTCAGGTTCATCATCGGCAGCGTGAGGTACAAAACGAGGCGGTTGAGGATGCGCCCATCGTCCCGCGAGACTACGCCGAGCTTTTTGATGAGGTAGCCGACGGCGATCAGGAGCAGATTGACGATGACTTTGTTGGTGATGGTTGAATCAGGCATGTGATTTTTCGAACTGGTCCAGCGGCGGCTGCAAATCCGGCGGCAGCGGCGATTTGTAGGTCAGCCCTGCCATTCGCGCATCGAAATCCGCCCGCACCTGCGCCAGCGTTTCCGGCTGCGTGAGCAGATCTATGACTGTCGCCGCCATCACCTTCGCCGCGAAGAGCGTGGACTTGTGCCCGATGCTCGTCCCGCTGACGGCGGTGTTTTGCCAGGAGTGACCCGGCGATCCCACGATGAACTGCGCCGTGTTGAACTCCACCGTCGGCGTGATCCACGAGACTTCGGCGACGTCGGTGGAGCCGCCGCCGCCCTTGCGTTCCGCGCCGTAGGGGGCATAGATGTTCGGGTTGATGTCCACGTCCGCCAGCTCGAGCGCATTGGGCAGTAAACTACGCCGTAACCCGGAGAGTTTCTCTTCCGGTGGAATGCTCTTCCCCAACTCGCGGGC
Organism: Anaerolineae bacterium; assembly: GCA_034433375.1. Taxonomy (GTDB): domain Bacteria; phylum Chloroflexota; class Anaerolineae; order B4-G1; family SLSP01; genus DSWT01. Next base: position 654 of record DAOUAQ010000029.1, on the reverse strand, counting down.
GAACGTGAGTTCCTCCTCGGTGTAGACCGGCGCGCCGACTGCGCGCATGTTGGCGACGATCATCTCCGCCAACGGGCCGTTCGCAATCGTCTGGTGCGCGCCCGCGAGGAAGCGGACGGTGTGCGTCGTGCCGACCATCAGATCGGCCCCATCGGCGATGCGCAGAACGCGCTCGTAGTACTGCTCCACCAGATCGCGGAAAGGCGCACGGACGTAGTACCAACTGCGCGCATAGGCCGGGACAACGTTGGGTTCGTGCCCGCCCTCTTCGATGACGTAGTGGATGCGCGCTTCCTGCACAACGTGCTCGCGCATGTAGTTCACGCCGATGTTCATCAGCTCGACGGCGTCCAGCGCGCTGATGCCCTGCTCCGGCGATCCGGCGGCGTGGCTGGCTTTGCCGAAGAATTCGAACTTTACACTATTCATAGCGTTCCCGTGGCCCATAAAGACCGTGTTCGCCCCGCCGGGATGATGTCCCAGACAAGCGTCCAGCCCATCGAAGACGCCATCGCGCACCATAAAGACCTTGCCGACCAGCGTCTCCTCGGCGGGACAGCCGAAGCACTTGATCGTGCCGGGCAACCCGTGCGCGTCCATCGCCGCCTTGACCGCAAGCGCTGCGCCGAGCGCCGTCGCCGCGTAGCTGCAATG
>DAOUAQ010000028.1:0-4624 GCA_034433375.1 Anaerolineae bacterium | reverse complement strand
GTGGCGAAGGTGAAATACGACCCGCCCATTTCCGGCGATCCCAGGCGACCTACCAGCCGTTCGACGCTGTCGGTAACGGGGCCATTAGGGCCGTTGACCGTCATCTCCTGCGCCGGGTCTTCGAGCAGCTTGTCGGCCATCGCGCGGAGCGCATCGGTGTCATTCCAGTCCATCCAATAGCCCAGGCGGATAGATTGCTCGGTCTGCTTGGCAGCCTGGCGCAGCACGCGCGCCTTGCACTCCAGCACGAACGGCGCAAGACCGTAGGTTTCGATGTCGTGTTTGGATTTGAAGCCCTTCTCCTTCTCGACCTCGACCTCCACCCAGAGGCCCTGGCAATCGAAACCGTTCTGGTAACGCTCCTGATAGCCGCGCATCGCCCAATAGCGTTGCCAGAGGTCCTTGTAGGCCCGGCCCCACCCGTGATGAATGCCCATCGGGTTGTTTGCGGTGATCGGACCGTCGATGAATGACCAACGCGGCGCACCCTGGCGCAAAGCGTTCAATTTTTGAAATGCCTGGGTTCTTTCCCAGAAATCTAGCATTTCGTGTTCTTGTGCGATGAAATCCACTTGGGTTTGTACTGGTTTGAACATTATCATCTCCTCCTAGCTCTCTCGAAGCTAAAGCATCGAGCAAAAAGAGCAAAGCCCCTTCGGGGCTGAATGAGCCTTGAGCAGACCTGCCTTTTTAGCTCTGTGGCTTCGACTCCGTGTTGGTTAAATCTATATCTGTTTCCAAAAATGTAACGATTGTGCATTCCCCGTGATGTTGTCGCTGGTTTTTGACGTATTTCACCACCATATCCAACTGTTTGCCGCCAAATGATACTACACCATATTGACCTTGCCACGCAAAGTAATAGGCCGGTTTGATCTCGTGATTGACGAAATGCGAACTGTTCCCCTTTACCTGTCCGATGAACTCCGATAACGCAATACTCGGAGGTACAGAAGCGACCAGATGCACGTGATCTTCGATGCCGCCCACTGCGTATACCATTCCACGCAGCGCGTCGGCCTTAGCCGCGATGACATTGTGCAACGATGCTTCCCACGCCGGATCGATCCACAACATACGGTTTTTGGTAGACCAGGTTATGTGATAGAACAATCGCCAATAGGGCATGATATTCTCCTAAAACTAGAAGCTAAAGCATCTGGCGAAAAGCGCCAAGCCCTTCGGGCTGATTTCTCCAGCCCCGTAGGGGCTTTGCTCTTTTGGCCCTGGGGCTTCCAGCCCTGGGCCTCCTTACCCAGAAGCTAAAGCATCTGGCGAAAAGCGCCAAGCCCTTCGGGCTGATTTCTCCAGCCCCGTAGGGGCTTTGCTCTTTTGGCCCTGGGCTTCCAGCCCTGGGCGCCCCCAAACAAACACGCCCCCATCCCCACAGGGACGGGAGCGTGTCATTCTGCTCTCGCGGTACCACCCTGATTGTCCCGCCCAACGCGGAACCTCTCATTCGACGGCCATCACCGTCGCGCCGTGGATAACGGGTGGCAAACCCGGCCCGGTCTACTCAATCGAGGATTGGTAATTAGTAACTGGTAACTGGTAACTGGTAACTGGTAACTGGTAACTGGGGAATCAAGGCGTCATCCTTCCTAATTCCCAATCCCTAGTTCCTAATCCCTGATCTTTCGGCGGACGGCTCCGGAGGGATTTTCTGCGTTGGCTCTTGCACTCGGCTCGCACTTCCCCGAATTCGCTGGAGCGGCTTCCGGCGCGTACTCGTCTCCATCAACGCCTTTGTAAGGAAATTATGCCATAAGCAAGGCAGTTGTCAAGCCAACGAAAGCTCACAGCCATGAGTATAGCCCGAAGGGCTTTGCTCTTTTCGCCTGGCCTCTTCAGGGCTAGGGCGCATAGGTTATCATCCCCAAATCCAAAATCTGCGGTATGATAGCGGTTATGACGAAAAAATGGCTTGTGCTCGTTATATTTGCCGGATTGTTGCTCACGCTGGCGTGTAACGCGCCACTCTTCACCCCCTGGCCGACGCCGACGCCCACCCTCACGCCGACGCCCACAGCAACGCCCACCCCCATCATCCCACCCACATCGACCCCGCTCCCGGCAGACACCGGCTGGCAGACCACCCAACCGGGCATCGAGGTCCGCAGCCTCAACGTCACCGTGGAGACTAACGTGGAGCGCGTGACCATCGCCCGCCTCGACCCGACCGCTGTGACGTTCCGCGTGCTGTATGCGCCGGGCGCGCCTGCCGTGGTAAGCGCGTGGGCGCAACAGACCGGCGCTATGTTGGTGATAAACGGGGGATACTTCACGGAACAGCAAATCGTGACCGGGCTGACGATCAGCAACCGCGAGCGCTTCGGAACGCCTTTCGGCGATTTCGCGGGGATGTTCGCGGTGACGGACGCCGGCGCGGTGAGCGTGCGCTGGCTGCGGACATGGCCCTACGACCCGTCCGAGCCGCTGCGCGAGGCGGTGCAATGTTTCCCCGTGCTCGTCAAACCGGGCGGCATTATGGGCTTTCCCGCCGACGCCGACGACGGACGTCCGGCCCGCCGCACGGTGGTCGCCCAGGATGACAGTGGGCGCATCCTGTTGCTAATCGCGCCGCGCGGGTTCTTCAGCTTGCACGCGCTGGCGACGTGGCTCGCGGAGTCTGATCTGAACGTGGATATCGCGCTCAACCTCGACGGCGGGGCTTCATCGGGGCTGTGGATGCCCAATGTGGCGCAGAGCGATTCGCTGACGGCAGTGCCGGTGGTTATTGCGGTGATGTCACGGTAAGCGTCGTCAGTGGCAGTGTGTCGCCTGCCGGTTGGCCGTTCAGCGTCACCGGCAGCCGTTCCCCAGAGAAGCCGTACATCCCCACCAGAAGGCGATAGTCCCCCGGCGCAAGGTTCGGCGGCGCGAGCACGCCATACCGGTCGGTTAGGCGATCTCCCGGCGACCACAGCGTCGTGAGCGCAAAGCCGCCGCCCGGCTCGGTGTCGGTCTGCGCGACTAAGGTTCCTGCTGCATCGCTCAGGTGAACGAAGACCTTGTAGCGTTCCGCCGGTGTGGTCTCTGTGCGCCAAAACAAAGTCAGCGGGATGATGTCGCCGGGCGCAAAGGCAGCCTCCGGCAGTGCGTAACCTTCGAGCGCAATGCTATCGCCTAACCGGGCGTCCAGGGATGCGGTGGGCGCGTCCGGCAAAACCCCCGTCCCGTAGACCGCCAGCCGCACCGTGCTGATCCACGTATCCGCCGCTTTGTAGGCGTTGCGCGCTAGATATGGCTCGATCAGACGGTCTGGGTCGGATTCTGCGTCGCCCCAAAAGAGAACGAACAGGCGCGCATGGTCCGCCGTGATGCCTTCTACCCATTGCGCTGCCTTCGCTGGATCGGGCCGGTAAGGCGCGGGATACACCGGCAGCGGTCCCCGGTAGTAATAGGTGAAGACTTCCCACTGGTTCGGCGCGCTGAGCAAGATTGCGTCGCCGGGACGCGCCTCAGCCGCGATGCGCGCCGCGAGGCCGCGATAGTCGTCGCGGGCGTAGGCGGGATCGGCGTAGAGATGTTGCAGCGAAGTCAACTGCGCCCAGAGCAGCGCCAGCAGGAGCAATCCGGCAATGCCATTGCGCGCTTTCTCTATCCAAGATTGCGCGCGAGATAACGGCAAGGCCAAGACTACCGCCAACGGCGCAACCGCAGCCAACATGAACTTGAGGTATGCCGGGCGATAAAGGCCGAGGACGATCAGCAGCAGCGGGAGGACCAACGTCATCCCTAGTACCGCCCACGCGCCGAACCGTGAACGCGCGCGCGTCGTCAGCGCCAAGATTAGCAAGAGCGCGCCGCAGACAATCACCCAGAGAGCGCCTGCCACTGGGAGCGTAATCCCCACGAGCAGCGCCCGCGCAATCTCCTGAGCGGCCCGCGCCGAATCCAAATCCGGCGGACGCCAGCCGCTCGCCCCCAACGCAATCGGCGCCCACGGCAGAAACGCTAATCCACCGAGCGCGTGCGCCGCGATCCACCGCCACAACGCGCGCCATTCCCACGGCCGCCGCAACAGCCAATCCACGCCAAACGCCAGATTCAGCCCTATCAGAACGAAGATGTAGGCGTATTGCGTATAGAGGCCAAGTGCGATGCTGAAAGTAAGGAGTAAGGAGTAAGGAGTAAGGAGTAAGGGGGAATTTTGGATTTTGGATTTTGGATTTTGGATCTGCCAATCTTCGCGCTTCGCCTTTCGCCTTTCGCCTTTCGACTTTCGACTTGTGACTTTTGACTTTAGACTAAAAAACAACGTCAACGCCGAGGCCAGGCCGAGTAGCGCGTACATCCGGGCTTCCTGGCTGTAGTAGACCGAGAGGGGGTGTACGGCGACGAGGAGCGCGGCGGCAAGCGCGGTTCGTCGTCCGCCGACATGCTGCCCGATTGCCGTCGTCACCGCCACAGTCAGCACGCCGCACAACGCCGAGAACGCGCGCAACGCGAACTCGGAGTCGCCGGTGAAGGCGCGCCACACGTGCAACAGCAGGTAATAGCCAGGGGGGTGAATGTCGCCGGCTGCGCCCTCGATGATCAGGGCAACCGGGCGCTCCACCAGCCGCGCCGTGTTGCCCTCGTCGTTCCAGAACGATTGCGCGTCCAGACGATAGAAACGCAG
>DAOUAQ010000027.1:0-7491 GCA_034433375.1 Anaerolineae bacterium | reverse complement strand
TGGAAGGACCGCGACCGGGTCGCGCACATCATCACCCAGGAAATCCCCGCACAGGTCGCCGCCGACACCGCTTATCAGAACGCCATGCGTTTCTCCGACCTGCAGAATGCCCGTGTCGAATTCGAGAAGGCGCTAGGCCGGGTGATGGTGGGACTGCTGTCGGATCAGACCGAGTTGTTCAAGCAGTACAGCGATAACGACAGCTTCAAAAGATGGCTGTCGGATGCGGTGTTTGGGTTGACGTATCAGCCGCCGGGCCAGACGGGGCAGGGTAATGCGCTCTAAATCGCTATACGTTTACCATAACTTGAACGACGAGAGGAGAATCATCGAGAAATAGGCAACACTGGTGCAGTTGATACGGTAACGCAGGGAATACCAGCAGGAATACGCCAGCGACTTATACGGGATTTGCAAGGACATGAAAAGTTCAAATCAGACGATGATCTGAGAACGGTTTTCGCCGATAGCCGCATAGACAATTGGAAAGCTGAACTTCCTGAAGCTTCTAGCGCAAAACAGCGTGTGGAAAAACCGATTGATTACTTATGGAGCCAGGGCGGAGAAGATCAGAATGCTTTGGTATTGTTTCTAAGCGTTTTGATGGACTCCATCGTTGCAGAAGATGCATTGCGCGACACCTTGTACAAACTAAAGCGAGATCTTGAGGAAGAACTCAAGAAACGTTTCCAGGCGAAATTTGAGGAAGCTATCCGCAGAGAACATAGGAATGTGACAGGTGCAAAAAAACAACTTAAGGAAAGTTGGGACCGAATTTTCGAACACAGGAAAGAGTCTACTGCAAAAAGCCCTATCTAACCGCCAAGACGCCAAGTTCGCCAAGAGAATCAAATAATTGATGAATAATTTCAAGATATTTTCCCGTTTTCACAAATTATCTTCATCTAACCATTAAAAACCTTGGCGTTCTTGGCGACTTGGCGGTTTTTTCAGTGGAGTCAGGAAAAAATATCGAGAAGATTGCCGGAAGTTTCCTATCGAGCATACGTATCCAAAAGACATTCAAGAGATCTTCGCTGAACTCGTTCAGTGGGGTGAGTCTCAGAAACAACCCTCGAAACCGAAAACTACGGAAGAAATGGGTTGCTTTATTGTAGTTATTATCATTGTCGCTCTGATTGTGGGCTATAGGTCCGGTCGAAATTCCAATCTCGCTACTGTTTCTCTCAATCAAGTGATCAGTTACCACACGCTTACATTCCCTACTGCTTATTTACAAGCAGATCAAAGCTTGGACAAATTCTTCTTGCCTGCGGACTTGCCTGATACCAATGTATTAACGCCTTTCTGCAAACGCAGTATGAAACTGGGGGTTATTTACCTGCCACTTTGACACTCCCTGTCAACCAACCTCGGCCCAAAGCCGTCTACCTTTTGATGAATCTATCCAATGCTTGCGAAGAAGTAACACCAAAAGACAGCATAGTGGGGTATGTAGAACTCTTTTTTGATTCAGGTAAGAGCGTCAAAGAAGACCTCAAAGTGGGTTACAACATCCGTGAATGGACTACCGGCACAAAACACTGTACCGTAATCACAACCCTTTCGGCGCCTAATGTTCGTGCGCGGGTATGGTCAGCTCAACTCAACAGACAAACGCCTGCTATCATGGATATGTTTATTTTCAGCATTCCCGAAGAATACAAAGATCAAATCCTGACCAATATTGTTATTTCTGATTCTTCTATGGAGCTACAGACACTTAACCCTGCGATCCAGGTTTTTGCTGTAACAGTCACCGGAGAATAATAGTCTAAACCAGAGAGAGTTTTCAGCTATTGGCAGTAGAAGATGACGGTATCACACTGCCCGGCACTTAAGTCAGCACCGGGCAGTTGTTTTTCAACCCAGTTCATTCTTTATACATCAATAATCTCCCCCTCCTCCCTCCCCCGCACCGGCGCGAGGAACAACTGCTCCGGCATCACCAGGGCCTGCGGCGGCATTGTGCCGTGCGCGGGCACATACGCCGTCTGCCGCACCGCACCCACCACCGTCGTGCGCAGGTCGGCCACGCTGTTCGCCGCGCAGAGTACCTGGTCGGTGGCTTCGTCGCGGCCCGCGTTGCGCTCGGCAGCCAGCAATCCCCACGCGTACCACCCTACAGTGACGGCATATGCGCTACGACTTTCTGCACTGCCTCAGCAAACATCCATATCGCATGGACCCAACGCACAACCAACAAAAACGGGGCGGAATGATCCGCCCCGTCTGCTTTGTCTTGTCGTCGTCCCCGTCCCTGCTCTTCCAGGTCCTCCCGCCAGGGGTTGTGCTTCTCTGCCCCTAACCGTTGCATTTCCTGATGATAGGCAAGAACAGCAGCTTTACTTAGGAACCAATCACGGCCCCACTTGCGTGCCAATATGCCTCCGCGCTTGGCTAACTGGCGAAAACGTGAGGGATCATAGCCAGTAAGCTCAGCGGCTGCTTGAGTGGTGATCCATTCTACCGGGTCAAAGTCGGTCATAATCTGTTACCGTTGTTACCGATGTTACCGCTTTTTTAGAGGGTATGTTCTGTCAGAGCTTGTTGTTTTTCCCCTTGCCGGTATGACTTGCGTATTACCGGTATGACTGAGTATGACTCAGACATCATAGGACGAAAAAGCGCCCCACCGGTCAGGAGTGAGGCGCAATGCAGCAGATCGAGGGCGGTTAATCGTTCCAATGGAGCAGCTCTACCCATGTTTCTTGAAAGTCATAGAGGCTGCCCTTCTCTATCAGAACGCGGTCGTCGTCCTTCAGCTCTACTCCGCCGTCCTGGACAATCGCCTGGATGTTCTCCAGACTATGCCCGGTCAATGCTGCTGCTTGCTCAGGCGTCAACCATTCCGGCGCTTCCAGCCATGTTACCGGTGTGATAATCCGGTCAGGGGATGTCAACATAGTATCCTCCCCACTTACAAAGATCAGACTGGGGCGGCACGACTCGAACGTGCGATACATGGATTCAAAGTCCATTGCCTTACCAGCTTGGCCACGCCCCAATGTGAGGGACATTATACCACAGGCTGCAATTCCGGCAATTGGCATTTGGCTCAGTGGCTAAGGTGTCAGCGCGTCCAGTAGCGCTTTTGCTTCCTTGAGGTCCAGCGTGTCAAAGCCTTCCGTGAACCAGCCGTAAATCTCCGCCAGCGCCTGGTGCGCCTGCTCGCGTTTGCCCTGCTGCTGCCACAGACACGCCAGGCACGTGGTGGCGCGCAGTTCGCACATTTTCGCTTCCATCCGGCGCGCGGCTTCGATAGCGTTGTGAAAGTCAGCTTCGGCCTCCGCCGCATTGGCTTTGTCCTGCTGCATGTGCAGTAGCCCGCGCATGCGGTAGAGTTCCGCCTCGTGGTAGCGTTCGTCGCTTGGCTGCATAAAGGCGATAGCCTCTTCGATAAGCTCAAGCCCATGCGCCGGGTTGTCCGCCTTGCCGTACATTTCGGCCAGCACGCACAGGAATTCCGTGTGGTGGAGGAGCATCCCGGTGGCGTTCCAGGCAGTCAAGGCTTCCTCGTACATTGGAATGGCTTCGTCGAGATGGCCTTGCATGGAGAGCACCCAAGCCTGCTCCTGCATCGCGCCGACGGTTGCCAATTCCATCTTGTATTCGCGCCAATACCCCAGTTGAATTTCTGTCAGTTTATAGACTTCCGTGGCTTCTCGCCGCCACCGGTGGAGCCTGGTTTTGAAAGCTATCAGAAAGAATGACGAAAAGGCGTGATCGAGTTCTTGTGCCAATGCCATCCCTTCCTGGCTTTTCTCGAGCGCCTGATCCGGGTATCCAAGATACCAGAGATCATAAAATTGCCATAAAAGTGAATTGACCGCAGGGTCCTGACCCAAAATAAAAGCCAGGGGGTGATGTGTATCCCGGTCATAATACACCGTCACCTGCTGTAGATGGCGCACGCTGCGGGCAAACTCGCCGACAAACATGCAGGTGACCCCTAGTATTTGATGGGCGAGCAGAATTTGTGTGGAATCGTCACTTTGCTGCGCAACCTGGTTGCATTGCTCCGCGAGTTCGAGCGCAGCACGATGCTTGGCGTGCGTCGTAAGGGCGCCTTGTTTATGTAGCATTGCCTGCACGAGGTTGGAGGTATCATGCAAAGCTTGACTCAATTCCATCGTACGGTCGTAAATCTGCAATGCCTCTGGCGCGCCCCAACTATGGATGGCGATGGTCGGCCCGGCAAGTGCAAACTGCATCGCTAATTCGCGTTTGTCGCGTTCCGGCGAGGGTGGGAGTGTTTTGAGAAGGGCGACGCTTTTATCAAAGTGCAGAATAGCCTCGGTGTTGGCGGACATCCGCATCGCCCGCTCGCCCGCTTGCCGGTAATAGTCGATGGCTTCGTTCACCATCCCGGCTCGCTCGAAGTGCAGGGCCAATTGTGAGACAATCGCCTGGATATCCTCTCCGTAGAGCGCCAACAACGCCGCGCCGACCTGCCGGTGCAACCGCGCTCGTTCGACTGCATCCAGCGTGCCGTAGAGGTACTTCTGGAACAGAATGTGGCGGAAGCGATAGCGCGATATCTGCCGGGTCGCCGTTCCTTCGATGGCCTGCGCGCGCACCAGGCGATGGCGGCGGTTCAGCGCACCGCTCAGTGCAGCGACGATGTCATCCTCGGCCAGGCCTTGTACCTGCGCGATGACCTCAGCGGTAAAGACCTCCCCTTCGACGCTGGCGATGCGCAGCATGCGCTTGTCTGGCGCGGATAAACGCCCGATTCGCTCCGCGATGACGGCTTCGATCCGCGCCGGCAGGACGTCCCAGTTGAGCGCCGGCCCTTCGATCCAATGGCCTGCCGCGTCGTGAATCAGGTCGCCCCGCTCCTGCATCCCGCGCAGCAATTCGATGGTAAAGAGTGGGTGACCGAGCGTCTGCCGGTAGAGGGTCTGTTGGAACTGCGCTCCCAAATGATGCGGCTCGCTATCCAGCAACGCGCGGACGAAGGCCTCGCCATCGGCCTGGCCCAGATCAACCGTGATCTCCCCCCAGGTGCGCGTGAATTCGTTGACCAGCGGAGCCAGAGGGTGACGTTCGCCCTCTCTGCCGAGGGCTACTTCTTCGGAACGATACGCGCCAATCACCAGGATGCGGCTGCCTTCCAGATGACGTCCCAGGTGAAACAAGAGGCTGATGGAGCCGAGGTCTGCCCACTGCATATCGTCAATGATGAGCAGCAGCGGCATCTGGCGCGCGATGCTCTGCAACACGGTCGTGACCTGCCGGAAGAGGTCTTCCTGGCGCAGGCTGCTTCCGTCCGGTGACGTGGTTTTGCGCTCGACCAGAGCCCTCAGTTGATCAGCCCAGGCGCTGTTGCGTGCAAAGGTGGCGGCGTGTTGGTTCAGTACCGTGCCGGGGACAAAGATGTTGACCAAGTCCGGGCCATCAACCAGCAGCGCCTGTGCTATGAGCGGGAACAGTCGCTTGGCGTGAGTTGCCGCAGCACCCGCATCACCGGCCAACCTCTCCATCATCTCGCGGAAGGGCAGGTACGGATCGCCGATGCCGGTATACGCATTGCAGTTCCCTTGGGCGACGATGAGGTGCGGCCACGCCGCGCGCGCCCGCTGGGCGAACGCCTGGAGCAGCATCGTCTTGCCCTGACCGGCCTCCCCGGTGACGAAAGCGACCCGTCCACACCCTTTCAATGCGGTGTGCAAGGCAGTTTCCAGTCGCTGCAATTCGTTTTCTCTGGCGACAAAGACCGGTTTTTCTGTTTCGACCGGCGTTACGGGGGCGCGGTCTGGAGACCGGCCCCAGCTAACATCAGCCCCAACATTGCTCTGGCCGGTCTCTGACCGAGCCAGGAGCATACCGTCGCGGATATGCTCATAGAGCCGGAGGGTTTGCGCTGAGGGTCCGACGCCAAACTCTTGTTGGAGGATGCCACGGCACACATCGTACTGCGCAAGGGCTGTCGTTCGCTGGCCGTTCAGCGCCAACGCGCGCATCAAGTGCTGGTGCGCCTCCTCCTGCCACGGCTCCAGTTCGGTCCAACGCCAGGCATACGCGCAGGCTTGAGCGTAGTCCCCTTGGCCTTCGTAGATTTCCACCAGGCGTTGCAGCGCCGCCGCGGCCTGACGTTGCAGACGGTCGCGGATCAGGAGCGCCCAATCCTCGAAGGCTGCACTGTCCTTCACGTAAAAGCCTTCCAGGAAATCGCCGCGATAGAGCGCGGCTGCTTTTAGCAGCCCTGCTTCGGCCAATGGTGAAGCAGGATTGGCGGTTGTGATACCCTCCTGGAACGCGCGCACGTCCAGCCAGCAATCGCTGGTGCAGTTGAGTTGGACCGTCTCGCGGGTGACGAGGAGCACCGGGTTTTCAGCTTCATCCCGGTCGCCGATGGCTTTACGCAGTGCGGAGAGCGTGTGGCGGAAGTTGTTGTGGGCGACGGCCTCCGGTTCTTCGGGCCAAAGCAGGGCGGTGAGCGTCTCACGGGGATGCGGGCGTCCGGCTTCGACGGTCAGGTACGCTAACAGCGCGCGCGCTTTGACCGAGCTGAAGAGGATAGACGCTCCGTCAAGTGTGGCTTGGAATGCGCCGAGCAAAGATAACACCAGATGGCTCATTGCCCCTCCTTTCGCGCATAGCAAAAAGCCAACTTCCTATAGAACATTGTAGCACATTTTGTGCCAAAACGAAGTTTCTTGACAAATTGCTAATGATTTACTCACGTTTTGCGGACACTGCCTGATTACAATAGGATTATTGGAGGCCAGAAGCTGGATGCTAAATGCTGGCCACTGGAAACTGATAGCTGAAAGCTGACGGCTGATGGCTGATCACTGCTTTCGTAAGGAGAAGACGATGAATCGCAAGAAAGCATCGTTATGGACAGTCAACCTGGGACTGGTATTGCTGCTCGTGACCGCCTGCAGCGCGCCGCAACCGACCGCCCCGCCGCCTACCGCGACCTCGGCGCCGACGGCCACACCGGAGCCGCCGCCCACCGCGACAGCGACGTCTGAACCGCCCGTCTGGGATTATGTCGCTCTAGGCGATACTGTTGTGACTGCGGCCGGCGACTACGGATATATCACCTACTATTCAGCTTATCTTGAGGCCGACCTGGGGGTCAAGGTTATACAACACAACAAAGGCGTCGTTACCTCTCGCAGCGATCAATTGTTGGATCGTCTTCGAAACGATCAGGCATTGCGGGACGAGATCCGCGAGGCCGAGGTTGTGACCGTGTACATCGGTATGTATGATCTGGTGGATGTGTTTTCAACGAAGTACCTGATCGGAGCCTGTGGCGGGGATGACAATATGGACTGCATTCGGGAGATGTATAAGACTCTCAGGGCGAACTACGACGCGATTTTTGATGAATTGCTCGCGCTCTGCGCGCCCGGCGCCATCATCCGCGCCGCGACCAACTACTGCACCAGCATCAAAAAATATGGCTACGATGGAGATATGAGCTCTTTTTTCGTTACCTTGAATGAGCAAATCATCCAGTCGGCTGCCGAACAC
>DAOUAQ010000026.1:0-42341 GCA_034433375.1 Anaerolineae bacterium | reverse complement strand
CTGCTGCCGACACTCGGCCGCCCGCTGGAAAAGCTGGTGACGCGGCTGAAGCTGCGCGAGGTAGCCCTGCGCATCAACCTGGGCGACCTCTTCACCACGTATGCGCAGAAACTCTAGTTGGTGAAACTTGAGCTATGAAGCGTGAAACACTAACCCGTAAACCGCCCTTGTGGTTGTTCCCAACGCTGACGGCCCTCATCTTCGGTGTGATCTTCTGGGGCGCATTGTCTCTCGGTCCTCGCATGATGAACGCCGACGGTGATTTAGGGCGGCATGTGGCGGTAGGGCGCTATATCCTCACTACGCGCCGGATTCCGACAACCGATGTTTTCTCGCACACGAAACCCGGCGAGCTTTTGATTCCCCACGAATGGATAGCGCAACTCTTGTTTGCGTTGGCCGAACGTGCTTTCGGCCTCAATGGAGTGGTCTGGCTGACCGCGGCGATACTGAGCGCGACGTATGCACTGCTGCTGAGCGGCGCAAAACGATTGGGGATGCTGGCGCCGCTGGCGTTGGTCAGCAGTCTGGGAGCAGCGCTGGTGGGCAGCGTGCATTGGTTGACCCGCCCTCACATTTTCACCCTGCTATTTTTCGTCGTTTTCCTGATTGCGCTGGAACGGTATCGCCAGGAAAACCGACTGCGCGATTTATTACCGCTGCCCCTGTTGATGATCCTATGGGCGAATACACACGGCGCGTTTATCAGCGGCATCGTCCTGGCGCTCCTGTACACCGTCGGGGCTGCGCTGGATAGAAACGCCAAACAATGCCGCGTCTTTCTCGCGTTGGGCGCGGCGCTGATCCTGGCTTCGTGGATCAATCCCGTGGGACCTCGGTTGATGCTGCACAGTTTCGATTACCTGGGGCAAAAATTCCTGGTTGACTTAACGCAAGAATACCGCAGCCCCGACTTCCACAACGTCGGTTTCTGGGCCTTTGCGGCGCTGCTGTTGGGCAGTCTGGCGCTCGGCTGGCTGCTGCGGCGTCGCCTGGACTGGACCTCGTTGCTGCTTCTGGGCGTATGGTCGGCCTTTGGGCTGTACTCGGCGCGCAATATCCCCTTGTACGCGCTGGTCGCCGTGTTGATCCTGGGGCGGGAAGGGCAGGCGTGGTTACGCGACGAAGCGCCGCGCGTCACACAATCCCTGGCCTCGCTGCACGCGATTGACCGGCAAGCCTGGGGCTGGCTGTGGGTTGGCGCCGTCATAGCGTTGGGCGTCGGTTTGCAAAGCCTGGGGCTACCCGTGGATGCGACGCAGATGGGCAATACGTTCAACCCCGCCCTCTTCCCGGTAACCGCCGTGGACACGTTGCGTTGCGACCTGCCGGAAAGTAGAGTGTTCAACGAATTTGCCTGGGGTGGCTACTTGCTCTACCGGTGTTGGCCCGATCTCACCGTCTTCATTGACGGTCAAACGGATTTCTACGGAGAAGAAATCAGCCGCGAATACCAAACAGTGATCAATGCCGGCGCGGAATGGGACGTGACGCTGGCGCGCTACAATGTACAATGGGTCATCATCCCCCCCACGCGCTCATTGGCGACGGTGTTGGACATCTCGCCCAACTGGCAGCGCATTTACAGCGATACTACAGCCGGCGTGTGGCACAAGCTGCCATAACCTTGTAGCGAGGTCTGCGTGGTGGTGACAAAGCAAGAATGGCGCTGGGTGGCACTCTGCGCCGCGGCCTTCATCATACTGCTGGCGGCGCCTGTGGCGTGGGCCTGGCTCGCGCCGCCGGAAGGATGGCAGTTCTACAAAACGTGGGCCTACGGCGGCGACTATACGCAGTACCGCTCGGCGATGGCGCAGGGCTACGACGGCGCGTGGTTGATCGTCAACCGTTTTACGCCAGAACCGCACAAACCTATCCTGCAATATCCGTTATACGTCGCTCTCGGCCACGTGGCGCGCTGGTTGCGCCTGCCCATCGAATTGCCATACGCGCTGACTTCTGCCCTGGCGATTGTGATGCTGGCCTGCGCGCTCTACGTCTGTGCGGCCGCCTTCTTGCCCGAGGTACGTGATCGCAAACTCGCGCTTTTGCTGACGTTGTCCGTCGGTCCGGCCTGGTTGATCTCTGTCGGCAAGGCGCTCGTCCCGGCGGCTACAATCCTCGATCGCTACCAAAACGCCTTCAACCGGCCCGAGGTCAACACCTTCCTGCTCTTCGCCGCTGCCCCACATCTGCCGCTGGCCTTAGCCCTCTTGTTAATCTGCGCAGCAACGGTGTACAGACAATGGGAAACCGGGGAGCGTTGCTCTGCCGGGCGATTTATCCTGTCCTACATCCTTCCCGTCGCACTCCTGGGATTGCTCAACCCCTTCAGCCTGCCCACGTTGCTGCTGCCGCTTGGCCTTTGGTGGATTGTCCGGTCAGCCCAGGCGCGGCGCGTCCTGTGGCGCGAGGCGCTCCCGCTCCTGGCGATAGGCTCGACCGCGCTGCCGCTGTTCGCGTATAACCTCCTGACCTTTTCCCAGGACCCCTTTTGGGGGAAGGCTTACGGGAGCCAAAATTACCAGATTTCATTTCCGCCTGATGTAGTTTTGGTGGGTTACGGCGTGATGGGGCTTCTCGCCATCATCGGGGCGGCGCATCTATGGCGCACGCGACCGGCTGCGCGCTTTGCGCCTTTCTACGCTATCGTCGTCGTTCTGCTAGGCTACATTCCCGTGACCTACCAACGCCGATTCTCCCTGGGATTGGCTCCCATGCTGGCGATCCTGGCCGTGGTGGGATGGCGTTGGATTGCCGGGCGGCGCCAGGTACGCCAATGGTGGCGGCGGAGACTCGTCCGCGTCATCGGCAGCGTCGTCCTTGTTCTCTGTTTGTGGGGACAAAATCTTATGTTCTACAGCGCCTATGTGATGTCACACCTGGGCAGCGGGCCGACGCCCTACGCCGTCTTTCAACCGCGCGCGCTGGCCACCGCAGCCGCGTACCTGGACGCCCAGGGAGAAGCCGTGACCGTCCTCACCTGCGAAGAGCCGGGCAATCTCCTGGCCGGTGAGATTCGCGGGCGCGTCGTGCTTGGGCACGCCGGGGCCACACTAAACGTGGAAAAGCGCCGCGAGGAGATACGCGATTTCTTCAGCGGCATTCTCTCCGCCGTGGAACGTGACACCTTGTTGCGAAAGTACCACCCGACCCACATTCTCACTTCTGACGCCGAAACTTTGCCGTGTGAACTTGCTTTTGCGCCGCCAGCAGACTGGATGCTCGTCGTTGAACAAGATGATATAAGCGTTTATACTGTACCATGATGCGCATCGCGCAGTGAGCCGTCAGCGATCACCGGGCAGCACCCAAAGGAAACGCGAATGACAAGACGATATACCTGGATCGGAATTGCCCTTTTCCTGGTGTGGATAGCCTTTGTAGCCAGCGCCTTCTACATTGTGCCCCAGCAACGTCCATTCACCGCTGCGCAATTAAGCGCGTGGGCATCATTTGCCCGCGCCATCGTGACGCTGCTCGCTATCGCCGGCGGCGGCCTCTCTGCCGGTCTCGGACTGCTCCGCTGGCTGAAAATCCCCTCACACGATGCCTTGACGCCATTCCTGTTAGCCGCAACCACGGGCCTGGGATTGGTCAGCGTCGCTATGCTGGTCGTCGGTCTGCTCGGTGGCGCGACCTGGTGGGGAGCATCAGGCGTTCTGATGGTAAGCTGGCTGATCGGGTGGCGGCGCGCCGTCGGCGTGCTCAAACACCTGGCGCAGTCGCTCCCCAGGTGGTTCGCCAGTCTGGGCCGTTGGGGACAGATCTATACGCTCATCACCGTGGGAATTCCTTTTCTCGCCGCATTACTCCCCCCCACCGACTTTGACGGCCTTTTTTACCACCTCACCGGGCCAAAACTAGCCATAGAAGCCGGACGCATCGGCTGGATGGGACGCTACACGCCGCACTTCAACTTCCCCTGGTTCGGGGAATCGCTCTACCTGCAAGCGATGCTCTTGGGCAACGATCTGACGGCCAAGTTACTGCATTGGTGGGCCTTGATTTTGCTCATGGGATGGGTGGCGTGGTTTACCCGCAGGTTCCTGGGACGTGAAGCAGTTTCGTGGTCGCTGCTGTTCCTGCTGGCGATGCCGATGACCGCCGTGCTCGCCGGATGGGCCTACACGGACCTGTTCCTCACGCTGTTTGTGACCGCCGAAACTGCGTTGCTGGCAGAAACTTTCGCCAGACAGAAAGACGCCGCGTGGTACGTGCTCGCCGGACTGGTGAGCGGGCTTGCGACCGGCGTGAAGTACACCGCCGTGCTCTGGCCCATCGTGGGATTAGGGCTGGTGATTGTTTACAACCTTGCCACCCGGCGACCCACTGCGCGGCGCGCGATCCTGGGGTATGTGCTCGGCGGCATTCTCGGCGGGCTGCCGTGGTTAATCAAAAACCTCGTCCTGACCGGCAATCCCGCATATCCCTTTCTCTGGGGCGGCGCCGAATGGGATGCGTTCCGCATGACATGGTACGAAGACGCCGGCAGTGGTTTGTGGGGGAATTGGCGCGCGACGCTCTTATTGCCCCTGGTGCTCACCCAGGGCATCCGCGACATGAATTTCTACGATGGGCGCACCGGTCCACTGTGGCTTATCATGGCGCCCCTGGTCATCAGTTGGGTAGTAAAAAATCTCAGGAGATCATCAAATCAACGCTGGGTCTGGCTGGCTGTGACCACCCTGGGAGGCGCGCACGCCGCCAGTTGGGTTTGGGGCGTCTTGCACACACGGGGATTGTTCCAGAGCCGTCTGCTGCTTCCCGCATTGGTCGTGTATGGATGGCTTGCCACAGCCGCCCTTATATCCACGCGCGAAGCCAGAATCGGCGCGCTCTCGCTTTACAATTTCCTCAAGTTATGTATTGGCCTGCTGCTGTTGGGAAATGTGGTGTACCAGGTCACTGAGATCACGATGTTCAATCCCGCCCGCTATTTAATGGGCGCCGAAACCCGCGAAGCCTACCTGGAGCGCGTTATGGGATCACACTGGCTGGCGATGCAAGCCCTCGACACGCTGCCGCCGAACAGCCAAACACTGCTGCTGTGGGAACCGCGATCCTACTATGCGCCCACTTCCACCCAACCCGACGCCATCCTCGACCGTTGGGCGCACTTGTGTCATCAATACGGCACTCCCGAAGCCATCGCCAACGCTCTGAAAACGGAAGGGATCACGCATATCCTGCTGTCCACGCGCGGCATGAATTTTGTGCGCCAGTCGCCCGAACAATATCCCGCACTCTCGGCAGAAAGCGGGCTGGCGCTGGATGAATTCCTGGAGACCCTGACCGTTCCCGTGATGGAGATAGATACCTATGTCCTCTACACCTGGAAATAAAAACCTGCGCGCTTACCTCTGGCTCTTCCTGGGCGCTTGCGCCGTCCGGCTGATCGTCGCCGCCTTGATCCGCGAGCCGGGGTACATGGACACGGCCTACTACACCGTGCAAGGGCTACGGCTGGCCGAAGGCGCAGGCGCGACCGAACCTTACCTCTGGAACTACCTCGACAACCCAGATGGGCTGCCTCATCCGGCTTTTGGCTACTGGATGCCACTTCCTTCCCTGCTGGTCGCACCCTTCTGGATGCTCAGCCCCTCGTTCTTCGCGGCCCAAATCCCATTTGTCGTCCTCTCGGCGCTGCTGGCGGTCTTCGGCGCGCACATTGCCTGGACGGTCAGTGGGCGGCGCGCATACTTCTGGGCGGCGGGGCTGCTGCTGACGTTCAGCGTATACTTCTTCCCCTTCTGGACACTGCCGGAGACGTTCGCGCCGTTCGCGCTGTGCGGCGCGCTGACGTTGTGGGCTGGTGGGCGCTATTGGGAAAGCCGCGCCGCGCGTTGGGCCGCGCTCGCCGCCGCGACTGCCGTGCTGGCCTACCTCACTCGCTCCGACGGCTTGCTGCTCGTCGCGCTGGCGCTCATCTTGCCGGTGCTGCGGCGCGACGGCAAAGGTCTGGCGACGACAGGCGCAATCACACTCCTGGTCCTGGCGCCCTGGCTGATCTTCAACCTGCGCACACGCGGCACCTGGCTGCCCACTGGCGGCACGCAGACCCTCTGGCTGACGAATTACGACGACATCTTCTGCTATCAGTGCGAACTCAGTCTGCGCAGCTACCTGGAATGGGGCTGGTCGGCCATCGTCCAGTCAAAATGGGATGCCCTGGCCTGGAACTTGCGCACGCTGCTCGCCGTGGTCGGCTACATTTTCCTGTGGCCCTTCGCCATCGTCGGCGGATGGCGCCTGCGAAAATCCCCGGCCTTCGTATTGGCGTGGAGCTATCTGCTGTTGCTCTTCGCCGCGATGACCTTCGCCTTCAGTTTTCCCGGCCCGCGCGGCGGACTCTTCCACAGCGCGGGGGCGCTGCTGCCCTTTATCGTGACGGCAGCCCTCGTCGGGATCGAACGCGCCGTGGCGTGGATCGGCAACAAACGCAGATGGAACATTCCGCAGGCGCAGCGCGTCTTCTTATGGGGATTCGTGCTGCTGGCAGTGGCGTTGAGCGGCATAACAACCTCGCCCAAACTGCTGGCATGGCGACAGGTCAATGTGCTCTACACGCAAGCCGCTGCCTGGCTGACCGAACACGATCCAGCCGCGTGCCCGGTGTTGGTGGGAAGCCCGCCGAACTTTTGGTACACCTCCCGCATCCCGGCGCTGATGGCACCCAATGAAGATGCGGATACCGCCGCTGAAGTCGCGCGACGTTACGGAGCGTGTTGGCTGCTTTTGGACGCCAACCATCCCAAGCCATTGGCAGGCTTCTATGCAGGGGACGCAAACCCCCATTGGGAATTGCGTGTACAATGGGAGACAGGCAAGCTCTATCAACTTGTGATGGATTTTTGATAGATTGAAATATGGTTGACAACACTTATCGCTATGTTATAATTTTCCGTGTTCGATGCATCGTTCATCTTATGCCGCCGGCGCTGACACAACTTCAACGCTGGCGGTTATGTTCTTTATAGAGGCAATGAGCGAAAGCATCCATATTCTGTGCTGTAAGTAAAATAAGGAGGCACAAACCGATGAAATCGAAAAGGTTGAAAGGATTAGGAGCACTGTTGCTGCTAGTGCTGACCTTGTCCACTCTGATCCTGGTCCCGCTGGCAGCCGCGCGCGAGGAGCAGAGTCCCCTGCGCCAGGAAATCGGCACGAACTTGCTGGTGAATCCAGGCTTTGAAGGGATCGGCAAACCTGTAGACAACGCGTTACCCAACTATAACAACTGGACCCGTGACACTTTCACTGGCGTGCAGTACGGCGAGATTTTTACGCCCGAAGGATGGGTAACATGGTGGCAGGAAGGCGATTTCGGGCGACCGGAGTGCAAAGTCATCCCCAATGAAGCCCCGTTCAATCAAAGCCCCGTGCGAATTTACCAGGGCTATTACGCCGGCATGTGTTTCACTTTCTTCAGAAAACAAAACGCCGGCTACTACCAGGTTGTGCGCAACGTCGCGCCCGGCACCGTGGTCGAAGCCTCTTACGCCGCGCACGCGTGGTCTTGCGGCGAGGATACGGTCACATCCTGCGGCGACCCGTATGCTTTTTATTTCCGCGTAGGCATTGATCCTAACGGCGGGACGGATCCTTTCAGCTCCAACATCGTGTGGAGTCAGGCCTACTATCACTATGACAAGTACGGGATCGTCGGGCCGGTTCAGACCACTGTCGGTGCGAGCGGCGCGGTCACGTTCTTCACGCAGTTCTACGGGAAGTGGCCCAACAAGCACAACGATGCATACACGGACAATATGAGCTTGAAGGTGGTCTCCCAGGGTACGCCCTCGACGCCGACGCCACAACCGCCGCCCCCGACATCCGCGGCTCCGCCCACTGCCGTCGTACCGCAGAACACTCCGACGCCGCGTCCTGATGGCGCCATCGTGCATATCGTTGTCGCCGGCGATACAATGTTTGGCCTCGCCATCGAATATGGCGTGGATTTGAATGAACTACGCCGTCTCAACGCGGGAACCGTCATCAACGACTTCCTCTCCATCGGGCAGGAAGTGATCATCTCCGGCACTCCGGCGTCTGCGCCCACAGCCACCCCACAACCGCAGACTACACCGGAGACGCCGGCAACGCCAGAGGCCACCCAACCGCCCGCCAGTGGAGGACTCCCGGCTGCGCCTACCGGCAATAAGGCATCGCTCTGTGTGTTGGCCTACTATGACGCGAACAATGATATGTTCCGCCAGGCCGATGGCGGCGAAATGGCGTTGCCGAATGCGGAAGTCAACCTGGTCGGCATGGCTGGCCCGGCAGGGACATACAAGACCGACGGCATCAGCGAACCCTACTGTTTCCAGGACCTCGAACCGGGGAACTACATTCTGCGTCACACTGCTCCTCCGGGATACAAGCTGACCGATGCGGGGCAATGGAATATCCCCCTCAACGCAGGACAGGTTTCTTCGCTGAACCTGGGCTACGTGCGGGATGAGAGCGCCGGCTCCAGCCCGAAGACCCCACAGGAGAATCCCAACGCAACGGCAACGACCACGGCTGGTGACAAGGGCGACGAAAAGACCGGCGGCGTCACCAAAGTGCTCAACACGGTACTGCGCATCACCGGCATCATCGTTCTCATCCTGGCGATAGCGGTGGGCGTGCTTTTCTTCCTCTCGCGGCGTTCAATGTAGGGGCAACAAATCCACTAAAAACAGGCCATCGAGATTTCGATGGCCTGTTTTTCATTAGAGACAATGTCACGGCATGACTCACGATGTAAGTTTCAGCGTGACTACCACTCTTCTTCTTCCTCTTCTTCATCGTCGTCAGCTTCGTCGTCCCACTCCAGGTCTTCCTCATCTTCCTCGAGTTCATCCAAAGCATTGTCATCGTCCTCGAAGTCGTAAACCGCTTCCAGTTCCAGCGGGTTTACATCAACGACCTCTAACTCAATACCGCAAGCCTCACAGAAGATACGATCCCATCGCTCTAAATCTGGGGCGACCACTAACTTAGCGTTACATTCCGGACATCTAGCCATTTTTCTGCTCCTGTGAAAATGACATCTTAACCTTCAATATATCCAAAATTCGGAGAATGTCAACATTTTTGACTTTTCTTCTGACTGTGCTAAGATCAAATACAAACGGGTGCAGTACGCATTTATTTATGCTGACATAGTGGATCAAAACGTGAGATTCAAAAAAGACCCCTCACTCCAATACAGAACGCACTACAAAACACTCTATCAATCCATGATAGAACCTTTATAAGCGATATGATGTAGAGGGCGGCCCGTATCGGTCGCCCATTATTTTTTTTGATCTTATGGAGAAATTATTATGCAAATAACACTTATCCTGCGCATCATCGGTATTTTTGTCTTTGGCTCCGCCGGAGCAGCGCTCGCAGCGCAGATTGTGCAAATTCCTGCCATTCCCACAACCATACACATTTATGTAACCATTTTCGGAGGCGTTTTAGGCGCTGTCTTGGGATTCATCTTCACACCGCGCATCACACTTAAACCCTACAACCGGTTTCGCCACGCCATTCAACAGCTTCCCGCTGACATCATTTTTTCGGCGACTTTTGGCCTGTTCCTGGGGCTGGCACTGGGCGCTATCGCGGCTTATCCATTGTCGCTCTTACCAAATCCTTTGGGGCAATTTTTGCCATTTATTGTCACCGCCGCTTTCGGGTATATCGGACTAACACTGACGACAGTGCGTCCAGATTTGTTGCAAGGGCTGCGGATGCGCATCTTCCCCAAAGAAAGCCTCGTCCCTGCCGCAGCGCCGGTGGTGCAACAATGTAAACCGGCGGTGCTCCTCGACACCAGCGTTATCATTGATGGGCGCATCGCCGATATATGTCGCACCGGCTTTATCCAGGGAGAATTGGTCGTACCGCTGTTTGTGTTGAATGAGTTGCAGCACGTTGCCGACTCTTCCGATACGCTGCGGCGGAACCGTGGACGGCGGGGATTGGAAATCTTGCGCCAATTGCAAGAAGAATCCCCGGTGCCGGTGCGCCTCACCGATGCCGACATGCCGGGCGTCCGCGAAGTGGACGACAAATTGATTGCCCTGGCGAAAGAAATGGGTGGCGCCATCCTCACCAACGACTATAACCTGAACCGGGTCGCCGAGCTTCAGGCAGTGACGGTGCTCAACGTCAATGAACTGGCAAATGCGGTCAAAACGGTGCTGCTGCCCGGCGAAAGCTTCACCATTCACGTGCTCCAGGAAGGCAAGGAGCAAAACCAGGGCGTCGGCTACCTGGACGACGGCACGATGGTCGTGGTCGAAGACGGTATGCGCTACATCGGCGCTACCATTGATGTGACCGTGAGCAAAATCCTGCAGACCGCGGCGGGACGGATGATTTTCGCCCGCCCCGACAACAATGGTGACTAAGAGCAGAAGGAGCTGAGCATGGCGCTGAAAGTTTATAACTATCTCAGCCGGGAAGTAGAACGCTTTAAGCCCATCCAGCCCGAGCGTGTGAGTCTCTACGTGTGCGGCCCTACCGTGTACGATCATTCCCATCTCGGTCACGCCAAGACGTACATCGCTATGGACGTTATCGTGCGGTACTTGCAGTATCGCGGCTACAAAGTGCGCCACGTGCGCAACCTCACCGACGTAGGCCACTTAACGCAGACCGGCGAGGATCGCATCACCAAAGGCGCGCGCCGCGAGCGCATTGAGCCGATGGAACTGGTGGAGACCTACGTCAACAGCTTCAACGATGATATGGACGCGCTGGGTGTCCTGCGGCCCAACATCGCGCCGCGCGCGACATGCCACGTGCCCGAAATCATCACCTGGGTTCAGGATTTACTCGATCACGACTATGCCTACGCGGTTGACGGAAACGTCTATTTCTCCGTGGAGAAGTTCCCGGAATACGGCAAGCTGTCCAATCGCCAGGTTGACGAGTTGCAGGCCGGCGCGCGTGTGGAAATCCGCGAGGACAAGCGCCATCCCGCTGATTTTGCGTTGTGGAAACGCGCCGAACCTGAGCACATTATGCGCTGGCCCAGCCCGTGGGGCGAAGGCTACCCCGGCTGGCACATCGAATGTTCGGTCATGTCCACCAAATACCTGGGCAAAACCTTCGACATCCACGGCGGCGGGCTGGAGAATATCTTCCCTCACAACGAATGTGAAATCGCACAGGCTGAGGCCCGGCATGGCGTTCCCTTTGCCAACTACTGGCTCCTCGTCGGCTCCCTCACCGTCAACGGCGTGAAGATGAGCAAAAGTCTGGGCAATTTTCTGACCATCAAGGATGCGCTCAACCTTTACTCCCCTGAGGCGATCCGCTATTTTGTGCTCGGCAGCCATTACCGCGGCCCGGTGGATTTCAGCCGGGATGCGCTTCAGGCTGCGCAGCGCGGTGTGAATCGCCTGCACAATACCATCCACAAGCTGCGTTATGCGATGAAGAACACCGTAGAAGCCGCGGGTACCGCCGTCCTCGCGCAAGTCGGCTCGCTGGAGGACTACCGCGAGGATTTCCAGGCGGCTATGGATGACGATTTTAACACCCCGCAAGCTCTAGGCGTCCTCTTCGACCTCGTCAAGGAAGTCAACCGTCATCTGGACGATACGACGCGCTATGCGATGGGGACGTTGGCAGCGATGGATAGAATCTTCCACGATTTGGCCGGGGGCGTGCTAGGAATTGTGCCGAATAACCTGAAAAACCAGGAGAACGAACACATCGTTGACGGGCTGGTGAAATACCTGTTGGAGTTGCGCCAGGAATACCGGGAGAGCCGGGATTGGAGCAAAGCCGACGCAATTCGCAGCCATCTGGCGGAACTCGGCATCCTCATCGAAGATGGCCCCGACGATACCACGTGGCGGCTGGACTAGGGGGCGCGCGTGCGGGAATGGCTTTTCGGGCGGCAGGCGGTCCGCGAGTCCCTATACGCCGGGCGGCGACAACCTTTCCGGCTGTTGGTGGCTGAAAGTGTAGCCAAAGCGCCTATCCTTGACGAAATCACGACTGCGGCGCAAAAACGGCGCGTTGTCATAGAGAAACGTCCCCGCCAGGACATCGCGCACCTCACCGGCGTTGACGACCACCAGGGCGTGGCGCTGGAAACTTCCGGCTATCCCTTCGCCACGCCCCACGATATGCTGGCATTGGCCCGCCAGCGCCACGAGCCGCCCCTGCTCTTGCTGCTCGACCTGCTGCAAGACGTTCACAACGTAGGTTCCCTGCTGCGCACCGCCGAGGTTGCCGGCGTCCACGGGGTCGTGATCCAGGAACGGCGCGCTGCCGGTATCACCCCGGTCACGGTCAACACGTCGTCGGGCGCGGTGGAACATCTGCTCGTGGCCCAGGTCGCCAATCTGGCGCAAGCAATCGAGCAACTCAAAGCTGCCGATGTGTGGATTGCGGGGTTGGAAGACGCGCGCGGCGCGCAGCTCTATACGCAGGTGAATATGACGCTGCCGCTGGCGGTCGTCGTTGGCAGCGAAGGAGAAGGACTGCGCCGGTTGGTCCGCGAGCGTTGCGATTGGCTGATGTCCATCCCGATGCGCGGGAAGATCAATTCCCTCAATGCCGCCGTCGCCGGATCCATCGCGCTCTACGAGGCCCTGCGACAACGCAGCCAACTCGTCGCTACAACTCCATCACCATCTGCACCAGGCTCCGGTGCAGCTTGAAGCCCACGTCGAAAAAAGCCTGTACCAACGGCTCCTGATCGGCGATGAGCGCAATCACCGGCCACGCGGGGAAACGCCGCGTCGCCTGCAACGCCTGCGCGACGGCGGCTTGCGCGCCAGCAGCGCCTTCAGCGGGATGTACCAGAATATCCCACAGGTGAAACTGACTCCGTTTGTCTGTTCTTACACACACAGCCAACCGGGCTTCCTCCGCGCCGTAAAGCCAGGCTTCCTCGCGCTCTCCATCCAACCAGCGATTAAGTCGGCGCTCTAAACCACCAAACGTATATTGGCCTGGCCGGACTTCGAGGATCCACTTCTGGCGGCGAGCGTAGATCGCGTCCGCTAACTGCGTCCATAAAAGCCGATCTTTGGGTTTGCTCACCCGCCACGGCAAGCGAGAGGCGGTAACGTTAGGCCAGGGCACGCGGGCAGGTCGGAGAAGATGCTGCTGCCGGCCAACCTTTTCAAATCCCATCTGGGTGTACAGACCGCAAGCGACGGGGTTGTTTTCGCGCACTTCCAACCCGATCCAGCGGGTGTCCTGGTGCTGAACAGCTTGTATAGCCGCCTCGACCAGCGCGCGCCCAATCCCCATGCCTCGGTAGTCGGGGTGAACGACCACATTGCCGATCAACTGCCCCTTGGTTCTGCCGGGAAGCGCGTAACGCAGCGAGAGGTTCCCGACCACACACCCATCTTCGACCCACACAAATCCAACCGGATCCAGCTCAACACCCGTCGTCAACGCAGATAACGGCCGGCGTCGCGCCGTCTGGCGCATTTCCGCCAGCATCTTCTGCCCTTGCGGGTCAAGTTCATCCTCAAAACCCAGGGCGACCAGTTCCACAATCGCCTGCATATCCCGCGTTGGATCTACCGGCCTGATGCCGCGCATTGGCTCGCCCACCTGGGCCTGCGCCTTGACTGTCATATATGTGACGCTTAACCTCGCCTCAACCGTTCTGAAAGCATAGTGGCGATTGTAAGCGTGAAGGATGAGGTGTCAAGGTCGCATGGAGTGTCTCAATGCGAGATAGTGAACCGGGTCAGGGCGTCATACAGCAATGTGATAAACACATTCAAGCGCGCATCAATCCTACCGGGGAAGGTTGTGTCTATATAATCCACGGTATCGTATTGAGTATGTTGGATTTTGCCATCTTCCCCTAAATTGACATCAACTTGGGTCATCGCATCCTCAGCCAGATCCCAATTGGTTGCTTCAAAGTAGGCGAAAGGGATATCAACTTCCTGGAACGGGCCATAATCCGCACAATCGCAGGGCGTTCCATCTGGCTGATCCAGTTCCCTGGCCGTCCGGCCCTCCACAGCGAATCCTGCTTCTGCCGCCGCCGCCAAAATCCAATCTCGAAGGCTGCCCCTTCCCGCATCGCCGTATACGTAAGTTATGTCCCCGGCAATCAGACTATCCAGGTTGATCATGCCCACGGTATTTTCGATGTCCGCCTCGTCCATCTGCGCGACATAGGAACGAGAGCCGTCCAGATCTGCTTCCTCGGCGCCAAAGGCGATAAAACGGATAGTGTAGGGCGTCTGGACGCCGTGGAGCATCTCGGCGACCTCCAACATAACGGCCACCCCAGAGGCGTTGTCGTCTGCGCCTTCCCCATCATCCACCGAATCATAATGCGCACCGACGATGATTTCCCTGGATGACAAGCCCCGTTTGACAGCAATCACATTAGCCGATTCCAACTGTTCGTCGTCTTCGGTGATGAAGGAAAAGGGTTGTACTTGCAGATCGAAGCCGCATTTTTTGAAAACCGCCTTGACGTAATCCGCAGCCGCAGCCTCCTCCGGTGAACCGGGTAAGCGCGGACCGATTTCGGCGGAGAGGACGGTAAGATGTCGCCGAGCGATTGCTCCATACGTCACATCTACCGGCGTCGCGCCGGGCAGCCTGGTCGCAGTTGGCGGGACAACCTCCCTCGTAGGCCCCGCGGCGCGAGGCGGGTTGATGAAATCACAGGCAAGCAAGCCCAGAAAACATAGCATGAGCAAGGAAAGGCGTTTCATTGTGTTGTTCATAACATCTCTACGATAGACACACTGTGGAATGTTTTGATTTCCAACGAGAGTATAATGTGAAGGCTCAAGACCACAAATCGAGAGGGAAACAGCAGAGAGAACACGCCTACCGAATCATCTACACCGGTCAGGCCGGAGCCGTATACAGAATTTCCGATCTTTCTGGCGGTAGGAGATAGAGTAAATTTGTGGTATCATGGTGGAATGGAACTTCAAAAAAAGGAGACTATGATGCGAAAACAATTACAAGAGCACATTGCCCGCCTCCGGGACGCCGGCGCACTCTATGTGGACGCGCGTTGGTATCCCGTTGAGGAAACCAACGACCTGGTGATGTGGAACGGCAATCTCAAAAATGCCGTCGCTGCCCGTGAGAGCGGCGTTGGCGTCCGCGTGCTGTACCAGGGCGCGTGGGGGTTCTCGGCCACGTCGGACCTCAGCAATCTCACCGCGCTGTTCGACAAAGCCCTCGACAACGCCCGCGTCGCCGCCGAGCGCGTCACCTTCCCTGTCCGCCTGGCGGAGAAGGACGCCATCCAGGCCGCCTTCCACAGCCCCAACCAGATTGACCCGTTCACCGTGCCGCTGGCCGACAAACTGGCCTTTATGCAGACGATGGACACCAAGTTGAACCAGCCGGGCGTCTTCCAGCGCATCTGCAACCTGACGTTCATCCGCAAGCAGATCGTCTTCATGGATTCCGAAGGCAGCGAGATCGAGAAAACCATTGTCGAGGTCTTCCCCTCGCTGGAAGTGGCGGGGCTGGACGCCAACGGCGAGATGCACTCGCGCAAGTACAACCCGCCGCGCACGGGCGATACGCGCGGGTGGGAGACGCTCGATATGGAGGTCTTCAGCGCGAACGCCGAACGCATCGTGCGCGAGATGAACGAAGTGT
This sequence comes from Anaerolineae bacterium, assembly GCA_034433375.1. Classification (GTDB taxonomy): domain Bacteria; phylum Chloroflexota; class Anaerolineae; order B4-G1; family SLSP01; genus DSWT01. The sequence goes on along the minus strand of DAOUAQ010000026.1, from coordinate 26,732 downwards.
TGACCGCCGACCATTGCCCCAAAGACGTGCGCTCGGTCATCCTGCTGCCCGGCATTATGTTCTTGCAAACGCACGAAACCATCGGCCACGCCCTCGAACTGGACCGCATCCTCGGCTATGAGCTGGCCTACGCCGGCGGATCGTTCGTCCGGCTCAGCGACTTCGGCGCGCTGCGCTACGGCTCGGACAAGTTGACGGTGCGCGCCGACGCGACGACGCCCAACAGTCCCGGCAGCTTCGGCTACGACGACGATGGCATCCCCGCGCAGGACAACCTGCTGATTGACAAGGGCTTGCTCGTCGGCGCGATCACCGGGCGACAAATGGTCGAAGAGGCCAACGCGCGCGCCGGCAAGGTCATTTTCGAGGGCAGCAGCGGCGCGAATCGCGCCACGTCGTTCTACCGCGTGCCGATTGAACGTATGACCAACATCAACGTGGATCCCGGCGACGATGGCACACTGGACGACATCGTCAAGAATACCGAGCGCGGCATCATCCTCGATGGCGACAAGAGCTGGTCTATCGGCTCCAACCGCGAGCAGTTCCACTTCGCCACCGACATCGGCTGGCTGGTGGAGGATGGGCAGATCACCCGCGTGGTCAAGAATTCGACGTACCAGGGCGAGACCGTCAAGTTCTACAACTCGCTGTCGGCGGTGGGCGACCGCTCGACCTGGGAAGTGTGCTACGTCTCGAACTGTGGCAAGGGACAGCCCAACCAGGTCATGCAGTTGGGTCATGGCGTACCGGTCTGCCGTTTCGACAACGTGAGGATAGGAGAGTAACCGTGAAGGATCAGATTTTGCAAACCCTGTGTGACTTGCGCGCCTACGCGCTGGCAAAAGGCGTCGAAGCCACGTTTTTGTATCACGAAGAAGACAGTTACCTGATGCGCTTCGCCAACTCGGCTATCTCGTTGAACACCAACGAGCATCTCATCCGCCTGGAAATCACCGCCTACCGCGACCGGCAGCGCGCCAGCTACGAGATGATTACCGCGCTGGGGAACCTGGACGAGATGCGGCAAGGCGTAGACATCGTCGCCGAGATGGTGCAGCACGCGCAGCCTCTGAGCTATCAACCCACCGTCCCGGTCTACACCGAGTCCTTCAGCGACGAGAGTACCTACGATCCTGCATTGGCGACGCTCAGCAACCAGGAGCGTCTGGCGTTCTTCAACCAGGCGGCGGCGGGATTGGAAACCGACGACATCCGGCTCTCCGGCATCTTCTCCTGCGGGATGAACACCCTCGCCCAGATCAACACCCGCTCCGAGCACACGCAGTATTTCAAGACCTCCGACGCGCAGATCAGCATGGTGCTGTCGCACACCGCGCTCAAATGGGAAGTGCTGGCCGAGCAATCCGCGCAGCAGAAAACCGACCTGAACCCGGACGTGCTGCGGCGCGATTTGGCCTTCCTGGTGGAACACTACCAGCACGATGCGCCGCAACAACTTCCCCTGGGAACGTACAACATCGTCTTCGGTTCGGCGGCGACCAGCGACCTGCTGACGTTTATGAGCTTTATCGGCTACAACGGCGGCCTGATGAAACGCGGTTTTTCGTTCCTCACCGAGGAGCAGCTTGGACAGCGCATCTTTTCGCCGCACTTCACGCTGACCGACGATCCCACGCGGCGCGAGACCTTCCCCTTCCGCCGCGACCTGATGGGGATGCCGCGTCAACCGTTCCCCATCTTCGCCGAGGGCGTATTCAAGCACTTCATGTGGGCGCAAGACGACGCCGACGAATTCGGCGCGCAGCCCACCGGACATACCACACCGCACGACAGCATCGTATTGCAGGGCGGCGACGGGCCGGCAAGCACCCTGGAAGAACTGGTCGCCATGCCGCGCGAAGACGACCTCCTCTACATCCCCTACCTGCACTATATGAACATCGTGAACCCCTCCAAGGGGCTGGTGACCGGCAGCTCGCGTTTTGGCGCGCTCTTGCTCAAGAAGGACGGTTCCGTGGTCGTGCCCTACAACGTGCGTTTGACGCAAAGCCTGCTCGACATCTACGGCGACCGGCTGGCGTGGCTCTCGCGGGCGTCGGTCGTCGCCAACACCTCGATGAGCTACGGCGCGCGCAATCCCAGGGCGATCATCGTGCCGGCGTTCCTGCAGGTCAACGGACTGGAAATTTCACACTCCAATTCATCCTATTAACGCAAGCTAACCGCAGCATACAAAAAACATCGTAGGGCGATTTGGCAAATCGCCCTACGATGTTCTCCAAACACTGTGACCGGTCTCCAGACCGCGCCACCGCAGATCAGATGCGAGCAGGGGGCATTTATTTCCACCCAATAAGAGAACCAGAACCCATTATGCGCCTGGTCTTCCCAACTTGCCAATCATAGGCGTAAACTTTGTATCTCTTTTCATAGACCACATATCGCCCATCGCCAGAGATAGCGACTGCGTCGTTGGGTGCAGGATGAAGGATTTGACTTTCGACCTGGCCGATTTCCCAATCATAGATGACTAACACAGATACAGAAAAATTAAAAGAATAGGGAAAAGAAGGGATGTGCAATTCATTTTCGACGAAATCAATAAACCACTTCTCAATCTTGTTGGGGAAGCGGTTAGCATGACCCGTAAAGGCCATATAGCGCCCATCTGCGGAAAGCGCGGGCGCAGCGGCAGCAGCAGACATATAAGTAAATGGGAAAGCAAACTCGTCTGATTGGATTCCTCGCTCAATCGCGTGAGGTACTTGCCATTCATTGATGAAAAGCAGCGAGCCACAGATCCACACAACGTAACGGCCATCGGCAGAGATCGTCGGGTAATCAGTGGGAGAAAGCATAACTTGAGTGCCGTATGGATTATGCATCCTTGTGCCACTCTCAGGAACAAGGGAGGCAAGCACGGTCTCGCCCGTCAACCGATCGTGAACGAAGATGTCTTCCGCAGCGCCGTTAACATCTACCGCTACCAGATTCCCGGCCCCGGACACAAAGGCAATATAGCGACCATCAGCCGAAATGGAGGGTTTTGATGAGTTCCCATCTCCCGCAACCCCTTCGGATGAAACGGAAACCTGGACGGTCTGGCCGGTTTCACGATCGTGGACAAAGACGTCGCTGTGGGTAACGACATCGCTGTTAACCAAGCCGCTTGCAAAGGAAGTAAAGACGACATATCGTCCATCCGCGGATATTTTTGGCTCGAACGAGTTGTATCTGTTTTCACTGCCATCGGAAGAAACAGAAACGCGCGTCGTTTCTCCTGCCTGTTGATCGTAGACAAAGATATCATCGGTGTCATTGGTGTCATCACTGACCAGGTTGCGTGCATAGGACCGGAACGCGAGAAATCGCCCGTCAGCAGATAATGAGGTATCTCGATATATAGAAGGTTCAATGTTGGGTTCCATACCATCCGGGACGACAGACACGCTGCGGGTTCGTTTTTTTTGAAGGTCATACACGAAGATGTCTACACGACGTTTGATCGAGTTGGGGACATAAGATACAAAGGCCACATAACCACCATCGGCAGAGATGGATGAGTCACCGAAGCCGCCGGTGCTTAGCAGGAGACTTACCCCTCCTAACGACAGGATTACAAGTGCCCCGAGAAGCACCAGGATTTTCAGAGGTATACGAGGGCTATGCTGCTTTTTCATCGTCATGACTCCTTCCCTGAAGTGAGTCTACTGCAAAAAGCCCTATCTAACCGCCAAGACGCCAAGTTCGCCAAGAGAATCAAATAATTGATGAATAATTTCAAGATATTTTCCCGTTTTTACTAATTATCTTCATCTAACCATTAAAAACCTTGGCGTTCTTGGCGACTTGGCGGTTTTTTCAGTGGAGTCTGAAGTACTTTTCCTCGTCCAAATGCAAGTCATAAACCGTTGATTGAAGGGGATGTGTTTTGTCGGATATACACAGTATAGCAGAAGAAAGTTAAAATTCAAGATATAACAGATACATCAAAAAACTCGTCATCCGGCCTGGATGACGAGTTTAGACGTGTTGCAGAAAACGCAACGATGCGATTACTTTTATTCCACCGTCACACTCTTCGCCAAATTGCGCGGCTGATCCACGTCCGCGCCACGGCGGACGGCCATCGCGTAGGCCAGCCATTGCAGCGGGATGATATTGAGCACCGGTGAAAGGAATTGCGGCGCAGCCGGCACTTCGAGCACGTAATCCGCTTTGCTGCGCGCGACCTCGTCACCCTCTTGCAGCAGGCCGATGACCGTCCCGTTGCGCGCTTTCACCTGCTCCATCTGGCTGATCATCTTATCGTAGACGTTGTCGCGCGGGGCGACCGTCACCACGGGCATGACCTCGTCAATGAGCGCGATGGGGCCGTGCTTCATCTCCCCGGCGGGATACCCTTCCGCGTGGATGTAGGAGATTTCTTTGAGTTTGAGCGCGCCTTCCAACGCCACCGGATAGTTGATCCCGCGCCCCAGGAAGAGGAAGTGCTCGCGCTTGAAGAACACTTCCGCCAGCTCATCGTAGACCGGCTGCGGCTCCGAGATACGTCCCACCAGGTCGGGCAGACGGGCCAGATCGTTCACCGCGCCCCGCAAAACGTCCGCCGGGATGGTCTCGCGCAGTTGCCCCAGGTGCAGCGCCAGCAGATACAAGTCCACCAGGCTCGCGGTGAAAGCTTTGGTCGTCGCCACCCCGATCTCCAGGCCGGCCTGCATCAGGATGTGCCCCCCGGACAGGCGGTGCGCCTGGCTGCCGATGACGTTGACGATAGACCACAGCTTGGCGTTGTGCTCGCGGCCTTCTTCCATCGCTGCCAGCGTGTCCACCGTCTCACCGGATTGCGTGATCGCCAAGAGCGCCGTCGTCGGCGTAATCATCGGGTTGCGGTAGCGGAACTCCGAGCCGTAATCCACCTCCACGGGCAGGCGCGCCAACGTCTCGATCATAAACTTCCCCACCAAACCGGCGTGGTACGAAGAGCCGCACGCGGCGATAATGACGCGATCCAGCTTGCGCGCTTCGGACGGCGTGAGCGGTACGCTGTCGAGCACGACACGGCCCCGGTGGAAATCCACGCGCCCGCGGATTGTGTCGGTGATGGCGCGCGGCTGCTCCGAAATCTCTTTCTGCATGAAGTGGCGGTACGGGCCTTTCTCCGCCGAGACGGGGTCCCAGGGAATGGCGTGCAACTGCACACTGACCGGCGTGCCGTCGAGCTTGAAAATCTCGGCGCCGCCCCGTGTGACGCGCGCCATTTGCCGGTTTTCCAGGAAAATGACGTCGCGCGTGTACTCCAGGATCGCCGGGATATCCGAGGCGACGAACATCTCGCCGTCGCCGCGTCCCAAGACGATCCCGCCGGCGTTCCCTAACCGGGCGATGACCAGGCTCTCCGGTTCCTGAGGGCTGATAAAAACGAAGGCGCTGGCCCCCTGGATAGAGGGCAACGCGCGCTGCACTGCCGTCAGCAGATCGGAACCGCCCGCCAGATAGCCATCCACCAGATGCGCCACGACTTCGGTATCGGTCTCGGAGGCAAAAGTAATACCTTCGTCCGTCATCTCCTGGCGCAGCTCGGCGTAGTTCTCGATGATGCCGTTGTGGACGACCGCCACCCGCCCGTTCCGCCCCACGTGCGGGTGCGCGTTGAATTCTGTCACGCCGCCGTGGGTGGCCCAGCGCGTATGCCCAATCCCAATCGTGCCGATCAGGGGCTTTTGGTACAACCGATCCTGAAGGTTGCTCAACTTGCCGACGGCGCGTTCCACCACAATGCCGCCGTTCTCGTGCAAAACCGCGATCCCGGCCGAGTCATAGCCGCGATATTCCAGCTTCTTCAATCCACCCAACACAATCGGCGCCGCCTGCCGCGGTCCGACGTAACCCACAATACCACACATTTTTGACCTCCTCGGAAAATAGTTGAAAGTTGAAAGTTAAGAAATCCGTTGACGAAATTTTGATTATCGGGATTGCACCACAGATTCGGTAACATTCCGTGGAAAATCGTCTGATAATCGTTAGTCAAGTAGTCTTGCATTGACAACAAGGGATACATGCCCATCTGAAGATAATGAGCTGGCCTTGCCGCAGCCTTTGTCCCGCCGGTTGCCCAACGGTTTTGGGATGCAACTTTCTCGTTTTGAGGGGAATGAGAGAGGGGAAGGCTAGTCCCCTGGCGGTATCCGCCGAAAATCCGGCGCAAGCCAGATATGTTCGATAAACCGCCGCCTCGTCGCCCGGTCGAGCCGGGTCAGGCGCTTGAGTCCCCACAAGTCTTTGCGTTATCCGATAAGCGTCACCTCCTTTCGTTTGTGAAAATGTATGATAATTGGCTACTAAATTAAGGGTATTATACCGGAAAATTCTAACTTTTGCAATAGGACATCAGTACGGCATGACCGCGCGTGGGCGATTTGGCAAATCGCCCTACGATATGGAGCGGACATGCCAGCCGCCTTCCGCTTGCGCGACAACGACCACCTGAGCGCCGGTCGCCGCGCGCACATCCGCCGCCGATTTGCCGTCCAACGCGCAACCATCCGGGCCGCGGAAAATCTCATCCGGCAACACTACCACGTCGCCCGGCGCGCAGTCGCCCAACGCCGCCACGATGTCATCCACCGTGAGCAGCCCCGCCACGGTGATCGTCTCACCGAAGGCGCGGTTGGGAACGGCGACCGCGTCAACGGCAAGGCCCGTCGCGGCGGCGAACGCCCGCACATGCTCCCGCAAAACCGGCGCGAACAGCGTCCCCGTCACCCACCTTTGGCGCGAACCGCCCAATCGCGCTAACTCCGCCTGGAGCGCCGGCCAGCCATCCAGGAACAGCCGCACCATGCCCACGCCATTTTCGACGAGCGCGGGCAGCAAGCCATCATACGCTTCCAGCGGCGGAACGGGAACTCGCGCGCGCAGAAACCACTCGTCCGAAGGATAGACGAAACCGACGCCCAATGTCTCGCGCAGGCGCGCCTGCCGCGTTAACGTCTGCGTGAGCACCTCGGCGGCTTCGGCGTCCGAGTACGGGCGTAGATGCGGGTTGTGCCACTTCGTCAGCCCAACGGGCACAACGGTCAAGTCGGCGACGGCGGGATACAGGGCGGCGAGGGCGGCGATGGTGCGGTCGAGGTGCGCGCCATCGTTGCGACCCGGCGCGAGCACGGCCTGCGTGTGAATTTCGACGCCGATCTCCGCGAGGCGCGCGAGCTGCGCCATCATCTGCCCGGCGCGCGGGTTGCGCATCAGCCCCACGCGCACATCCGGCTCCGTCGCGTGAACCGAAACGTAGAGCGGGCTGAGGTATTGCTCCGCAATCCGCTGCCAATCGGCCTCGTCCAGGTTGGTGAGGGTGATGTAGTTGCCGTGGAGGAAAGAGAGGCGATAATCGTCATCCTTGACGTACAACGGCCCGCGCAATCCCGGCGCCATCTGGCTGACGAAACAGAAGTCGCAATTGTTGCGGCACGCGCGGATTTTGCCGTCGAACAGTTCCGCGTCGAACGCGAGACCGAGCGCCTGCCCATAACGGCGGTTGGCGCGCAGCGTGATCTGCCGTCCCGCCCGTTCGACGAGAAATTCCAGTTCCGGCTCGGCGGCGTAGATTTGCACGTCAATCACGTCGCGCAGCGGCAGCCCGTTGATCGCCAACAGCACATCGCCCGCCCGCAACCCCGCACGCGCTGCGACACTGCGCGGCGCTATTTCTGTGATGTGCGCTGGATGATAAACCGTCATAGTCATAATCGCGTAAAACGTAATGACGTAAAACGGAAACGGTCACTTACGTTTTACGTTTATTCCCACTCAATGGTCGCAGGCGGTTTGCTGCTCACGTCGTAGACGACGCGATTGACGCCCGGCACTTCGTTGACGATGCGGTTGGAGACGCGGCCTAGCACGTCGTAGGGTAAATGCGTCCAACTGGCGGTCATAAAGTCATCGGTGCTGACGGCGCGCAAGGCGACGACGTTGGCGTAGGTGCGGCCATCGCCCATCACCCCGACGCTGCGCACCGGCAGGAGCACGGCGAACGCCTGCGCCGTCTGCAGGTAGAGGCCGGCGTTCCACAACTCTTCCAGGAAGATCGCGTCGGCGGCTTGCAGCGTGGCGACGCGCGCGCGGGTGATCTCGCCCAAGATGCGCACCGCCAAACCGGGGCCGGGGAACGGGTGCCGCCATATAAGCTTCTCCGGCAGTCCCAACGCCAGCCCTACCTGCCGCACCTCGTCCTTGAAGAGGTCACGCAGCGGTTCGACCAATGCCAGGTGCATCTCTTCCGGCAAGCCGCCAACGTTGTGGTGGGATTTGATTTTGTGGGCGCTGGCGCTGCCGGCGCTTTCGATCACGTCAGGATAGATCGTGCCCTGCGCCAGGAAGCGCGCGTCATTGAGCCGGCGCGCTTCGGCCTCGAACACGCGGATGAACTGCTCGCCGATGATGCGCCGCTTCTGCTCCGGGTCGGTGACGCCGGCCAGCGCGCCCAGGAAGCGGTCGGCAGCATCCACCAGCACCAGCCGGACGCCCAGCGCCTCCTGGAAGGTGGCCTTGACCTGCCCGGCTTCGTCGCGGCGCAGCAAGCCCGTATCCACGAAAATGCACGTCAGTTGATCGCCGACCGCCTTGTGAATCAACGCCGCGGCTACCGCGCTGTCTACGCCGCCGCTCAGCCCACAGACGACCTGCCCATCGCCTACCTGCGCGCGGATACGAGCGACTACATCCTCAATAAACGCGCCCGGCGTCCACGTCCCCGTACAGCCGCACACGTCGTAGAGGAAATGGCGCAGCATCGCCGCGCCGTTGGGGGTGTGCTGCACCTCCGGGTGAAATTGCACGCCGTACACACGGCCTTCTGCGCCGCCGATGGCAGCCATAATATCGCCCGTGCTGCGCGCCAACACACGAAAGCCCGACGGCAGCGCCTCCACGCGGTCGCCGTGGCTCATCCACACGGCTTGACGCGCGGCCAACCCCGCGAACAGGGCGCCTGGTTCGAGGATGTCCACGTCGGCGGGGCCGTATTCGCGCGCGACGCCGGGGACAACTTGTCCGCCCAGCGCGTGGGCCAGCAAGTGCATCCCGTAGCAAATGCCGAGGATCGGCGTCCCCATACGGATGACATAATCGGGCAGATCGGGCGCACCGGCGTCGTAAACACTGTTCGGGCCGCCGGACAGGATGATGCCGCGCGGCTGCCGGGCGAGCACCTGCGCTTCGGGCGCGTTCCAGGGGAGAATTTCGGCGTAAACGCGCTGCTCACGGACGCGCCGGGCGATCAGTTGCGTATACTGCGAGCCGTAATCCAGAATCACGATGGTTTCTTGTTGTGACACAAGGGCCTCCTGGGGAATAAAGCGTAAAATGTAATTCTTGACTCTACTGCAAAAAGCCTGCCGGAACCGCCAAGACGCCAAGTTCGCCAAGAAAACGAAATAACACATGAGTAATTTTATTCATTCGCTTATAAAAAATCTTGGCGTTCTTGGCGACTTGGCGGTTTTTCTCAGGGGAGCCAATTCTTACGTATTACGTCTTACGCCTCACACACATCATCGGCGAAAATGATCGTCCCATCGTCGCGCATCTCGTCAATGATAACCATAGACTCAATAGGAACGCCCAATGGAATCAACAGGGCGCGCCCGCCTTCGAAGGACTTTTCGACCAGAGTGCCGATGCCGACCAGGGTGGCTCCGGCGTCGCTGATGATCCGCGCCATCGCCGCAATCGTTTGCCCGGTGGCGAGAAAGTCATCAATGATGAGTACGCGATCCCCGGCGGACAGGAATTCCGGGGACACCATCAGCGAAACCTGCCCGCCTTTGGTGTGCGACGGCGCAAACTCCACGAACACTGGCTCTTGCATCGTCACCGGCTTGTGCTTGCGGGCATAGACCAGCGGCAGCCCCAGCGCGTAAGCCGCCGCCATCGCCGGGATGATGCCCGAAACCTCGGCGGTGAGCACGCGCGTGGGATGTGTGTCTGCAAAGCGGCGGGCGAACTCCGCGCCCACCTCCAACATCAACGTGGCATCTACCTGATGATTGATGACGCTGTCAATCTTGAGGATACCTCGACCTAAATTCTTCCCCTCGTGCTGAATACGCGCCTTCAAGCTTTCCATAACGCTCTCCCTCTCCTGCTATAAGTGCATTGTTGTGGAACAGATTTCGGGTAAGGTAAACCACCCGCCCATATCATAACATAGATTCAGAGATTGACATTTCTCACAGCGAAAACATCCTTTGCCTTTTATTAATAAGTATGGTAACATATTTTTATCGTTAACTCATGGAGGTGAACAATGACGACGGAATCAGTAGAACCCGCAAATAATCCCGAGAGGCGCGGCCGGGTTGGCAAATTCTGGGATGCCTTTAAGAATATCGCCATCCTCTTCTCGTTCATCGTCAACATCATTCTGGTGCTCGTGCTGCTACTTTCACCCCGCCCTATCTTCATGGCAAAGAGCCAGGTGGCAGAGCCGCTGCTGGTAGATTTGGATAGCGCCTTTGCCGCTCTGGGTAAAACCGTCATCAAGTCACAGGTTTACATCACGGATACGATGCCGGTTGTGTTCGATCTGCCGTTGTCGCAGAACACCAACGTCGTCCTGGTAGAACCTGTTCCTATCCAGGCTCCGGCGACCTTCATCTTTCCGGCCGGCGGTGGCGCCATCCATGGCACCGTGCAGCTCGTTCTGCCGGAGGGATTGGCTTTGCCGGTTGCGCTCAACCTGATGGTGCCCGTCAACACAACCGTGCCGGTGGTGATGCAGGTTCCCGTCGAAATTCCGCTGGCCGAAGCCGGGATGGCGCCGGCCATCGAACAATTGCGGGCCGTCTTCAAGCCGCTCACCGGCGCACTGCAAAGTCTGCCCAATTCGCCCGAAGAATTGATACAACCGATTATTCAGGGCGCTCCATAAGCCTGCGCCGGGCCAGATAGCCAACCACCATACTGATGAATCAACGACCCATCTGCAACTACGAAGGCTCCCGCTACAGCACGGAGTTCTGGGACGCCACGCGCGCTTACGAGGACGCCGCCGAGCGTGTGGCAATGCGCGCGCTGCTGCCACCGAGCGGACGCACACTCATCGAAATCGGCGCGGGTTTTGGGCGCATGGCCGATCTCTACGCCGGGTATGAGACGGTTGTGCTCTTCGATTACGCGCACACGCAATTGGCGCAGGCCGTGGAGCGTCTCGGCGAGCAGGGGGCGGACGGGCATCCGCGCTACATCTACGTGCAGGGCGATTTCTACCACCTGCCGTTCGTTGCCGGTCTTTTTGATGCGGTAACCATGGTGCGCACCCTGCACCACGCCGCCGATGCGCCGGCCGTGCTGCGCGGTATTGCCGACATCCTGGAGCCGCGCGGGGCGTTTATCCTGGAATTCGCCAACAAGCTCAACCTCAAAGCCATCGCGCGCTACCTGTTGCGCCGCCAGCCGTGGTCGCCCTTCGCCCTGGAACCGGTTGAATTTGTGGCCCTCAACTTCGATTTTCATCCCCGCTGGATGTGGGCACAGTTGGAACAGGCCGGTCTGCGCCGCGAGGCCGTGCGCACCGTGTCCCACTTCCGCATTGAGGTGTTAAAACGTTTGGTTCCCACACCTATGCTGACGGCGCTGGATGCGTTGGTCCAACCCACCGGCGCGCTTTGGCAGCTCAGTCCAAGCGTCTTCACGCGCGCGCGGGGTGGCGCGGGGAAAAGCGCGGCGGCGGCCGGCACATTCTTTCGCTGTCCCGCGTGCGGCGCGCCATTGAGCGCACCCCCGCAAGCCGAATTCCACTGCACATGCGGCAAAGTGTGGCGGCGCGAGGGCCACATCTACAACTTCCGCGACCCGGCGTAGTATGGTATAATGTCGAAACTCTGGCGGCGGCTACCCAGCGCTAGAGCAAAAAGAATAATAATGAGCAGGGGACATACATCCCCTGCTCGTTTTGTTGGAGAATTATATTATGCAATGGATTCGCGATTACAAACCCGATCCTGATGTCACACGGCTTTTTCGCCAGGCACTGGTCATCACCCTGGCGGGGAACATCGCCCTGGCCGGCGGTAAGGCTGTGGTGGCCTGGCTCTCCGGCAGCGTGGCCCTGTATGCCGATGCGGCAAACTCGGTGTCTGACGTATTCTATTCCCTGATGATGGTTCTGGGGCTGTGGATAGCCCGCCAGCCCCCCGATATGAGCCATCCTCAGGGCCACGGGCGTTTCGAATCCATAGCCGGCCTTATCGTCGCCGCCGCCATGACTTTTGCCGGGTATGAAGCCGGAAGGGCATCTCTGGAGCGTTTCCTGAGCGGCGGGGCCAGCGTTGAACTCGGCTGGCCCGCACTGGCGCTCTTGTTCAGCGCCACCATCAAAGCAGTTATGTACAGCGCGATTCGCCAGATCGCCCAAAAAGTCTCCAGCCCCACCCTTGCCACCGTCGCGCAAGACAATCTATCCGACGTGCTGACTTCTGTGGCCGCCTTTGTCGGCATCTTCGGGTCGAAATTTCTCCACCCATTGACCGACCCGATTGCCGGTGCGCTCGTCGCGCTATGGATCTTGCGCGCCGCGTTGGAAGCATGGAAAGAGAATCTTCGCTATTTGACCGGGGCCGGCGCGCCATCGGAAATCCGCGATAAAATCGCTACCGTAGCCGCGACAGTCTCAGGTGTGCTCGGTGTCCATCAAGTCATCACCGAGTACGTCGGCCCGCGTCTGGTGGCCGATCTGCACATTGACGTAGACGGGGATATGCCGCTCTTCAACGCGCATCGCATCTCCGACGAAGTGCGCGTCCAACTGGAAGCGCTGCCCGAAGTGGACCGCGTTTATGTTCATGTGGAACCCTGCCAGAACCACCCGGATGGATGTTTTGAGTCGCCGCAAAGTCAGGTATAATAACCCTGTGGAAACTGAACCTGTTGCCGCCCGCTCCATAGACGAAAGCCCCTTGCCCTCCCTGGATGGGTGGGGGCTGCTGCCTGTCATCGCCGTCGTCGGCGGGGCGTGGGCCTTTGATGCGCCGTTGAAAAACGGGACGCTGACCACCGCCATCGCGGCACTCGTCCTGGTATTGGGCGGCTGGTTGCCCTTTTGGCGCGCGCTGACGTTGACGCCGTGGGGCGCATCGCTGGCGCTATGGCGCACCTGGGAACGCGAAGAGGACTTACCCCGCTGGCCCTATCTCCAGCCAGGGACGCCTGGCGCGGCGCTCCATCGCGCGCTGCGGCAGGCGCGCTCGTGGTGGCGCGCGGTGGGACAGACGGCGTTGGCCGCACCGTTGCGCGCGGCGGCGCTGGCGCTCGTCGTCAGTGTGCTGGCGGCGATGATTGTAGGGCGCGCTGCGCTGCTGCTCACGTTATTCATGGCCGCGTGGACGGAAATGGCCGTCCTCTGGCACGGGGGACGCGGGGAGGTTGGTTCAGTGTGGGCTGCCGGCGGGCTGGTCGGGCTACCGTGGCTGTTGGGCGCCTCGCTCGGCGCGATAGAGTTGATGCAACCAGCGCTTTCCGCATTAACGCTTGTCGCGCTGATCGGGCTGTATGCGCATCCGTCGCCGTTGGCCGCCATTGGGCCGGCGCTAGCGGCGGGATTTCTCGTCTGGCAAGGCCACTACATCGCGGCCGGCGGCGTTCTGCTGCTGGCTCTGCCGGGATGGATGGCGCTGCTCTATCAACCACAAGCTCACGTCTATCGCCGCACTATCGCGCCGTGGCTTATGGGGATGATCGCCGTGATGGCCTGGGTGCTGTGATATGGGCTGGATTATCGGCATCGTTGGCCTGCTGATCGTTGCTGCGCTTCTGTACTGGCAGCTCATCCTCGCCGAGGGCGCATATCTGGGACGCCGGGTCGTCATTCTGCTGTACGACTGGTCTGCCCGCGTGTATGACCGCATCAAAGGCTACAATCCCGGCTACGAACAGTGGTTCCTGGGCCTGCCGCTGACTCAGGCGCTGGCCGATTTTCCTGATCCGCTGATTCTGGACGTGGCGACGGGGACGGCGCGCCTGGCGCGCACGCTTTTTCAGCAGAGCAACTTTCACGGGCGGCTTATCGGTCTCGATCTTTCGCGCAAGATGCTGCAACAGGCGGTGCAGACGACCGAGGCATGGGCCAACCGCATCACCTTCATCTGCCAGAACGCCGGACAATTGCCCTTCCCCGATGACACCTTCGACGCCGTCACATGCCTGGAGGCGCTGGAATTCATGCCGGATCCCGCTCAAGTGCTGCGCGAGATGGCGCGTGTCCTCCGGCCCGGCGGAATTTTCCTGATCACCAACCGCGTCGGTAAGGACGCTCGCTGGCTGCCGGGGCGCACGTACACAGCGGACGCCTTCGAGACTAAGCTGCGCGCGTTGCCGCTGGAGATGGTACGCACCAAACTGTGGCAAGAAGACTACGACCTGCTCTCGGCGATCAAAGTGGGGGCGCGCGGGCCATCGGCGCCGCGCCGGCTCGAAGAGATTCTGCGCTGCCCCACCTGCCAGCGTGCGTTACAGCGCAGCGGCGACGCCTTCTGCTGTGAAAACCAACACACGTTCCCGATCACCAGTGACGGCATCATTCAAATGGCGCGTTAAGTTGATATTGATCAGCAGATTGAGTATATTAAGCAGATATATATAGCTTTTATTGCCAAGTCACCATTCAATGCTATAATAGTGAGTGTAACAACAATGTGACAGACAGCCGAGTGGCGATTTCCTGCCCCGACTATCCGACTAAAAACTGACGACTATTTAGGAGGCTATGATGCAAAGTGAAGTTGAAACAATCCGCGACGGACTGCGCGATGTGATTGATTTTGAGATTGGACTAGACGTAGTAGCGCTCGGTATGATCCGCGACATCGCAGTGGATGAGGAAAACGTGAAAATCACGATGATTTTGACCTCGCCGATGTGCCCGATGGCGTCGTTTATGATGAACCAGGTCCACGAACGCGCCGCCGAGCTTTCCACGAAAAGCGTGGAAGTCGTGCTCGGCAAAGAGATGTGGCGGCCTGATATGATGGAAGCCGAAGCGCGTGAAGCGTTGGGGATATAGCCAGTTCCTACAACAACACAAGCCCGGCAGATGCGACTTCGCCGGGCTTTTTCAATGCTGCACAACAGTTAGAACGGAATATTTCCATCCACATCCCACTCTACAATTAACATTTGACGTCTCTGCGATTTACGTTAATATAGTAAACGTATGTTTCATTTGAGTTAGTGCTCCCACAGAACGTGATGTGTGAGGCGCAAAAAACGCTTATATTTCACGCTTTACGTTTTACGAAAGGAGACTTTTTAACTGAAACAAAACAAACCCGGACATACAGACGCATACATCACGCGCCAATGCGCCAGCCAAAAATGTGGAGGAAAATGTTGAAAGCTGTCATTCTTGATCGCGATGGAGTCCTCACCTATTTCGATATGGCGCCGGCGATTGCGTTCTTTGAGCCATTGCTCGGTATGCCCATCGAAGAACTTGAGCGGTTGTGGTGGCAGTGGCGCGATCCGGCCGAGGCCCCCACCACGCTCAACGAAGAACAACTCCTCTTCGGCGGATTTTGGGACACGCTGGCCGATGAACTCGCACTGTCAGCCGAACAACGCGAGCGATTGCACCAGTTCGACTATACCACCGTCGTCCGCGCCTACCCGGACGCGCGCCCGGCGCTGCTCGCCGCCCGCCGGCGTGGGTTGAAAATCGGCGTGCTCTCCAACTTCGAGTTAGCCAGCCTCGACGCCTCCCTGGCCGCCGCCGGACTGGCCGACCTCATCCACGTCGCCTGCGCTGCGCCTGTTATCGGCGTCGCCAAACCCGACCCGGAAGCATATCTGACCGTGGCGCGGGCGTTGTCCGTCCAGCCCGAAGACTGCCTGTACTTCGATGACGAGCTGTCGTGGGCCGAAGGCGCGCGCGCGGTGGGGATGCAGGCGTATGCCGTAGACCGCGACCGCGCATGTCATGACCTGTCGCAATGCATCGTTCGTGACCTGTCGGTCATGCCGGAGCTGCTCGGTTAAGGATAAGCACAACCAGTGTGATGTGCAAACGCATGAACACGCAACCAACGACACAGCACCCTGTGAGGAAAATCGCTCTCGCTTATAGTATGCTTGGCTTGGGAGATATCCTCACGTGGAACATCGTCAATAACTGGCTCACCTACTTTTATTTGTCCGCCAACACCCTGGTTCCCGCAAGCTTGTTCAGTGCGCTGATGTTCTTCAACGGCTTTGTGGGAGTAGCGATTGCGCTGCCGATTGGTTACTGGTCAGATCGTGTTCACAGCCGCTGGGGACGCCGTTTGCCTTTCCTGTTCGTCACAGCACTACCCCGATTGATTTTGTTTATCTTGTTATGGACACCGCCCGTCAAAACCGAGTCTCTCAGAAATGTGTTGTATTTGGGTATCATCGTCCTGACCCACGAAATCATGTCTGGGCTGCATCAAATACCCAACAAAGCCCTACTGCCAGAAATCACCCGGACAGATCAGGAAAGAGTACGCGTATCGGCGTGGGCCGAAGCGTTTATCATGGTCGGAGTCGCTGTGGGTAGTCTGGCGGGGCTGCTGATCGAACGTCTCGGTTATGCACCGACAGCGGTGATATATGCGGGCCTTAGCCTCCCACTGTTCTATCTCCCCTTGTTCACCCTGCGGGAACCGCCATATCAGCATACTGCCAGGCCGGAGCAGATTAGTTTTCGGCAAAGCTTGTCACTCACATTCAGTAATCGTGCTTTCCGCTCAATGACGGCCATCCATGCGTTGATTACCAGCAGTGTCACCCTGGTACAAATTATGTTTCCTTTCATCGTCACCCAAATCCTGGGATTGACGGTGGGGGATACAACGTATTTTTATATGTCGGGCTTAATAGCTTCACTGGCATGTTATCCATTGGTCATCTGGCTTTCAGAACGTTTTGGTAAACGGCAAGTCTTTGCTGGTTCGCTGATAGGAGCAACGCTTGTCTTGTTAGGACTGCTGCTCCTGGGTGATTGGCTTCCAGGATCATTACTGCTACCGGGAATTCTATGGGTCATCCTTGAAGCGCTGACCGTCTCAGGGGCGACAGTACTACAAGCGGCTTTTATCGCGGAGATTGTCAGCCAGGATGCCAGGCAGAGGGGGCAACATCAAGAAGGAACCTATTACGCTACACTTGATTTTGTCGACCGTATCGTTTATGCGATAGCCGGCGCGCTACCAGCGGTGCTGTTGCTTTTGGGACGTAGCGTGGCGGATCCTCAGGGCGCGCGAGGCATCCGCATGGCCGGCGTATTGGGAAGTCTGCTGACCTTGATCGCGCTGCTCATATTCCGCCGATACTCGCTCCAGCAGCCACAACCCGTGGTGGAGCAAAACGTTTAATCTTTCCGAGGGGATCACAGTGCATATCACCATTCTAGCTTTCGACACCCGCGGCGACATCCAGCCCTTCGTGGCTTTTGGACGCGGGTTACAGGCTGCCGGGCACACTGTCCGCGTCGTCACGCAAGCCAACTTCTGCGCATTTGTGACCGACTACGGGCTGGACTGCGCGCCTGTCTCCGTTGACCTGCGCGCCGGCTGGGAAGAACAGAAGAAGCCCGGCAACGACTTGCTGGCAATGTATCGGATGGCCCGCCAATATCTGGGACGCGCTTTGAATGAGCTGTGGGCGGCCAGCACCGACGCCGAAGCGCTGGTCTTCAACTACATGGGACGTATTCCGGGTCTCCATTTGGTTGAGAAACTCCAGGTTCCGGCCTATCTCGGCCTGATCCACCCGCATCAAATGGATTTTTTCTATCGCTGGCGGTACTTCAACAATGCCGGACAGCCGGTCATCAACGTTAAAGAAGGCGTCATAGACCGACTTATGCAGATCACCTACGCCGGGCTGATCAATCAATGGCGCAAAAAGACGCTGAATCTGCGGCTTGCCCCTCTCGTCGGCAACGACAGCCGGCTAGCGGAGTGGAAAATACCCACGCTATGTTCGTGGAGTCCGGCGATCTTCCCCAAGCTACCGGAGTGGCCGGACTGGTTTCACCTCACCGGCTACTGGTTTTTGGAGCACGCTTCCACCTGGCAGCCGCCGCAAGCATTGGAGGACTTTCTCGCCGCCGGCCCACCGCCGGTTTACGTGGGGTTCAGCGGCGTCACGCACCTCGAGATCGAGAACATGACGGAGATCATTGTGCAAGGGTTGGCGCTGGCGCAACAGCGCGGCATCCTCGCGTCCGGTTGGAGTGACTTGGGCAAGCAAATCGCGCTACCGGAGACCATCTACGCGGCAGAGGCCGTGCCCCACGACTGGCTGTTTCCGCAGCTCACGGTCGCGGTGCATCACGGCGGCGTGGGCACGACCGCGGCGGCATTTCGCGCCGGGATTCCGAGCGTCGTCATCCCCTTCGTGGTGGATGAGCCTTTCTGGGCTGGGCGCGTCGAGCAGTTGGGCGTGGGGCCGGCCGGCATCCCCCCCCGGCAGCTCACCGCCGAGCGCCTCGCCGCTGCCATCCAAACCGCGCTGAACGACAACAGCATCAAGATGCGCGCGGCCAACCTGGGGAAGCGCATCCGCGCTGAAGACGGCGTGGCGCGCGCCGTGGAATTATTCCATCAGTACCTGTCACATTCAGGATAAGGAGAGTGCTATGCGATCCAATCCCATCCTCAAAAAACTGGGCTTAGGCGAAAATGACCGCGCGGTCATCATCCACGCCGACGACGTGGGTATGTCTCACGCATCCCTGGCCGCTTACACCGAAATGCTTGAGGGCGGCCTGCTCTCGTCCGCCTCGACCCTGGTGCCGTGCGGATGGTTCCCGGCGCTGGCGGCCTTCTGCCGCGCCAACCCCGCCAAAGTTGATATGGGCGTCCACGTGACGTTGACCAGCGATATGGACGGTTGCCGTTGGTCGGCGCTCTCCACCTGCGATCCGCTCTCCGGCCTGCTCGACGCGCAAGGATACCTGCACCAAAGCCCCGATGCCGTGCGTGAACATGCCAATCCGGTTGCCGTTCACATCGAACTCCAGGCGCAGATCGAACGGGCGTTGGCTGCTGGCATTGACGTGACCCACATTGACACGCACCAGTTCACCATTGCCGAACGCCCGGAATTCTTCGAAAGCTATGTCCAGATTGCGCTGGAATACGGCATCCCGCCGCTGTTGGTCCGCGGTCACGCGGTTGATTTGTACGATCTGGATCATGGCAGCGCCGGTGAAGAAGCAACAGGCGAAATCGCCGAGTATATGCACATACTCGAAGCGCAAGGGCTGCCGATCTTAGATAATCTATACCTGACGCCGCTGCGCACACCTGAAGGGCGTGTAGAACAGATCGGGCGTCTGCTGAAAAACCTGCCGCCGGGCATCACACTGCTCATCATCCACCCCGCATTGGACACGCCCGAATTGCGCGCACTGACACGCGACTGGCAGGCCCGTGTCGCCGATTACGCAGCATTTTCAAGTGACGCGATGCGAGAACTTTTCCGCAAGGCCGGCGTACAGATCATCGGGTGGAAAATTCTGCGCGATATGATGCGTGACGCTCTCCAAGGGGGATAGACCAGGATAGAGCATGGCAAGGACAACCATTATCGCTTTTGGCACGCGCGGCGACGTGCAGCCGCTCATCGCGCTGGGCGTGGGGCTGCGCGAGGCCGGTCACGCGGTACGGATCGCCACACAGGAGAAATTTTGCGAACTGGCGACCGAGTCCGGCCTGCCGTGCGTGCCCATCGCCGCCGATGTGCAATTACCATCCCAAAAGAAGGCCAAGACGGGGTTCCAATCGCCCTACACGCTCTACCGGCTGGCGCAGGAATATCTCGGCAACGTCCTGATGGGAACATGGGAGGCCAGCAAGGATGCTGAGGCGCTCATTTTCTCCGATTGGGGGCGCATCCCCGCCGAGCACATTGTCGAAAAACTCGACGTCCCGGCGTTTATGTCGTTCATCCATCCACAGCAGATGAAGTTTCTGTACCGGGAAACGCAAGTTTACGGACCGCGGTGGGGCTGGCTGACGTCGCTGCTGCGCAAACAGATACTCTGGCACACCGCACTCAGTGGGCCGGTGAACAAGTGGCGTAAAGAAATCCTGGGGCTTCCTGCGACATCGTTTTGGAAGAGCGAGAGACTTTTGAAGCACCGACAGGCGCCCTTTTTCTATGCCTACAGCCCGGCGGTCTTCCCCAAACCGGCAAACTGGCCGGCGTGGCTGCACGTCACCGGCTATTGTTTTCTGGAACGATCAACGCAATGGCAACCGCCAGCAGGCTTGACGGAGTTCCTGGCATCTGGACCGCCGCCGGTTTACGTGGGATTCAGTAGCATGAGCAACCGCAAAATTGAGAAGCTGACGGACGTGGTCGTGCAAGGACTGTCGCTGGCGCAGCAAAGAGGCATTTTGGCCGCCGGATGGAGTGATTTTGGCAAGCGGCCGGCGCTGCCAGATCACGTTTTCGCGGTAGATGCCGTCCCGCACGATTGGCTCTTCCCGCGAATAGCGGCTGCTGTACATCACGGCGGCGCGGGGACAACGGGGGCGGCCTTCCGCGCCGGGATACCCCAGGTTGTCATCCCCTTCGATTTGGATCAACCGTTCTGGGCATGGCGCGTTCAGGAACTCGGCGTGGGATCAACGGTCCCGCACAAGAACTTGACCGCCGAACGATTCGCGCAGGCCATCGCTAAAACAGTGCATGATGAGGATGTAAAAGCCCGCGCGGCAGATTTAGGCAAGCGTGTCCGTGAAGAAGACGGCGTTGCACGGGCCAGCGCCTTGTTCGAGCAATACCTGCATCGCCAGCGATAGACGCAGATCATCAGGAGTGAGTCTAATGGATGCCGAAACATTCTGCAATTTGCCGCTCACCGAAATCGCGCAACGTGTGCGCGAGGCGGGGACAAGGGTGTGCGCCTTTCCGGTCAAAGGAACGCGGCGCTGGTTTATGCTCGAACATCCGGCGCCGTCGCAAGAGGATTACGCTGCGGCGTATTTGAACGCCGTCTTCACACGCCACATCGCGCTGTACAAGCTGATTTTCGATCACGGGCTGGAGACGTTACTCACGCCCTCTTTCGATATGCCGTTGATGGAACGCGGCGACGCCTATATGCGCATGGCAGCCGAGGGTCTTGCCGCGTTAGCTACGCATCCCCTCTTTCAAGATTTCTATGATGCTTACGGTGTGCGTGTGCGCTTCTACGGAGAGTACCGGCAATACCTGGCAGAGACGCCTTATGCCTATCTACTGGAACTGTTTGATGCACTTACTGCGCGCACACAAAAGCACACCCGTCACCGGCTCTTCTTCGGACTGTTCGTCCACGACGCCACCGAAACCATCGCCAATCTCGCCGTGCATTACTACCGCGAACATAGCAGCACCCCCGACAAGCAGTCCCTTGTCGAGGCGTACTACGGCGAAGCGGTGTCGCCGGTGGACATCTTTATCGGCTTCTCAAAACTGCGCGTCTTCGACATGCCGCTCCTGATGATGGGCAAGACCGACCTCTACTTCACCGTCAGGCCTTCGCTCTACCTCAACCCACGGCAGTTGCGCGCCATTCTGTACGATCATCTGTATGCCAGGCGCGCGTCATCTCAAAACGATTACAGCGCCCTGCCCGCTGCAGAGCAAGCCTTAATCAAGAGCTTCTACGATGCCAATATGGAAAGCACGTTAGGCATAGGCGCCTGGGATCCGCAGTGGCGATTCTGGTATCCCCTGCCCCAGGTTCACTTACCGCCCGCGCTTAGCGAAAAACAAAAGAGGGGTGAGGCATGAACCTGAATCACGAAATCCACAATCTGCTCAAAACCATCGGTCCGGGACACATGATGACGACCGCCTACGACACCGCCTGGATTGTGCGTTTAGGCGAGATCGGCGAGGTTATCGGCGAGGAAGCTCTCGAATGGCTGCGCGAGCATCAACTGCCGGATGGCTCGTGGGGCGCGCCGCGGCCCCGGTATTTCCACGACCGCGTGATATGCACGCTGGCGGCGATGAATGCCATGGCGCAACGCGGACGCGCGCGCGACCGTGAGCGACTGCGTCGCGCGGAACTGGCCCTTGAGATAGCGTCCAAAGGGTTGGGGGCAGACCCGGCAGGCGAGACCATTGGATTCGAGATGATTGTGCCTACCCTGCTCCACGAAGCTAAGGCGCTTGGCGGAATCCACGCTGAAGAGAGTGAGGTTTTGGGACAGTTGGCCCCCCGTCGCGCCGCCAAGCTGGCGGCGCTGCCCCATGGGATGATCAGCCGTTTCGTCACCGTTGCCTTTTCGGCGGAAATGGCCGGGCCGGATGGGCGGCGCTTGCTGGACATTGAAAATCTCCAGGAAGCCGACGGTTCGGTGAGTTTCAGT
This sequence comes from Anaerolineae bacterium, assembly GCA_034433375.1. Classification (GTDB taxonomy): domain Bacteria; phylum Chloroflexota; class Anaerolineae; order B4-G1; family SLSP01; genus DSWT01. The sequence continues at coordinate 4,377 of DAOUAQ010000026.1, read as the reverse complement.
CCATCGGCGACCGCGTATTTTGCGCTCTACGTGAAGCGCCGTGATCCAGAAGCCCTCGCCTACCTGCGCAATGTCACGGTTAATGGCGCAGCCCCCAACGTAGCGCCATTCGATGTCTTCGAACAGGCATGGACATTGTGGAATCTATCGCTCATCGGAGACCTCGATGAAGAAACCCTGGCTTTATGTCGTCCGCATCTGGATTTTCTCGAAAACACCTGGATTCCTGGAGAAGGCGCCGGCTTTGCAGCCAATTACGCCCCCAAAGATAGCGATGGAACAAGCGTTGTATACGAAGCACTCGCACGCTACGAGCGGTCAGTGGATGTGGACGCCATTCTTCAGTACGAAGAAGAGACCCACTTCCGCTGTTTCGCACTGGAAGCCAATCCCTCTATCAGCGCCAACATCCACGTGCTCAGCGCGTTGCGCAAAGCTGGCTACAACAAGCGTCACCCTGCCGTGCAGAAAGTCTTGCACTTCCTGTTACACGCTCGCGCTGCTGATATGTTCTGGTTCGACAAATGGCACGCTTCCCCTTACTACGCCACGGCCCATGCCATTATGGCCTGTATGGAGTATAATAACATTATGGCTGAAGAGGCTGCCGAGTGGCTGCTCACCACACAATATCAGGATGGCGCTTGGGGGTATTATATGCCCACGGCAGAAGAGACGGCCTACTGTTTACAAGCCCTCGCGCTCTGGAAACGTCATGGCGGGCACGTCGCCAATGATGTCTTAAAACGGGGCGCTGTTTGGCTTGCAGATCATGCAGAACCGCCTTATCCACCATTATGGATTGGAAAATGTCTGTACTGTCCGGAGATGGTTGTGCGTTCGGCTGTGTTAAGCGCTTTGATGCTCATCAACCAGGAATGAAATCGTCCCTATGAGATTAATCACGCGGGTGTTAAATATCCCTTCATCTGATCCTGATGAAGCTCGTCGCCGTAAGCTACTCTCTCTTTTGTTAGGGTTTACGGGACTATTGATGATTCTAACGCTGTTTTATACCTTCTACTTAGACATATCTAACGCCAAAGAATCTGAATTGCTCCCCTCACTTTACATAGGAAGCCTCGCGATGCTAGGGGGAATCGCTCTTATTTTTCTCATCAATCGCTATGGTAATGGGTGGGTGGCAAGTCTATTATTTCTATTCCTGTTCACATTTGCCATAGTATTCACATCCGAACCAGAGATGCTCTTGGGCGAGTATATGTTCTACCTTACAATCCCCATCTTAATGGCAAGCATCCTCGTGCGCCCTTGGGCTAGTTTTGTGCTGGCAAGCCTTAATACACTTATCATCGCGCTAACAGCACAAAATATACAAGTCGTTCTTCCATTGCCGGGGGTATTAGGTTTCTACTTATTGGCTCTAGTTTCCTGGCTTACCGCCCAAACAATGGAACACGCTCTGCGCGATTTGCGCGATCTCAACACCCAGTTGGAACAGCGCGTTCAAGAGCGCACCACAGCCCTGGCCACAGCAAACCAGGAGTTGATAAACGCCAACGCACGGCTTGAAGAACTCGATAAACTCAAGTCGCGTTTCCTCTCCATCGTTTCGCACGAATTGCGCACACCCCTCAGCGCGATTCAGGGGTTTGCCGAAATGCTGCAATACGAAGTGTACGGCGCACTATCGCCCAAGCAGCACAACGCACTGGCTCGTATCATTGCCAACGACGAGCGTCTGCTCAATCTCGTCAACGACCTGCTGGATCAGGCGCGCATCGAAGCGGGGCAGTTGTCTCTCGTCAATGTCACGTTCCCACTTCAAGGCTTGATCAGCGATATGGAATCCACCATACGCGTGCTGGTCGAAGCCAAAAAACTGTATTTGAGAATCCATGTGGCAGATGCTGTTCCTACCACATTGTACGGCGACCAAAAAAGATTACAGCAGATCCTTGTCAATCTCGTCAACAACGCACTTAAATTCACGCAACAAGGCGGTGTAGACGTACACTTTTACCGTCCCGACGAAGGACATTGGGCAGTTGATATTGTTGACACTGGACCAGGCATCCCTAAAGAGGCTCAAAATTACATCTTTGATCCATTCCGGCAGATTGATAGTTCAGCCACCCGCGAGCATAAAGGCTTTGGGCTAGGACTTGCGATTGTCAAACAATTGGTTACACTTATGGGAGGAGCGGTGACCGTCATCAGCGAAGTTGGACAGGGCAGCACTTTTACAGTGACCCTTCCACTCATCTCGCCAATACAAAGGCAGTAAACAGAAAATCTGAGGGGAGAGACAGCATGAGCGACAAATTTGCTTTGATCATCGAGGATGAAGAAGATTTGGCAACGATTTTCTCTGAAGCGCTCAAGGCCGCCGGTTTTGAGACAGAACTCATTTACGATGGTGCCATCGCGGAGCGACGCTTGCGCGAAGTATATCCTGCCATCGTGGTTTTAGACCTCAACTTGCCCCATGTAGACGGCAATCAACTCCTGCACCAAATCCGCACCGACCCGCGACTCGGCAATACGCGGGTTCTGATCGCCACCGCTGATGCAGGGATGGCCGATATGCTCACTGATGAAGCGGATCTAATTTTGCTGAAGCCAATCAGTTTTGTCCAACTACGCACTATGGCCGAGCGTATGGGCCTTGCGATGTCTTAGCCAAAACAACGTATTTGCACCGCGCAATGTGCATGTAAAACTTGACAATTCCATTGTCCTGGCGATAATGTTAGGTAACAATTGATTTTTTAAAAGGCTGTGACGAGGAAAAGTAAGCAGGTAGCACCTGCCAGGGAAGTGGAACCACGGACTGAGAGTTCCACTCAGCGAAAACCTGCCGAAGTTCGCCTCCGAGCCGACCGCTTAACGGGATGCAGTCCCCAGTAGGCGGCTCCGCGAGCCTGGCGTTATCGAGGCTATCCATCGCCGTAAAGCCGTGGAGATAAAGAGACCCTGTATTCACAGGGCAAGCGAGGTGGTATCGCGGGAGTCATGCGCTCTCGTCCTGGCAAGGACGGGGGCGTTTTCATTTTTAGTAAGCGGTAACGGGTGAGTGGTAACTGGTAAGCGGTAACTGGTAACTGGGAACTGGGAACTGGGAACTGGTAACTCGTTACCGATTACTGATTACCGATTACTCGTTACCGATTACTCGTTACCGATTACTCGTTACCGATTACTGATTACCGATCCCTGAACCTGGAGGAGACCATGAATCTATTCGAAGAACTGGAACAAGCCTATCAGACGGCTCAGGCTGCGCTGGAAGCGGCCGCAGATACCGGCGCGTTGGAAGCCTGGTACGCCGATACGTTGGGGCGCAAAGGCGCGATCACGTTGCAGGTGCGCGCCGTCGGGCAATTGCCCGCCGAAGATCGCCCGGCGTTTGGCAAGCGCGTCAACGAGATCAAGCAGGTGCTCGAAGCTGCATACGCCGCGCGCGCCGAAGCCATCAAACACGCCGAGTTGACCCGCGAACTGGAAGCCAGCGCCGTTGACGTGACGTTGCCGGGCCGCCCGGTGACGCCGGGACACCTGCACCTCACCACCCAATCATTGCGACAGATCTACAGCATCTTCGGGCGCATGGGCTTCGAGGTCTACGAAGCGCCAGATGTGGAACTGGAAAGCTACAACTTTGACCTGATCAATATCCCGGAATACCACCCCGCCCGCGATATGTGGGACACGTTCTGGGTCCAACAGCAAGTCCGCAACAGCCCGACGCGCCTGCTCCTGCGCACGCACACTTCGCCGGGACAGATGCGCGCCATGCGTGAGCGTTACCCGGAGCCGATCCGCGTGATTCTGCCGGGCAAATGCTACCGCTACGAGCAAATCACCGCGCGCAGCGAGCACCAGTTCTATCAGGTCGAAGGGCTGGCCGTGGGCAAGAACATCACGATGACCGACCTCATCGGCACGCTGACGCAGTTCACCAATATGTTCTACGGGCCAGGGCACAAGATGCGCGTGCGCAGCTCGTACTTCCCCTTCACGGAGCCGAGCATCGAAGTGGACATGGACTGCATCCTCTGCGGCGGGAAAGGCTGCCGGGTCTGCAAATACACCGGCTGGCTGGAAATCGCCGGCGCGGGGATGGTGCATCCGGTCGTGCTCAAGAACGGCGGCTACGATCCCAACGAGTGGAGCGGCTTCGCCTTCGGCCCCGGCGTCGAACGGCCGGCGATGCTCAAGTACAATGTCAACGACATCCGTTACTTCTATGGCAATGATTTGCGGTTCTTGCGGCAGTTTTAGTAATCGGTAACTGGTAACTGGTAATCGGTAATTGGGATGAGGTCTGGGATGAGTCAAGAAGATTATCAAGGTTTTGAGACTTTGCAGGCTTGGCAAAACGCACGAGAGTTGATGTTGCTGGTACACTCTGAG
>DAOUAQ010000025.1:0-10524 GCA_034433375.1 Anaerolineae bacterium | reverse complement strand
CCCCCCCTCTTCCACTCCCCTCCTCCTCTTCATCGCTCTCGCCGTCCCGCTCATCCAGGCCGCGCTGCTCTTCCCTGAATCGCCCGATATTCTGCGCCCGCTGTTCTACCGCACGGTCTCGCCGGGCGCGAGCGGCGTCTTCACCGTCGGCAGCGCCATCGCCGACCCCGGTGAGTTCTTGCGCCGCTATCCCGCCTTGATGCCAACCTTCCCCGTGCATCCGCAGCGCTACCCGCCGGGCCTGCCGCTGCTGTTCTACGGCGCGCGGCGGGTGCTCGAAGCCGCGCCGTCTATCAGCGAGCCGTTGGGAATGGCGTTACGGTTGTATCAATGCCAGGATTTCGCGTTGATGCGCCTCTCGAACGCGACGCTCTCTGCCGCCCTGTTGCAGATGGCGCTGCCCATCCTCACGGGTCTCATCGTTTTCCCGCTGTATGGGTTAACGCGCCGCGCCGTTGGGGAACAAGCCGCACTGTGGGCTGTGATCGCCTATCCGCTGGTCCCCTCCTTCGCGCTCTGGTCTGCCCGCTGGGATCAGTTCTACCCTCTGCTCATCTGCGCCGCATGGTACTGCTTTTGGCGGGGGATGGCGAATGACGAATGGCGAATGGTGAATGACGCTTCACGTTTTACGTTTCGCCGCCTGTGGTTCTTCTTGAGCGGATTGCTGCTCGCTTTCGCCAGCTTTTTGAGCTTCGGTTCGCTGGCGCTGTTGGCGCCGCTTGGACTGAGCGCGCTGTTGTGGATAGCGCCCCATCCTGAGCGCCGCCGGTGGTTACCGCTGGCCGGCGACGCGCTGATTTTCTTCGCCGGATTGATCGCGCCGTGGCTTGTCTATCAACTGGCTTTTGGGAACGGCTTCCTTGATATCTGGCGCGTCTCGATGTCCTACCATCTGGGCCTGGCGCGGGATTATTGGACGTGGGTGTTCTTCCACCTCTACGACTTCTTCGCGTTCCTCGGCGCGCCGCTGGCGATTGGCTTCGCGCTCGGCGCGGGGTTTGCGGTGCGCGACACGCTGCGGAAACAGGAGGCCGGCGCGCTGCCGCTCGGTTTTGCGCTCGGCCTGCTGCTGCTAGACATTTCCGGCGTGGCGCAAGGGGAAGTGGCCCGCGTGTGGCTCTTCCTCACGCCGTTCGCCGTGATCGCGGCGGCGTATGGGCTATCGCGTCTCGCGTCCAAACGCTGGCATGGGACGCTGTGGCTGGCGCTGTTGGCGCTGCACCTGCTCGTGTTCAACGCCTTCCTGCGCGTCGTCACCACCGGCATCACGGATCCGCCAGCGCGCGAACACACCTTCAGCCTCGCCCCCCGCGCCCACCCCGTCAACGCCGAGTTGGGAGACGCGCTCTCGCTTGTGGGCTACGCAGTGGAGCCTGAGCGCGTCGAACCGGGAACCACGCTGCATGTGACGCTCTACTGGCAGGCCCGCAAGCCGTTGACACAACCTTACACCGTCTTCACCCACCTGCTGGGGCCGGATGGCGCCCTGCTCGCGCAGCAGGACAACATGCCCCAGCAGGGCCACGCGCCGACGACGTGCTGGATTTCGGGCGAAATCATCGCCGACGATTACGCGCTCACCGTTCCGGCAGACGCCGCTCCCGGCGCGTATACGCTAACCACGGGCCTGTACATCTGGGAGACCGGCGACCGGCTTCCCGCGCGCGGGCCAGGCGCCACGCCGGATAATGAAATCGTGCTGACTGCGCTTTCGATCCCAGGAGCGCCCTGATGGACACGCACAGCAAGAAGACGCCGCGCATCAGCCGCATGGTCTGGGCAGCGCTTTGGTTGGCGCTCATCGCATTCTACCTGATCGCGCCGTTGCGCCACCTGGATGGCTACGCCTGGGATTACGACGAAGGCCCGTACTTGCAGGCGGCGGCGCTGGCGTTTCAGGGACATCCCCTGTATGCGAAAGTCGTGTTGAATAAGCTGCCGTATCTGACATGGCTTCTCGAAAGCAGTTTTGCATTGGGCGGTATGACATTGACGACGGCGCGTCTCGCCGTGCTGCTGTTGACGCTGGTGGGCTTCGTCAGTTTGGGGATAGTGGCCGAACTGTGGTGGGGTGAAGGCGCCGGTCCCGCCGCAATGCTCCTTTATCTGCTGATCCCCGAATCCGCCGTGCGCGCAGCGGTGGTGATGAACGACTTGCCGGCGATGTCCGCTGCATTGGTGGCGCTGGTCGCCGCCACCTTGTTCCGGCGCGATCGGCGCTTTGGCTGGCTGTTGACCAGCGCCATAGCTTGCGTGTTCGCCGTGGGATTGCATCCGCTGTTGCTGTTTATGGGATTGCCGATGGTCTGGGTTCTCAGCGCGCCAGAACCGCGCGCGCCGTTCGATCTGCGGCAATTAGTGCGAGTGATGAGCGTCTTTGGCCTGACCGGCCTCATTGTGATCGCCGGGACGCTGCTCCTCGTGGATGATCCGGGCCTCGTCCGCTGGGTCTATGCCTACAATGCCGTCTCGGCACAGCAAGAGGTGATGGAAGCCGCTGCCGTCTGGGAATACATCCGCGACTACCTGCTGGCGCATTGGGTTTTGGTCGCCATCGCGTGCGGCGGCAGTTTACTAATCCGTCGGCGTTTCTGGCTCGGACTGTCGCTGATATGGGCCTTTCTGACGTGGATGACGCTGTATCTCTACCGCCCGTTGTGGGAGCACTACCTCATCTTCTTGCTCTATCCCCTGGTCGTCCTGGCCGGCGGCGGCGTGGCGACCGCTTTGCGGTGGGGCTTGCAAGCCGACCGCCATCCACTGGCGCGGCGGTCTGTTGCGGGATTCTTCGCCTGTCTGACCTTGCTGTTCGGCTTTCAGAAATTCTCTGCGCCCTCTGGCTGGCCGGCGTGGCCGGCCGGTCATGCCGAAGCCTACGCCTATATCGCTCAAGCCGACGCGCCCGGCACATTTGTCATCAGCGACAACCAATTTCTCGCCTTTGCCCATCGCTATCTGACGCCCCCGGCGCTGACCGACACATCGTTCAAACGCATCCGCAATGATTACCTTGAAATCGGCGAGGTGGTACAGGTTATACGCGACTATCAGGTAAAATTCTTGGTGCTTGACCACGCCGCAGGCCGGTTCTATCATTTCTACGAGTTTATGCAAGGCATCGAAGCTATTTCCGACCCGCCGCGTTGTTTCGCAACATTCTGTGTTTATCGCGTGCGGCCTGTCGAACCGGCAACCGCGACGCTCGGCGACGCTGTCCGACTTGTCGGCTACACGCTCACGCCTGCGGGCATTGTGCATAGCGGCGAAACGCTCACCGTTACCCTTTACTGGGAAAGCAGCGCGCCATTGGGTGCAGACTTATCCGTTTTTACGCACGTGCTGGACGCAAACGGCGCGCTCGTCGCCCAACACGACGGGCCGCCGCTTCTGGGCAGCGCCCCCACCTCGACGTGGCGCGCCGGCATGGTGATTCCCGATCCGCATCCCATCGTCATCAGCGCGGACGTTGCGCCGAGCATCTATAACATCGCTGTCGGTATGTATCACTGGCCTTCAGGGGAACGTCTACCGGCGTTGAACGCCGCCGGCGAGTGGTGGCGCGACGACAGGATCACATTGACCAGCGTGACCGTCGCCAAGCCGTGAACAGACGACTTAGAAACCTATCCGAAAATTCACCGTTGACGCACCAGAAACGCTCGAAAGCGTAATTTTCGGATAGAGACTTACTCCGCCGGCGTGGCCGGTTCGGGGATCTGCTCCGGGGGCACAAGCGCCTCGATGACGATGTCGCCGAAAGGCTGCGCCTGTTGCGCTTGCACGGCGCACTGTTTGATCAGCTCCAAAATCGCCTGCAACGTGACGACGGCTTCCACGCGCGTTGGCTTCTTGCTCAAGAGCGCGCGGTAGGTGACGGCGACGGCGTGGGCAGACGTTTCTGCCCAGTGCATAAGATGCTGGCGTATCAGCCGAATCTGCTGAACGATAGAGATGCGCGGGCGTTGGATTGCCTCTTGGGGCTGCGGGCCTTCGGCAGGGAACAACACGGCCTGCGCCGCTGCGCGCAAATCCGCGACGGTCACACCCGACAGATCAAGGGTGAAGTGCTGTGGGCGCGGCGGCGCGCCGACGTGGACGTAAGCGCGCAAGCCGGCCTCATCGCGTTCGCGGAGCCATTGCGCGGCCTCTTTGTACTGCCGGTAGGCGCGCAGTTGACGCACCAGCTCATCGCCGACGTCCTCCTCATCCCGCGCGAGCCGGGCCGCTTCAGGCGGTTTGGGAAGCAGCGCCCGCGACTTGATCCACAGCAAACGCGCCGCGACGGCCAAAAAGTCCGCCACGACCTCGATTTGCATCGTCTCGCGCAGCGCGTTCACCCGCGCCAGAAACTCGTCGGTCACTTTTGCCAGCGCGACCTTCGTGATGTCCAGCTCGTTTTTTTCGATGAGATGGAGCAAAAGTTCCAGCGGCCCCTCAAAGATGGGCGTGCTGATTTCGTAACTCATAAGCGCGTGTTCCCCGTTTCTGAGATAGCCGAAGCATAACCGAAATGCGGGAATGTACAAGTGGTTGCTGGATGCTGGATGCTGGATGCTAGATGCTAGATGCTAGATGCTGGAGGGCGAACGCCCATTCGCTGGTTCTCCATTCGCTCATTCTCCATTCGTTCATTCTCCATTCGCTGATTCTCCATTCGTTCATTCTCCATTCGCTGATTCGCTCATTCGCCCATCCGTGGTATCATTTGGGATAATAGTTGGGATAAAGATAGAAAAACGTTCCGACTACCTGACGACTTGACTACCCGACTATTCTGAGGAACTTGTGGACATCCTGACTCCGGTGTTGCTATTGCTGGCAGAACTCTTTGTCGTCCTGGGGCTGCTGCTCTGGGCCGACCGTTGGCTGCATCGTCATCTCCAGGGCGTGATGCTTCTCCTGAGCGGCGACGAAGAAATCGCTATCTGGCTCTACGCCATCATCCTGCTGCCCGGCGTTTTCCTGCACGAGTTGAGCCACGCGCTGTCGGCGGCGCTGGTCGGCGTCAAAATCGGACGCATCAACATCCTGCCGCGCAAGGTGGGCAAACGCATCCAACTGGGCTTTGTGCCCGTGCAGCAGACCGACTTCATCCGCGCCAGCTTCATCGGCGCAGCGCCGTTGTTCTGCGGCGGATTGGCCGTCATCGCGTTGGGCTACAAGGTCTTCGGCACGCCGGAGGTGATCGCAGCCCTGGTTGCGCAGGATTGGCTCGCCGCGCTGCGGGGCCTTTCCGCCGCGCTCCACGCCCGCGATGTGTGGATCTGGGCTTACCTGGTCTTCGCCATCGGCAACACGATGCTGCCGAGCAGTTCCGACATTCACGCCTGGCCCTATATGGGATTTGTGGCCGCTGTGCTCGTGGTTATCGTGCTGCTGCTCGGCGGGGGCGCGCTGTTGTTGGATGGAGTGGGGCAGTTCCTCACCGTTGCCGTGCGCTTGATGGTGTTACTCGGCGGCAGTACGTTGCTGGTGGATCTGCCTTTCTTCGCTGCGATTTTCATCACACAAAAGGTGTTGGAGCGCGTCAAAGGTGTGCGCATAGAGTACCGGTAAGGAAGCAAGAGGCAGGATGCAAGAGGCAGGATGCAGGAGAGAAAAGACAAGACGCAGGGGATGAGATTGTGGCCGGCGGCGGCAATTCTCGCGGTTTTTGTGATCGTGGGGACGCTGTACGCCGTGTATACGCCCGCGTGGCAAGCGCCCGACGAACCGGCGCACTACAACTACATCCGCGCGTTGGCCGAGGGGCGCGGCTTCCCGGTGATGGCGCCGGGCGACTACGACCAGGTGTACCTCTCGCGCCTGACCGCCGAGGGCTTCCCGCCGGCGTTGTCGGTGGCGACGCTGGAATACGAAGACCACCAGCCGCCGCTCTATTACCTGCTGGCGACGCCGGTGTACTGGCTGAGCGGCGGTTCCGTCGTGGCGCTGCGGCTGTTCTCCCTCCTCTTGGGCGGCGTCGGCGTTGTTATGGTGATGGCGATCCTGCGCGAATTCTGGCCGGAGCGCCCGGGGCTGGCCTGGTTGGGCGGCGGCATCGTCGCCTTCATCCCCCAGTTCACAGCGATGATGGCCGCGATCAACAACGACGCGCTCACGCTCGCGCTGTTGTGGTTGTGGCTGTGGCTGGCGCTGCGCTACCTGCGCGGGCAGACCGCCGCGTGGATGTTGGGCGGCGTGCTCGGCCTGCTGCTGCTCACCAAATCCACGGGGTACGGCGCCATCGTGCTGGCCGTGTTGGCGATTGCGTTGCGCGGTCGCCGCACGGGGCAATCGCTGCGGTGGAGCGCGCGCGAAGTGCTCGTCGTCCTCGGGCCGGCGCTCATCCTCGGCGCGCTGTGGTGGGTGCGCAACATCGCCGTCTACGATTGGCCGGACGTGATGGGCCTCATCCGCCACGACAACGTCGTCGTCGGGCAGCCGCGCACGGCGGACTGGATCGCCCGCGATGGCCTGTTCCCCTTCCTCGGCGGCGCGCTGCGCACGACGTTCCGCTCATTCTGGGGACAGTTTGGCTGGATGGGCGTCGTGCTAGATGGGCGCATCTACCTGGGACTGGCGATTTTCACCGTCATTGGCGTGTGGGGCGCAGCGTGGCGTCTGGCGACGGGGCTGCGCGCCGGATTGGAAGCGCGGCAACGCGACGGCTTGCTGCTGCTCGGCACTTCTGCCCTCATCACCCTGGGATTGTTCGCGGGTTACAACCTCACGTTCGTGCAACATCAAGGCCGCTACCTCTTCCCGGCACTGCCGCTCGTCGGCCTGGCCGCCGCCGCCGGATTGGACCGTCTCCTGGACCGCAAATTGGCCGTGAGCACGGCGCTCCTGATGCTGCTGGCCCTCATCATTGTGGGCGTCGTGGGATGGCTTGCCGGCGACCTGCCGTTCTGGTCCATGGCGCTGTTCGGCGCGGCGATGATTGCGCTGCCGGTCGCTGCTTTTATCCCGCAAACCTGGCGCGGCCTCCTCATCGCCGGCTTGCTGCTCGCGCTGGTTGCCCTGGATGTATGGTGCCTGTTCGGCTTCATCGTGCCCATTTTGATTGGATGATTGAGGGATTGGAGATTGAGGGATTGGAGATTGAGAGATTGGGAAACATCGAACCTGGATTGACCAACGAAATCACGCACATCGTCGCCGAAAGCGATACGGCTGCTGTCTATGGCAGCGGACTGGCCCCGGTGTTGAGCACACCACACCTCGTCGCGTTGATGGAGAACGCGGTGCGGATAGCCCTCACGCCTTATCTCGAACCGGGCCAAAGCTCGGTAGGCACGGGGATCAACATCCGCCACCTGGCCGCCACGCCGGTCGGGATGGCTGTCCGCGTGTGCGCGGAAGTCATCGATGTGGCGTTGCCGCGTGTATGCTTCCGCGTGGAAGCCTGGGACGCCGTGGAGAAAATCGGCGAGGGCGAACACGAGCGTTTCGTCGTGGATACCGCGCGCTTCATGGCCCGCTTGGCGCGCAAGCAAGGAGCGTCATGATGTCAACAACCGTGTGCGACAGCGATGATTTTCCACGCCTGGTGTACGAAGAGACCTTCGAGGCGATCTACACGCACCTTGAAGAACGTCTGCGCACCGATCCCACCTTCACGCCGGGCGACATCCGGCAATTCCTCAAGGATGCCTACGTGCGCCAGGGCGACGACTGGATCGGACGCGGGGTGCTAGAAACCAAGAAATTGGATGCCGTCGTTGCCGCTCACGAGTGTTTCCTCGCCGAGTGGGAAGCCGACCAGAAAGATTGGTCAACGGATTGAACGGGATCTAACGGATATGGAAGCCTGGAAACAGCGCGCGCGGCAGCTCAAGGCCGAAACCTACGCGCTCTATCTGGCCTACCGAGATCCACGCACGCCGTGGCACGCGCGGATTGTCGCCGCCATCGTCGTGGGGTATGCGTTCAGCCCGATTGACCTGATCCCGGACTTCATCCCGGTGTTAGGGTATCTCGACGATCTGGTACTCGTCCCGTTTGGCATCTGGCTGGCGCTCAAAATGATTCCACCAGAAGTGATGGCGGAGAGCCGGAGTAGGGCGCAGGAAGCACTGGCGAACGGGAAACCCGTCAACCGTGCTGCCGCCGTCGTCATCGTAGCGATCTGGTTGTTGTTGGCCGTGTTGGGTATTACGTTGATTGCGCGGTTATTCAAATAAAAATCTGCTAAATCCGCTTAATCTGCTGACAAAGAGAGGTGAGAAATGGCGGACTTTATGCTGGAACCCAAAATTGCCAGGCTTTACCGGGACGTTCCCCCGGCGCAACTCGATCCGTATCGCCAGTTCCGCATCGAACACGACTTCAAACACAACACGATGGGTGGTGTGACGTGGGAATACTACGACCTCGGCAGCGGCTCGGAGACCCGGCTGACGCTGACCGGCGCGCTTGGCATCCCTTACTTCGACTGGCATCATCTGCGGCGCTTTGCGGAGACGCATCGCATCATCGCGCCGTGCTATCCGCCGGTGAACACGATGGACGCGCTCTGTGACGGCCTCGCCGGGATTCTGCGGCACGAAGGGATTGAGCGCGCGCACGTCCAGGGCGGCTCGTATGGCGGCTTCGTCGCGCAGATTTTCGTGCGCCGCTACCCGGCAATGACGGCCTCGCTCGTCCTCTCGCATACGCAGCCGACTTATCCTGACGATCCGGCAACGGCCAAGTTCAAGCGCATCCTGCGGCTGATGAAGATTATGCCGGCCGGCGTGCTGCGCTGGATGTTGAATCTCAGCCTGAGCAAGCTGATGCCGGAGAAAACGCCCGATGTGGCGCTTGTGTTCGCCATCTACGCTGAACTGCTACGTTACCGCCTGACCAAAGCGGACTTCCTCAGCATCCTGGAACGTACAGTGGATTACGAAGGTCATCGTTTCACGCCAGATGATCTGGCCGATTGGCCGGGCCGCATTCTGATTATGATGACCGAAAACGATCGCACGACACCGGAGAGCGTGCGCGAGGATTTCAAGCGGTTCTATCCGCAGGCGCACGTGTATCTCTTCGAGGGGACGGGACACTCGACTTCCTGGGAACAGGCGGATGCGTACCGTGCGGTTATCAACGGCTTTCTCAATGGATTGAATGAAAGTTAACGGAGGGATCAGAAATGACAAAACAAACAGTTGAGATTGCCCGGGGCGTCGCCCGTTGGATTTTCAAGAGCATCGTGTACACGGTGATTTTCGGCCTCGCGCTGTTTTCCACATCCGGCAATCTGCGCTGGGGTATGGGATGGGTCTACCTGGCAATCTACATCATCAACCAGGTGATTCTGACCGTGATCTTGCCGCGCGATTTGCTCGCGGAGCGCTCCAAGCCCCAGGAAGGGAGCAAAGGCTGGGACATCGTCCTCGCCAGTGTTGCGGCCTTGTTGATGCCGATTGCGGTGTACATCGTCGCCGGATTCGATCACGGCAAGGGGTGGAGTGGGACATTCTCTCCTGTCGTGCAAATCGTGGCGTTGGTGGTGATGGTCAGCGGCATCGCGTTGTCGGATTGGGCGATGGCGGCGAACAAGTTCTTCTCCGGGGTAATCCGCATCCAGGCAGATCGCGGACATACAGTGGAGACTGGCGGGCCGTATCGCTTTGTGCGGCATCCGGGTTACGTCGGCGGGATCCTGCATCACATCGCCGCGCCGCTGATGCTCGGCTCGTGGTGGGCGCTGATCCCCGGCGGCATCGGCGCGCTGCTGTTCGTCATCCGCACTGCTCTGGAAGACAGAACGCTTCAGCAGGAATTGCCCGGTTACGTCGCGTATGTCCACAAGACGCGCCATCGGCTCCTGCCAGGAGTGTGGTGAATGATGAGAATCTATTTTACACGACACGGTGAAAGCGAAGCTAACCTCCTGCGCGAGCACTCAAATCGGGGATTCAAACATCCGCTCACGGAAAAGGGTAAAGAGCAGGCCATTGCTCTGGCGCAAAAGCTCGCAGACATCCCTTTTACACGGCTATTCACCAGCCCGATCATGCGCGCTGTGCAGACGGCGGAGATTCTGGCGGGGGCGCTCGGTGTGCCCTACGCGATCACCGATGCGCTGCGCGAGTACGACTGCGGCATCCTGGAAGGCCGGGCCGACGAAGCCGCGTGGCAAACGCACTTCGCGGTCTTCGACGCCTGGGTGCAGCACAAAGATTGGGAACGGCGCATCGAGGGCGGCGAAAGTTTTGTCGAAATCCGAGACCGCTTCGTTCCCTTCATCGAAAGTCTGATCGCAGAATACGGAGAGTCTCCGGCGAACATCGTATTGGTGGGACACGGCGGTCTGTATCGCTGTATGTTGCCTATGGTGCTGGCGAATGCCGATTTCGATTTCGTCTTGAACCAGCCGATGGGCAACACCGTCTGTATCGTCGCCGAAACCAGGCCGGAAGGTCTGACATGGATTGAATGGGAGGATAACTCCCGATCTCAATCCTCCACCGCGATATAAAGCTCCTCGCTGTTCCAGAGCGTCCCGAAAGTCGTCTCGTCGGGTTTTAGCCCGCGCACGTAGGGACGCGC
>DAOUAQ010000024.1:0-31697 GCA_034433375.1 Anaerolineae bacterium | reverse complement strand
GGAACAGGCAGACGCAAGCGACTCAAACTCGCTCGGGTAACCCCCATGTGGGTTCGACTCCCACCTTCGGCATTATAACGCACAAGCGGGTGAACGCCAAGTTCACCCGCTTTCTCGTGTCGGAGAACGACTGCCGGAGAACGACTGAAGTCGTTACTACGCCTTTACGCCTTTCGCGTGCTTGACGCGCCTCTCCCCTCAGGATATAATCACGGGCAAGTTTAGTAAGACGTAGGGCGACTGGGGCACTCGTCTTATGGAGAAGAGGAAACAATAAGAGTATGAAAGGTATTTTCGAAAGTCTGCGCAAGACGCGCAATGCCATCTTTGGGCAAATCGCCAACATCCTGGGAGCCGGCGACATCAACGACGAGACCTGGGAAGACCTGGAGGCCGTGTTGATCCAGGGCGACGTGGGGGTGGAAACGTCAATGGCGCTGATTGAGCGATTGCGTAAGCGCGCCAGCAGCGACGGGATTTTCCGGGCGGCGGATCTGCAGAAGGTGCTGCGCGAGGAATTGTACACGCTGCTGCCAGAGCCGAAACCGTTCAACCTGGACTACCCCCTGGCCGTTGTGCTCATCGTTGGCGTCAACGGCTCAGGGAAGACGACGAGCATCGGCAAACTGACGGCGCACTTCAAACGGGAAGGCCGCAAGGTCGTGCTGGCGGCCGCCGATACCTTCCGCGCCGCCGCGATGGATCAACTGGTGGTGTGGGGACAGCGCGTCGGCGTACCGGTGATTACCGGGCCGGAGGGCGGCGATCCTGGCTCCGTGGCCTACGACGCCATCCAACACGCGCAGGCGCACAAGGCCGATATGGTCATCGTGGATACGGCAGGCCGTCTGCACACCCAGCACAACCTGATGGCGGAGTTGGAGAAGATTCAGCGCGTGATCGCCAAACGGGTGGCCTGGGCGCCGCACGAGATATTCCTCGTCCTCGACGCCAACACCGGCCAGAACGGTCTGGTGCAGGCGCAACAGTTCCTCAACGCCGTCAAGGTCAGCGGGATCGTGCTGGCGAAGCTGGATGGCAGCGCCAAGGGCGGGATGGTGCTCTCCATCGGCCATCAACTGGGGCTTCCGGTGCGCTTCGTGGGCACGGGCGAGCACTTAGAAGACCTGGCGCCCTTCGACCGCGAAGCCTTCGTGCAAGGGCTGCTAGGGAAATAAAACGTAATAGCGTGGAGGGAAAATGACTGAATTAGTAGACCGGCTCGACAATCTGGCTTCCCGCGTGGAAGCAATCTGGAGGCGTCTTTGACTTACCTGGCAAAATCCAGGAAGCCACGACGCTAGAACAACAGAGCGCCAGCCCCACCCTGTGGGACAATCCTGAAAATGCCCGCCAGGTGATGCAGCGGCTCGCGGCGCTTCAGGAAGACATCGCCTATTGGACGCATCTGCGCCAGGACATACAAGACACGCAGGAGTTTCACGCGCTTGGCGATGCAGAACTTTACGATGAACTCGACCGCGCAACCGACAAGCTGGAAGACGAGTTAGCCCGCGCCGAGTTCCGCCTGCTCCTCTCCGGGCCGCACGACCGGGCCAACGCGATCCTGGCGATCCATGCCGGGGCCGGCGGGACGGATTCGCAAGATTGGGCCGCCATGCTGCTGCGGATGTTCCTGCGCTGGGCCGAACGGCGGGGCTTCAAAACCGACATCCTCGACGCGATGGAGGGGGAAGGCGCCGGTATCAAAAGTGTGACGGTGGGTATGCGCGGTGAATTCGTCTATGGCTACCTGCGCTCAGAACGCGGCGTCCACCGGCTGGTGCGCCTTTCGCCCTTCGACGCGGCCCACCGGCGACACACATCGTTCGCGCTCGTTGAGGTGTGGCCGGATTTGGGGGAGGAAGCGCCGCTGGAGATCAACCCCGACGATTTGCAGATTGACACGTATCGCGCCTCTTCTGCCGGTGGACAACACATGCAGAAGAACGAGACGGCGGTGCGCATCACGCACCTGCCCACCGGGATCGTCTCTTCGTGCCAGAACGAGCGCTCGCAGACGCAAAACCGCGAGGTCGCCATGCGCGTGCTCAGGGCGCGGTTGATGCAGCTCGAAGAAGAGAAACGGCGCCAGCAGCTCAGCGATCTCAAGGGTGAGCACGTTGACGCGGGATGGGGTAACCAGATCCGGTCCTATGTGATCCATCCCTATCAAATGGTCAAAGACCATCGCACCAATTACGAAACCGGCAATGTGCAGGCCGTATTCGATGGCGAACTCGATGCCTTTATGGAAGCCTATTTACACCTTGTTGATTAAGGAGGATATCCATGCTTGACAAACAGAACAGAGTAACCGATTCCGGTGTCCGCAGTTGTAGCAGCGTGAAGAAACCTGCCGGCGGCGGGCCAAAGAGCGGCGGGCCAAAGAACCCGCCCGCGCCGCCACAGAGCAACCAGATTATCTCGCGCGTGCCTGCGGCCTCGTCGCCCGCCAGACCGGGACAGGCCGTCAACAAGCCGACGCCATCCTCCGTCTCGGCGGTTTCGGCCACCTCTGCGCCGGCCACGCAGGTGGATGAGCGCGTCGCGCAACTCGCCAACGCGCGCACCCGCTGGGAAAAGCTGGCCGGCGCGGTGACCCTTAGCGCGCTCGTTGATCAAATGACCAACGTCGCCAGCAACATAGATGGGCTGGATAAAGACGTCGCCGCCATCCGCGTGCGCGGCTATCGTTTTGGCCGTAACCTGGAGAGCCAGACGGCGACGTTGAAGACGCGCTGGCCCCAGGAGCGGTCAGAAGCCAACCGCCTGCTGCAAAGTCAACGGCTGAACCTGCAAAACGCCGCGAACGAAGTCCAACGGCTGCTCGGACAGGCCGAACGCAACTACGGGTTGATGGATACGGTGGACAGCCGCCTCTGGGCGCTCGAAAACCACATCAACGAGGCGCAGCGCAGCGTGCGCGGCGCCTTCGACAACACGGAACAAGAGATCAGCAAACTCCAGGCCGAAGTGCGCCGCGTGCAAAAGATGCTCGACGCGCTGGATCACGCCTCCTTCGATCTGCTGCCCAACGAACACGGCGTGGCGGGCTGCGACGCCAAATGGATCAGCGACAACCAGCAGCCGGAGGGGATGCTGTTCTTGACCGACAGCCGCGTAATTTTTGAGC
Source organism: Anaerolineae bacterium (assembly GCA_034433375.1). Taxonomy (GTDB): domain Bacteria; phylum Chloroflexota; class Anaerolineae; order B4-G1; family SLSP01; genus DSWT01. Next base: position 28,561 of record DAOUAQ010000024.1, on the reverse strand, counting down.
AGCGGGAAGAGCGGGTCATCAAAAAGAAACTGTTCTCCTCCGAGAAAGAACTGATCCAGAAGAAGCTCTGGGACACCCCGGTGGGCGCCATCACAGAATTGGAGATGGAAGACAAGAAATCGGGGCTGCTCGGTTTGGGACGGCAGGAATTGCTCACCCTGCGCTTCGCCGAACGCACGCGCGAACTGCCAAGCGACGCGACTTTGCAGCTCAAGGGCGGGGCAACCAACGAGGAATGGCTCAAAATGATCCGCCAGGCCAAGAGCGGGCAGCTCGAAGCCGATCTGTTCGGCGCGCCGACGCCGCAGGAGCAATTGGCCGCCAAGATCGAAACCGAGACCACCACGCCCCCGGCGGAACTGCCTACCCGCTGCCCAAGCTGCAATGCCATTCTTCCGCCCATCTACAAGGGGATGAAGCAGGTGGAGTGCGGTTACTGTGGCACGCTGATCAACATATAGAGGAAATTTCATCCGGCGATGGATTTACTGCGCGACGTACAGAACGCGATAGAGACGTACCATCTCCTCCAACCAGGAGCGCGGGTGGTCGTGGGGGTCTCCGGCGGGCCGGATTCCGTTGCCCTGCTGCACGTGTTGTGGCGTCTGGCCGGCCCGTGGAATCTCACGCTGCACGTCGCGCACCTCCACCACGCGCTCCGTGGCGCCGACGCCGACGCCGACGCCGAGTTTGTGGCTGCGCTGGCCGATGCCTGGGGGCTTCCATGTACGGTCGAGCGCGTTGACGTCCAGGCGCTGGCCGAGCGCGGTAAACTGGCGCTGGAAGAAGCCGCCCGTCACGCCCGCTACACCTTCCTCCACCAGGTAGCGCAGCGCAGCGGCGCGACGCGCATCGCCGTGGGGCACAACGCGGACGACCAATCCGAAACGGTGTTGATGCACCTGCTGCGCGGCGCGGGGCCGGCCGGTCTGCGCGGGATGCTGCCGGCAACGCGGCTGCGGGATTACCATCTCCTGGCCGCCAACCTCAAGCCGGCGGCGGAGATGAAACTCATCCGCCCCTTGCTCTACATCCCCCGCGCCGACATCGAGGCCTATTGCGCGGAACAGCAGTTAGCCACACGCTTCGACCGCTCCAACCTCGACACGACCTTCTTCCGCAACCGGCTGCGGCGCGAGGTGCTGCCGTACCTGGCGCAGATTAACCCGCGCATCGCGCAGCACTTGCGCCACCTGGCCGAAGTGGTGCGGGCGGATTACGATATGTTGCACGAGTTCGTCAGTGTGGCCTGGGATACCCTGCTCGTCAAAGAGTCTGCCGATATGCTGTCCTTCAACCTGGCCGGTTGGCGCGGGCAGCCGCTTTCGATCCAACGCGCCATCATCCGCTGCGCCGCTTACAAACTCTGCCGCTCCCTGCGCGACGTCAGCTTTATTCACATTGAGGACGCCATCCGCGTGGCGCAGCACGGCGTCACCGGGATGCAGGCCACGCTGCCGCACGGGCTGCGCTTGACGGTCGGCTATACAACCGTGACCCTGGCCGCCGAGGACGCCCTCCACCTGCCGCCCGAAAGTCCCTGGTTGGAACCCGACGCCCACATTCCCTTCTCCGCGCCCGGCGAAGTGACGCTGCGGGAAGGGTGGCGCCTGCACATTCAGGATGCGCCCCATTGGAATCTGGACGCCATCGCCAACAACTGCAATCCACTGGTGGCCTGGATGAACGCCGATGCGCTCGGTGATGCGCCCATCCTGCGCACCCGACAGCGCGGCGACGCCTTCCAGCCGCAGGGAATGGGCGGCGCGACGGTGCGCCTGAGCGACCTGTTGATCAACGTGAAAGTGCCGCGCCCCTGGCGCGACCACATCCCCCTGGTCGAAGCCGGCGGGCAGGTGCTGTGGGTGGTGGGGGTGCGCTTGAGCGAAGCCGCAGCCGTGCGGCCAGACACGCAGCGCGTGGTCTATCTGCGTTTCACCGGAGCGTAAAGGACATCACGATGCCAAAACATCTCGTCTTAGTTGCAGGCAATATCGGGGCCGGCAAGACTTCGCTGGCCGACCGGCTGGGCGCGCGGCTCGGCTGGCACGTCGCCTATGAATCGGTGGACGATAACCCCTATCTGGCCGATTTCTACGCCGATATGCGGGCGTGGAGTTTTCACCTGCAAGTCTTCTTCCTGGGACACCGCGCCGAACAACATCGCTACCTGATGGACTTGCCGCAATCGGCCATCATTGACCGCAGCATTTACGAGGACGCGCACATCTTCGCGCGGGCGCTCCACGACCTGGGTAACATGACCGACCGCGATTACCAGGCCTACCGGCGGCTTTACAAACTGGTGATCGCCACGCTGCCGCGCCCGGCGCTGCTCATCTACATCAAAGCCAGCACCCCCACGCTGCTGGCGCACATCCGCCGCCGCCAACGCGCTATCGAGACCAGCATTGACGCCGATTATTTGAACCTCCTGGGACAGTTTTATGACGACTGGATGGGGGCCTTCGATCTGTGCCCGGTGTTGACTGTGCCGGGGGACAACCTGGATTTCGTGCGCTACCCGCAGCACCTGGAGATCATCGCCGAGCGCGTCGCGGATAAGCTGGCCGGCAAAGAGTTCGTCGAGTTTCCCCAGATAGAGGAGATGGATGCCTGCTGATTACGGCGAACCGCTGAGTGAGCGTGAGATCGAGATCGTGGAACTGGTCGCCGCCGGGCTGACCAACCGCGAGATCGCGCTGCGCACCTACCTCAGCCCCAACACGGTCAAGGTACACCTGCGCAACATCTTCACCAAGACCGGCGTTGCTTCGCGCACGGAGCTGACCGTGCTGGCGATGCAGGAAGGCTGGATCGCTGTGCCCGGCGTCACCGATGTACCGGGCAACGGCGCGGCGGCGGAAGAGGCACAACCCGCGACGGCGGCGGGGACGCCGGCGTCAGAGCCACCGGCGCAGCCCCTCCTGCCGCCCTGGCCGCGCACGCGCTGGGCGGCGCTGGCTGCCGGCCTGCTCCTGGCGCTCAGCGTGATCCTCTTGCCGCGCCAGCCGGCCGGACAGGCCGCCGCTCCTATCGCCAGTGGGTTAGTGGATCAGCCCCAGGCGCCCGTCGTCGCGGCTGCGCCGGCCGGTGAGGATGGCTGGCAAGAGCTGACCCCCCTGCCGGTGCGCCGGGCGCGTATCGGCGTGACGGTCTATCGCAACGAACTGTACGTCGTCGGGGGAATGACGGAGAACGGCCTCACCGGGCGTCTGGACATCTACACCCCCCAGACCGGTGAATGGCGCAGCGGCGCAGAGCGCCCGGTCGCCCTGGCGAACGCCGGCAGCGTGGCCCTGGCCGATAGCCTTCTCGTGCCCGGCGGCTGTGACGCCAAAGGGATGCCACACCCGGTCACCCACCGGTACGACCCGGCGGGCGACACGTGGACCGAGGTCGCCGCGCTGCCGCAGCCGCTCTGCGCTTACGCTCTGGCGGTTTACGATGGACGGGCCTATCTCTTCGGCGGATGGAACGGGACGACGTACCAGGCCGTAACCTACGTCTACGACAGCGCCGGCGATACCTGGACTGCAGCCGCCCGTCCCGCCGAAGCGCGCGGATTTGGCGCTGCGGCCACCCTGGCCGACCGCATCTTCTACGTGGGCGGCTACGACGACAGGCGGGAGTGGGCCACCTGCGAAACTTATCTGCCGCCAGCGGATCGTTGGGAGAAATGCGCGCCGCTGCTCCTGCCGCGCGGCGGATTGGGGCTGGCCGCCATCGGCGGGCGGCTGTACGCGCTAGGCGGCGGCTGGACCAGCTACCTGGGATTCAACGAGCGTTACGATCCGGCCAGCGACACCTGGAAGGTCATCGAAACCCCCATCGTCGGCGAGTGGCGCAACCTGGGGTTGGCCGCGCTCGATACGTCGCTCTACGCCATCGGCGGCTGGAGCGGCGACTACATCAACCGCGTCTATACCTTCGAAGCGCTGCCGTGGCGCGTGTTTATCCCCACCACGTTCTTCTCGCCGGAGGAATGAACGACCGTCACTTTGATGTTGTCCCCGCGCGGGGCAGCCGGAAATCGTAGACTTTGTCGTAGTGGCGGCCCATCACGATGCTGACCTCACCCGTCGAAATGCCGTAGACCACCGACCACTGTGTGCTGGATTGGGACACATCCGACAGCAGCGTGAGCGCGTCCAGCGTGGAAAACTTCCCCTCCGCCAGCAGCAGGCGCGCCGCAATTTTGTCGTAACGCCAACAGTTGCCTCCCGTGGAGCCATCCGCAACGGCGCTGAGCAGAAAGTTGGTGGCCTGTTGCCAGGGCGCGTCGTGCGGGATGACGACCATCTCGCCTTTGTAAAACTCAACCAGCGCGGCCTTCCCGGTTGCGTCGGCGATCAAATAGTGAATGGCCGGGCCGCCGCTCATATCCACGTTGTAGTTCCCCAACACCGCCACAGCCTCGTCCACCGTGCGGGCGTGATCCAGCATCTCGCGGATGATGCCGAGCGAGCCGATGATCGGCTTCGCCGGATCGTAGGGCATGGCGCTGGCGTCAATCGCCGCCATTCCAATCGCCAGACCGTGCTCGTTCATCCCGTCAAAGGGCAGGAAAGGCGCGCGCAGCAGGGGACGCCTTTCCTCAAGAGATAGGCGGGTGAGATCGCGCGCTTCCGCCTCGGTGAACCCCAGGAAAGCGATATCTACCAGCGCAACCGACGCATACCCATCCGGGGGATTGGTGAACAGCAGCACCGCCGGGCTGTGCTCCCAATCGAAGTTGCGCCCGTAAACCATCGCGTCGGCGTCGCCGAGCGCGGCAAACAGCGAGCAGGCCCACGGCGACGCGCCGATAGCGAAAGAAACAGCGCGCTCAACGGCCTCGTCCGCCGGGATATACGCGCCCTCATAGCGCATCACGTACAGCGGGTGATCGGCGATTTTTTCAAGGCTGGTGAGTGTGCGCGTCGCCGGGGACGCTGCCGGCGTGGCCGCGCGCGAAGCGCAAGCGCTGCTGCTCAGCGCGCCGATCAGCAGAACGACTACCACAGTCAGCCATCTGCGTGTGTGTCGCATGTTTTTCATGATGACAGAACCTCCGGGCCTAACATTTCAGCATAGAGCGCACGAATCATAGTATAGGGCTTACGCAGTGCCTTGAGATTGGGCGCAGATTTTCCTTCATTATCTGCGAAAATCAGCGTAAATCTGCGTCCAATGACTTTTCCACGACCAATGGCGTGTAAGTCCTGAGCGAACTGCGACGCATTGAACGGATCGTGGAGCGCGCGCTGATTGGGATGCGCGTCAAAGGCAGTATAGGATAAAGAGGGAAACCTGCAACCGTTTTGTGCTATACTGAGGGTAACCTTCTCACCAACGTCTACACCCATCCCGTGTGCCGCTCCGACTACTGGACTAAAGACTGCCAGACTATTTTCCAGGGAGGGCTTTATGAACTGGCGTCGCGCAATAACCGTTGTGATCTTTGGTAGCGCCTTTGTGTGGATGACGATGTGCGCGCAATCCGCCGCACCGTCCCCTTGGGAACCTCCCGCGACATCCCCATCCGGCGCTCCGGCGGCGACGCCGCGCACCTACTACGTGCGTCCCGATGGCGGCGCGGCGGAACAGTGTACCGGCCTGGCGGACGCCCCCTATCCCGGCAGCGGCACAAACCAGGCCTGCGCGTGGGATCATCCTTTCCGCGCGCTCCCGCCAGGGGATACGCCGCGCATCGCGGGCGGGGATACGCTCATCATTGCGGCCGGCAGCTACCGCATGGGCTACGGCGCGCCCGGCGCCGACGTGTGCGAGGCGGAGTATGCCTGGGACTGCCACATGCCGCCCATCCCCGGCGGACCGACCCCGGCGCAGCCCACGCGCATCCTGGGCGCCGGCTGGGACGCCGGCTGCCCCCATCCGCCGGCACTGTGGGGAACGGAGCGCGCCAACTTCATCCTCGACCTCACCGGCGCGAGCAACGTTGAGGTCGCCTGTCTGGAGATCACCGACCATTCAAGCTGTGTGGAAGATCACGCCGCTGCGGATGGCGGATCGCCCCTCACCTGCCAGCGCGAAACCTATCCCTTTGGCGCGTGGGCCGCGACCGGCCTGTACGCGGAGGATGCCGCCAACGTCACCCTCCGCCGCCTGAACATCCACGGTCTGGCCTCGGCGGGCGTGCGCGCCGGGCGGATCACCGACTGGCTGATCGAAGACGTGCGCCTGGCGACCAACGGGTGGGTAGGTTGGGACGGCGACATTGACGGCGACGACAGCAACGCCGGCGTGCTGCGCTTCCGCCGCTGGACGGTGGAGTGGAACGGCTGCGCCGAGACTTATCCGGAGGGCGCGCCAACCGGCTGTTGGGCGCAGACGGCCGGCGGTTACGGCGACGGTGTGGGCACGGGGTACACCGAGGGGCGGTGGATCATCGAAGACTCGGTGTTCCGCTACAACACCTCGGACGGCCTGGACCTGCTGTACGCGCGGGGGGCGGCATCCATCGCCATCCGGCGCACACTGGCGGAAGGCAACGCCGGCAACCAGATCAAGACCAGCGGGCCGGCCAGCATCGAAAACAGCATCATCGTGGGGAACTGCGGCTACTTCAGCGGGCAGCCGTTCACCTACAACGTGGATGACTGCCGCGCCGCCGGGAACGCCCTCTCGCTGCACCTCTTCCCCGGCAACCACGTCACTGTAACCAACACCACGCTGGCGAGCGAGGGCGATTGCCTGGTCATCGCCGGGTGCGACGCGGGCTGCGACGGTTCAGAGTCGGTGACGCTGCGTAACGCCATCTTCCAGGGCCACCCCGATTTCCTGTCACCCGGCGAACAAACGTGCCTCTCGTGGACCGAAGGTTTTCCCCACGATCCCATCAGCATCAAGTACGCGATCATCGCCGGCGTGAAGGCGATGCCTGCCCCTTGCCCCGACCACAGCCTGTGCGCCGTCGCGCCGGGCCTCGTGGATAGCGGCATTGACACCTTCGACGCGCACCTGCGCGCCGACAGCCCCGCCATCAACCACGGGACGACGGAGGGCGCGCCCGCCGACGACTTCACCGGGGGCGCGCGCGATGCCCACCCCGACATCGGCGCTTACGAGTGGCGCGCGTTGGCGGCGCACGTCTATTTGCCGGTGGTGGTCAGAAACGACCTCAGCTTCTAGCTTTTCGCGCCGCATACCCTCCAAGCCAGGCAAGGTCAAGTGAATGTGATGTTGGGCTGCGCTCTCATTTCAATGGACAGACTTCAAGTGCTGTTCAAAGAATTTCAGCGTAATTTCAGCTACCTTTGGATCTTTGAAATGACCATGCCCTTCACCGGTGACCGTATAAAAAGAGACGGGGACGCCATGAGCAACCAAGGCATCATACAAGATAACACTTTGTTGGTAGGGCACCAGCGGGTCACGGTCACCATGCACAATCAAAAACGGCGGCGCATCCCTGGTCACATAAGTGATTGGGTTTGCTCTGGCTACGCGATCTTTATGCGTTTGAATGGCTCCGCCAATCAATTCTGATTCAGGCGAATCGGGAGGATCATGAACCATTCCTCCCGGCAGCCGTTGTGTATCCATCTGTAGAAAATCGGTCGGGCCAAAATGATCAGCGACTGCCTGCACCTGGCTGGAAATCTCCAAGTGCTCACCCACGTCAAAAGTGTTTGTATTGCCTGTCAGACCCAGCATGGCGACCAAGTGACCGCCAGAAGATTCCCCCCAGGCCCCAAAGCGGTTGGGATCGAGACGATATTTCTTGGCATTCGCGCGTAACCAACGTACAGCCGCTTTGACATCTTCAATCTGAGCTGGAAAGATAGCTTGTTTACTGAGGCGATAATTGAGACTGGCGACGGCAAAACCGCGCTCAACATACTCAAGTGGAACGTGATCTTTTTTGCTTCCCGTGCGAAAGCCGCCCCCATGAACCCAAATGATGAGCGGCCATTTTTTCCCTACATCTGGGATGAAAAGATCGAGTTTTTGAGGAGAACGCGCATTGGTTACATAGGCAAGATCATGATACGTTTGCATTTTTCTTTTTCATTCCGAATTCAAGATGCTTGACCGCGCACCGTCAGCTTGCGATGATCGCCTTGCGACACAATGTGCATCAACCAGATGGCGGTCAGCCAGCCCCAACTCAGCCCTTGTTGTAAGCCATGACGGGTCAGATGGCGATCCAAAATCGCGGGAAAGCCCAGACGTTTCATGATTTCGAGCAACAGCACAAAATCGTCAATCCGTTCACTCTTGATGGTCAACTCAGTGGTAGTCATCCCCTGAGTGTACCAGCAAATTCACGATTTCGCTAACGATTTCAGCGAATGAGCAGCAAGCTGTCAGCTTGTTCTACAACTGTATCGCTGTGGATTTTGACAGGGTGCTCCCTGTGGTCATGGCGGATGTATCCGGCGCGCGTTTGTGCTATGCTGAGGGCAAATCTGGAAGCAGCGATCAGCTTTCAGCAGTCAGCTTTCAGCAGTCAGCAAAGGAGGTATGGTATGGAAACACAAGAGGTTCTCACCGCGTTAGGGCCATTGGCCCCGTTGTATGTTGACCCAGACGTGCTCGAAATTATGGTGGACGCGCCCGACATGGTGTACGTGGAACGTCAACGCCAACTGGAGGCGACGGATGTGCGCTTTGACTCCGCTGAAGCGCTCCGCGCCGTCATTGACAGTATGCTGGCGTTGGTCGGCATCACGCTCAGCCCAGAGCGGCCTATCGGCGAGATGCGCCTGCCCGATGACGCGCGACTGGTCGCCGTCGTCCCGCCAACCGCGTTGAATGGACCAACGCTGGTCATCCGCAAGCCTTTTCCTCACAAGATGACGTGGGAGCAACTGATCGAGTATGGTTCAGTCACAGCGGAAGCGCGCGATTTTCTCCGCAACGCCATCCACACGGGCGTCAACGTCCTGGTGGCCGGCGGGCCGGCCGCCGGGAAAGTCACCGTCGCCAACATGCTGGCCGAGATGATCCCTACCGACAAGCGCCTCGTCGTCGTCGAGCAGCGGCACGAGATGCGCATTGACCATCCTCACCGCGTCTGGCTGGAAGCCGGCGGCCCGGCGAATCTCACGTTGGCCGACCTGCTCAAGACCGCCGCGCAGATGCGCCCGGATTGGTTGATCGTCGGCGAAATGTCGGGCGGCGAAGCGATGCGCGCTCTGCAGGTGATGAGCACCGGTTACAACGCGATCACCGTCATCCACGCCACCAGCCCCGAAGACGCCCTGTCACGGCTGGAAACCTTCTGCCTGATGGCGAACCTGGGATTGGGGTTAGCGGAGATTCGCCGGTTGATTGCCTCGGCGATACAGCTCATCACGTACCAGGAGCACATGCCCGATGGTTCGCGCAAATTCATACAGTTTGTGGAATTGGCCGGGCTGGAAGGCGACCTGCGCTACAAGCTCAAGCCGCTGTTCCGCTTCAACGCGGATAAGCGCATCTTGGAGCACACCGGCGAGCACCCCGCGTGGGAAAAGCGGTAAACAGAAAAACCGGAACTTGCACAAAGTTCCGGTTTTTTCATAAGCATTGTTCGGTGGTATACTTACAATGATGAATCGCCAGGAAAATCGCTGGCGCTCAGACCATCAGACTAACGACGACAAGACGATCAGGGAGACCCCTATGGCGAATACTGGGCCACTGAACATCGGCATCATCGGCGCGGGCGTGACCGGCCTGAGCGCCGCCTACGATCTGCTCAAGGCCGGGCAGCGCGTGACCGTCTACGAGGCGCGCCCCTACGCCGGCGGGCTGGCGGCGGGATTCAAGGACGACGCCTGGGATTGGCCGCTGGAACGCTTCTACCATCACATTTTTGCCGGAGATCGGGACATCATCGGCCTCGTCAACGAAATCGGCATCGGCGACCGGCTCTTCTTCCCCAGCCCGGTGACGTCCATCTACAAAGATGGGCGATTGTACCCCATCAACAAGCCGATGTTTGGCCCGTGGATGGAGAAGCTGCCGCTCGGCAAACAGCTCGCCAACCTGGGCGACCTGGCGGCGACGGCGCTGCGCGTGCTGGCCTTCAGGCCGATCCCGCTGCTGGCGCGGTTTCGCGTCGGGCTGGCGACGGCCTATATCCGCTACAGCCAGCGCTGGCAGCCGTTGGAGCAGGCGACGGCGGACGCCTGGCTCACACGAGCTGTCGGCGCGCGCGCTTACGAGGCGTTCTGGCAACCATTGCTCGAAGGCAAGTTCGGCGATGACTACCGGCAGGTCAACATGGCCTGGTTCTGGGCGCGGATCGTGGCGCGCAGTCCCAAACTCGGCTACTTCGTCGGCGGATTTCAGGGTTTCGTGGATGCGCTGGCGGACAAAGTCCGCGCGCTTGGCGGCGACGTGCGCCTGGACTCGCACGTGCGCGGCGTCCGCCCTGAGACAGATGGGCGCATCCGCCTGGAACTGCGCGACGAAGCTCCTCTCCACGACCGCGTGCTGGCGACGTGCTCGCCGCAGATGCTCAAGGAGCGCGCGCCCGCCCTGCCGGCATCGTACACCGCCGGGCTGGACAAGCTCAAATCCATGGGGGCAGTGGTGATGGTGCTGGCGCTCAAGCAGCCCATCACCCGCGAGCACTACTGGATCAATATCCCCAAACGCGAAGGCTTCCCCTTCCTGGCCTTCGTCGAGCACACCAACTACATTGACAGACAGCATTACGGCGGCGACCATCTCATCTACTGCGGCGACTACCTCGCGCCGGGCCATCCTTATTTCGATATGGAGCCGGAGGCGCTGCTGGAGGCCTTTATTCCCGCCATCCGGCGTCTCAACCCGGCTTTTGAGCGTTCCTGGATCCGCAAATACTGGAAGTTCAGCGAAATCTACGCGCAGCCTGTACCCTTCCTCAACCACTCGCAAAACATCCCGCCTATCCAAACGCCTATCCCCAACCTGACTATGGCGAACATGAGCCAGGTCTACCCGTGGGATCGGGGCACGAATTACGCGGTGGAGATCGGTAGGCGCGCGGCGCAAATAGCAGGAAGTATGGAGTAAGAAGTATGGAGTAGGGGGAAGCAAATCCCCCTTACTTCATACTCCATACTCCTTACTCCACGCTCCCATTCACATTCGTGGAGGATTGAGCATGGAAGAACCGCAAGTTGCGATTTTTATTGATTTCGAGAATGTCGCCATTTCGGCGGAGGACCTGTACGGGAAGTGCGATCTGGGGCTGATTATGAACGTCGCCGAGCAGTGGGGGCGCATCGTCATCCGCCGCGCTTACTGCGATTGGACTGGCTTCGAGCAGTATCAGCAAGATTTGATCGAGCACGCCATCGAGCTGACGCAATTGTTCCGCTATAGCTCGCGCCAGCGCAAGAACGCCGCCGACATCCAGATGGTGGTGGATGCGCTGGAAACGGCCTTCACCCACCCGGAAATCGAGAACTTTGTGCTCGTCACCGGCGACAGCGACTTCAGCGCGGTGGCCCGCAAGTTGCGCGCCTACGGCAAGACGGTGGTGGGGGTGGGTCTGCGCCAATCCACCAGCGAAGTATTGGTCAAGGCGTGCGATCATTTTGTCCTTTACGACACGCTCATCGAAGACACCCGCACCTCAGTGTATCGCCTGGAGAAGGCGCGTCAACTGCTGCTCGACGTGATGCGCGTGATGTTGCCGCAGGTCGAAGGCAACGCCGTCAACGGCAGCCAATTGAAGATGATGATGCTCAAAATGGATCCCACCTTCAGCGAGGCGGACCTGGGCTACCCGCAATTCCGCAGCTTCGTGGAGGCGCAGTCCGATCTGGTGAAGGTGGATGTGCGCGATCAAATTTTGTGGGTATCCCTCAAATCACATGCCGCTCTTTCGACTACGGAAGATGAACTGTTGCAGTACCGCGTCTCCTTGAGCAGCGCCGGGTTGCGCCTGTTGGATCCGCACACGCGCGCCGACATTCTGCTGGACTTGTACACGCTGCTCTCTGAATCAGCTGGCGTTCACACGTTTGCTCAGGCGGTCATCCACCTGAAAGCGAAATACGACATGGAGAACGTCCTCCGCTCGCGCGAAGAAGTCCAGGAAGTCGCCAAGCTAATCAAATACGCCGATGTGCTTACCACGCGCCCGCAATCCTGGCAGCTTGATACTTTGACCCTCAAGACCGGCTTGCAAGCTCAGGATTTCATTGATCGCAGCGAAAGCGCCTATTTGGCGGTGATGCTCCAGAATAACCTGGAATTGAAACCCGATCTGCTGGCGCAATTGCTCTTTGGGACGCTGGATCAACGCGCGCGCGTGGTGCGGCTGATGACGTTAGCCCGGCAAGCGTGGGCCGCGACGGTCGAATCGGCGCGCAAAGCTCAGGTACCGCTCAGCGAGGGCGCTTGTTATCTCAACGATGTGCCGCAACTCCTGCCCATTTTGCAAGCGTTGGAAAAAGTGAAATTGGAAGGCCCGCTGTCGCTCGAACGGGCGGCGCAGTTGAACCAGGAGGGGCTGCAAATTCGCATGACGGACTTTGAGAAGGCGCGGGAGTACTTCATCCAGGCGGCGCGGATGGTGTGCGACCTGATGCGGCGCGGGGTGCAGGGCGCCAACCGCCTGGAATTGGAGTGGTACTTAGCCAGCTATTGCGCGGCGAGCGCGGGCCTGTATTACTTCCGCGCGGAGTACAACCAGGCCAAGAATTACTATCTTTCGTTCTTTGCGCTGGCGAAGGAGACGGAGCCGGTATGGGAAAAACTCCAACGCCTGGTGGAGCCGTTGCTATCGTTCTACTTCATCATCGCCGCCGGCGCTTATGGGGAGCTGCTCGAATTTCGCCCCGGACGCACTCATCCTGCGCGCATGGCGATTGCGCTCTACACGTACCCTACCGAGGCCGTGCGCGCGCAGTGGCTCGCGCTGATCGAAGAACTGCACGCTGTCAATCCCGCCGTGCTGCGGATCGTCATCCGCCGTTTGGAGATCCTTGAACAGACGACGCAGGTTCCCGGTACACGCGAGACACGGCTGGCTTTGGAGGCCATCGTCCTCAAGGAATAATGACAAGCATCAAAATGTGTATCTAAAAGAATATACTCAATTCTAACCAAAAATACTTGACAAACGTGAAAAACTACCCTATACTATAATTACTTGAAGCCCCAAGGGAAAAAGTTACTAAACAGGGGAAAACAACCGAAAAACAAGCTGAAGTTGGTAAGCGGCGGAAATCTTCGTCCAATTGGAGAAGAAAGAAACCGTAAGTCAATGAAAAGGTAGAAGTTATACCGGGAAATTGACAAGCAGAAAGTTGTAAGAAATCTCAACCTACTGTAAACCAACATAAGCCATCTTCCATAAAAGATGGAAGTAAGTAAGTTGTTAGAAACTGTAAAGTAACAAAAACTTGGGGCTTCACCCCGTCTATAGCAGGAAAAAAACCGGGGTTCTTGAAGAACCCCGGTTTTTTGTTGGCTAATGCCCTCTGCACGACGCGCACGAACTGCTGCTACACGACGCGCATGAGCTTTCCCCGCCCGCGCCCTTGAGCGCGCCGCTGCCGCTGCTGGACGCGAAGAATAACGACAACCCCCGCTTGGCTCTATTCGCGCCACAAGAGGGGCAGGCAATCGGCGCATCGGCGTCTTTCATCGCACGGCGCGCATCGAAGCGCGTACCACATTGCTGGCAACTGTATTCGTAAATCGGCATCCTTCACCTCAGTTGTTGGTAACGAGTAACGAGTAAAGAGTAACAAGTAACTGGTAATCAGCTATGGGTAACTGGTTACGGATTACCAATTACCGATTCCTGATCAACAATAACCGATCACGCCTCATCTTGATTGATCAATTCGGTCAATTCGCACGCCTTGACGTATCCCGCGACCGTAATGCGCTGACTCGTCACGCCGCCCACCGAGGCGACGGCGCGCTTGATATCCACTGCCAGGCTGTGCGCGATGGGGCACAACGGCGACGAAGGGCGGAAGGTGTAAGAAACGATCCCCGTGTGCTCGTCAACGGCCAAATCTTCCACCAGGCGCATACGCAGCACATCAATGCCGGTTTCGGGATCAATGACTTCCACCAGACGCATCAGGATTTGTTCTCGCACGGTCATCTCAACGGCCATAGCGTCACCTCCGCTGCGCATTATACCAGAATTGTTATTTGAAGCTATCCCAATTCTGTGCTATGATGGATCAAACGTTAACCCGCGAGAGTTTTGACGACCTTTGCAGTTCAAGCCAGGAGGTGCTTATGCTCAACCACGAACTGAAAAACAATGTTGACAAGCTGATAACAGCAGACTTCGTGGTGACGATGAACCCCACGTATGACATCTATGCCCCCGGCGCGGTCGCGGTGACTGGCGACAGTATCGTGACGGTCGGCCCCCGCGAGACGTTGGCTGCTGCCTACGCCGCCAAAGAACGCCTGGACCTGGGGAACGCCGTCGTGATGCCGGGATTCGTCAACACGCACGGCCACGCGCCGATGACACTGCTGCGCGCGCTGGTGGATGATTTGCGGCTGGATGTGTGGCTGATGGGTTACATGATGCCGGTCGAAGGCAACTTCGTCAACGCAAATTTCTGCTGGATGGGCACACAGTTGGCAGCAGCGGAGATGATCCGGTCTGGCACGACGACTTTTATGGATATGTACTACTTCGAGGAGGCCGTCGCCGATGCGGCGGTGCAGGCCGGAATGCGAGCGGTATGCGCGCAGAGCCTGCTCAAATTTCCCACGCCGGACGCCGGCAGCTATGAGGAAGGGTTAGCGCGCACCCGCGATTACGTGATGCGCTGGAAGGGCCACCCCCTCATCATCCCGGCGATTGCGCCGCACGCGCCGTACACCGTCACGCCGGATTTGCTGGAAGATGCCGTCACGTTGGCGCTGGAGTATGACGCGCCGTTGCACATCCACGTTGCCGAGACGGCGCAAGAAGTCGTTGACCACCGCAAAGAGTACGGCATCCCGCCGGTGGCATGGCTGAAAAAGCTAGGCGTCTTTGAGGCGAAGACAACCGCCGCGCATTGCGTCCACCTGGACGAGGGAGAGATGCGCACGCTGCAACACTACAATGTCGGCGTGGCCCACAATCCGAGCAGCAATATGAAGCTCTCCAGCGGCATCGCGCCGGTGGCGAAGATGCTGGAGATGGGTATCAACGTGGGTATCGGCACCGACGGCGCGGCGAGCAACAACGACCTGGACATGATTGAGGAGATGCGCCTGGCGAGTTTCCTCGCCAAAGTCGCCGTGATGAACCCCACCGTCTTGCCCGCGCGGCAAGTCATCGAGATGGCGACGATTATGGGCGCGCGCGCGATGCACATCGAACACCTGACCGGCTCGCTCGAACCAGGCAAGCGCGCCGACCTGATCACGATTTCGATGGACAACGCGCGTCACATGCCCTACTTCCGCCATTTTGCCGACAGCCTTTACGGACGGCTGGCCTACGCGATGAATCAGGAAGACGTGCAAAACGTGCTGGTAAACGGCGCGTGGTTGATGCGCGACCGGCGTTTGCTCACGGTGGATATCGAAGCATTGCGCGAAGAAACCACCGCGCTGGCGCAAAAAATTGACATGTTCTTGATCCGCCGCGAGGAGAGCGTGTTGAGCAAACTCGTTGCCATCGGCGGCGTGGCGCAAGACAAAGCCTTCGAGGTGCAGGTGAAGGTGCGCAGCGACGATTCACTGGCGCTGAAACTGCGGCTGCACGCCTCCCCGGAGATCACCTTCCTGCGTGGCTCGCAGCGCACACAGTACGACACTTATTTCATCTTCAACGATCAAGAGGAGAGTCGCCTGCGCTACCGCGAGGATGAAGTGCGGCATCTCGACTCGGGCGAACTCATTGACGTGATCTACCGCCTCACCCTGACGACGATGGCGAAGGAACGCGAGTACGCGCACTCCATCTTGCTCTCCCGCGCGCGGTTCGACGCGGCGGCGACGCGCAGCCGGCGCTTCTACCACGAGTACTTCAAGCCGGATCGCGTGATCGAAGTGCATAAGACGCGCCGCCGCTACCACATCCGCTACGGCGGCACCGATTTTTCGCTCAACCTGGATGAAATCATCAAGCCGGAGAACGGCGGCTCGTTCCTGGAAATCAAGAGCCGCACCTGGTCGCGCCAGGACGCGGAGCGCAAGGCCGCGTTGATCGGTGAACTGCTGCGGGCGCTCAAGGTGCCGGACGAGGCGCTCATCCGGGCGGAGTATGTGGATTTGGCGGGGTGAGGGATTGCAAAAGGATGCCTTCCTGCTGCGGTGGCTGGATAACGAGCCGCGCCTGTCGCTGGCGCTGCACCAACATTTGGGGCTGCTCGCGGGCACGCCGTCGGCAGATAGCGGGGCGCGGCGGACGGTGGAGGAATTGTTGAAAACAGTGGGGAGCTTGTAATGCTAGAATATGCTTCAGTAGACGTACTGCTGCGCGACCTGAATCTCCTGGGTGAAACGGTCCAGATAGAGTGCAAAGAGAGCTATTGGCAGTTACCCAAAGATGTGTGGGAGACGATCTCGGCCTTTGCCAATACGGCAGGCGGAACAATCCTGCTCGGCGTGGCCGAACGTCGGGGCCATTTCGAGGTCGTCGGGGTACTCGAAGTAGAGAAGCAACAGCACGATTTGGCGACTGGGTTGCGGGATGTGCTCAACATGCCGATTACCGCGCTCATCCAGGCACACCAGGTTCCCGTGGCCGGGGAGTCGCGCGTGGTTTTGAGCATTTATATCCCGGAGGCGCTACGTTATCAAAAACCTGTTTACGTCCGCAAGGCCGGCCTGGATAAAGGCTACTACCGGCGCGTGGGCGGCGAGGATATGCCATGCACCGAAGACGATCTGGCGCGCTTCTTTCAGGATCGCGCGCTTATTAGCCCCGATATGACCCCCGTATCGCTGGCGCGCCGCGACGAACTCAACCCGGCGCAGATTCGCGCTTTCCGGCAATTGCTCAGGATCCAGGACCCCACCAGCCGCGTCCTCGGCTACGATGACGATGCGCTGCTGGAAGCCTACGGCGCATTGATCCGTGATGGCGACCGCTGGCAGCCAACGTTGGCCGGTGTGTTGCTCTTTGGTACGCCAGAACTCATCCGTCGCTGCTTTCCGGCCTTTCTGATGGATGTGATCGAAATTGAGGGCGTACAATGGGTTAGCTCACCCACCGAACGCGGTGCAGCGCGCACTTTCCAGGGGCCGCTGCTCGAACTGGCGCGCGATGTGCTGCGCGTCTTGCGGCAGGAAATCCCGGAGCGGTTTGCCCTCACGCCCGGCGAGGCGCAGCGAATGGCAGACCCGATGACGGTGGCCTTGCGTGAAGCATTGCATAATGTGCTGATGCACCAGGATTACCGCATTCACCGCCCCACACAAATCCGCCGCTTTGCCGACCGTTTGGAAATCGAGAACCCCGGTGCGTCACTCAAAGACCCCGACCGCCTGGGCGATCCCGGCTCCGAGCTGCGCAACCCACGCATCGCCGAGATGTTCTACGACATCGGCTGGGTCGAGCGCAAAGGCACCGGCATTCGCGCGATGCAAGAGGCAATGGAAATCCTGGGCCTGACACCGCCCACCTTCGAGAGTGACGCCCAGGATCGCAGTTTCTGCGCCATTTTCTACCGGCATCATTTTATGGATGAGAGCGACCTGGCATGGCTGGCGCAGTATCACACCGACGATCTGGATGCCGATGCGCAAAAGGCCCTCGTCTACGCACGCAAAATCGGGCGGGTAGATAACGCCGCCTATCGTAGCCTCAACCGCGTGGATACCCTTGCCGCCAGCCGCGCCTTGACACAACTCGAAGCGGCTGGACTCCTCCAGCGTTCCGAGCAACGGCGTGGGCCAGGGGTGTATTATATGCTGGCAAGTTCTGAGGGAACTCCTGATACGACTCCTCAGAGTACTTGTCAGAGTGTGACACCGATAATCCAGGAACTCCTCAGAGTGTTAGCGGAAGAGAAACGTTTATCGCAAACAGAAATGGATGATGTGCTGGTTGGATTGTGCGCCGAACGCCCACGCAAAGCCCGCGAATTGGGCCGCTTGGTACAACGCAGCCCACGTTATTTGACTGAGGCGTATCTCTCGCGGTTGGTGGCGCAGGGACGGCTACATCGTAACGGCGCGCCGAATGATCCGAATGTGACGTATCAAACTATATTATTCAAATAAAACGAAGACAAGATGATAGAGAGTCAAAGAAGATTGTGCGTCCGATGAGTGATATAGAAAACGTTCTGAAGCCTACAATAGAAGTCGATGAATTACATCGTCTAGTTTTAGAACGACTAGATGCCCTGGGATTTGTAAATCAGGGGGACATTCTCTTACTTCCTAGTGATGACAAGGCAATAGTACGTCAACTCCATGAACCAGCTCGCCACATAGAATTGGTACGACGGCAAGCTTGGTTGAGACAACATCTATCACAATTCCTACCTTATTTTGCGCATGGCAGCGAGATTGATCCTCAACGTATTCATCCTGTATTGGTAGAAGTTACTTCTTCTACCCAACATGATTTGTTCCGTGTGGCGCGACTACTTTGGGCATTGCCTTTTTCGCAAGGTTATGGACGGCGATTACGGTTCCTAATTATGGATGAGGCTAATAACAAACTTATAGGTGTGTTAGCATTACAGTCACCGCCAATCGGTTTTCCTGCGCGCGACCGATTATTTAGTTATCCTCAACCACGCCGTCGCAAAGAGGAACTGGTCAATCAAACAATGGATATCCAAACATTGGGTGCAGTACCACCTTACAATCGTTTACTAGGTGGCAAATTGATAGGGTTAGCGGCAGCAT
Organism: Anaerolineae bacterium; assembly: GCA_034433375.1. Lineage (GTDB taxonomy): Bacteria > Chloroflexota > Anaerolineae > B4-G1 > SLSP01 > DSWT01. Next base: position 9,793 of record DAOUAQ010000024.1, on the reverse strand, counting down.
CAAATGAGATCCGTGAGGCTTACCGTCGCAAGTACGCTGGACGTGTAACAGAAATGGAAAAAAGCATCCTGCCTGCTCATTTAGTCGCACTGACAACGACCAGCGCTTTTGGACGTAGCAGCATTTATAACCGTTTGCGTTATCATGATATACAAATTGCAGAATCCATTGGCTACACTGAAGGCTATGGTAGTTTTCACTTAATGGAGCTTTATCCTCTTTTCCGTGAATTTTTGGAAGAACGTGGCATTTCAACCCGGGGGGGGTTTGGTACGGGGCCACGCCGTAAATGGCAGACCATTCGCCGCGCTCTAGATATTCTGGGTTTCGAGAATGACTTTCTGCGTAATGGCGTCAAACGCGAGGTTTTTCTATTCCGCTTAGTGGATAATCTGGAATCTTATATGGAAGGACAAACTACTGAGCCAAAATACCGCGAGCTACCTTTCGCTAATTTGGCCAATTATTGGCGTGAACGATGGTTATTACCTAGAGCACAACGAGTAGACGGATGGGCAACTTGGGATAATGCAGAAATCACTAAACTACTATTGCTAGACGAGGAGGTTCAATGCGCCAATGACAGAAAATGTGAGTGAGAACCCGTTTGCGGAATTGCCTGCAGCGCTAGTAGATGAGATTCTCCAGCGTACTACTGATTTAAGCACCGAGTTACTGCATGATTTTGAGCATGTGCGTGCAAATCGGCAAAAATGGCGCAGACAACTAGTAGATGGTGAGTTACTGCGCCGTGATTCTGATTTAGCTTACGTGCCGATTCCAACAACTTGCGGAGTAGATGGCTCTTATGCAGTAGAGCGGTTGTTAGCTACCGATTTGGTAGCCGCTGCTGCTGTCGCGGTAGAAGGATTAACGCCGCCGTCTGAAACTCGTCACTGGCCTGAACCACGTCATCAGTTATACATTGAGACCGAAGCGCACGAAAATGAGACCGGGACAATTTTACGAGCATTGATGATAGGAATGGAATCGGTTTTGGCTCTTAATGCGCCTCATGATGTGGTTTTCCTAGATGGTTCTTTGACCACACCCCTCATTTTCTTTAACCAGGCATTGAATAAAACGAAAGAGGCACCCAATTTACAGGTTACGAAGCATCTACATGCACATATAATTGAGTACCTTACTGCCTATAGATCAATTCTTTCATCTAGTCGCAGTGATCGTTGTTGGTTGGCGATGCCTAAATATACTACTCGACGTGAAATTGGCCGTGAATTGCTTTGGCCAGACACCTATGATGATCGCGGATTGTTAAGTTTGTTGTTAGAACCCGGTGAATTTACTTGCCCCCAAACATTAGAACAACCTCCCTCACGATGGCATTTGAATGTCGAACCATTATCAACAGAACTTCGGAAAGTTGCTGAATCAATTAACCATCAGATCATAGCCTATCTGCAAGAAATTCAGGTGCTTTACTATCGACCTTATCCTTGGTTGCCAGCATTACGTTTAGAAATGGGGCGCGCAGTTACGGAAAATCCCGCACGCCTCGCAATTGTTCTACACGGTATTCGACATCAATGTGGCGCACCTGCAGTTCTAGAACCCTATCCATTGTATATGGCTGATCGGATGGTCAAGCATCTACCTAAGGCTATCCCCACCTTCCGGCAAGTGACCAGTCAACGGATAGCCGAAGCCTATACAGGCAATCTTGAAGAAGTTCTGTTAGGATTGCATGGTTATCGCACCGAATCAGGAGTATAAACAATGCAAAAACAAGATTTGAAACAATTGATTGATGCTGCAGAGCGCGTCGGTGTTATCGGCTCTCCCTCATCCACTACAGAACTGGCCCTGGATATCCTTGCCAGTGCTGTCAATAAAAAACTGGTGGGTGAATTGGCGCTTTTCCGCTATTTGCAAGATGGGTTGCCACACTATGCAATGGGGCAAATTACTGAGATCACTCTTCGCAATGTATGGCACGAAGACCCAACGATGCGTAGCTTAATCCGACAACGCGGCAAGATTGACACAGTCAGTGAGCGCCAGGATACTCATGCTGGAGAAATGATTATCAGCGCAGTCTTCTCTGCCAATACTGAAGGCTATCGTCCCAGTATTCTTGGCACAGTACCCTCAACCGGAACGCCGGTACATTTAGCCGATGATGCGGTGCTTCAAGAATTGCTTTCACCCTATCGTGAGCAGTTATTCTACCTGGGGCATGTGTACGGTTCCCGTCCTCTATTGCCATTGTGGTTCAAACATTTCGACACTGGGCCACAAGGCGCCGGAGAGGCTTATCATCTTGGCATTTTTGGCAAGACTGGGTCAGGTAAATCTGTACTCGCCAAAATGATCTTGCTTGCCTATGCTCGTTATCCCAAGATGGCATTACTGGTGATTGATCCCCAAGGTGAATTTGCCAAAGAAGTAAAAGGCGAACAAGTTCCCGGAGAATTTCATTTGCCTACACAACAAATTGTTGTGCGCTATGGCAAACCAACACGAACTTATAGTGTGCAAGACTTAGTTTTGGATCGTTGGGAATTATTCACTCAAATTCTTAGCGAATCACCTTTTTTTGAACAATTGAGTTTCCCCAAAGGTGAAAACCGCGATCTGGCTGCGGGGGCTTTATCAGATAAACTTCAGCGAGCCAATGTAACGCTTAAAGATTTGTACACACGTGAATCTTTTAACAAAGCTTGGGGACTGTTAGGTAATGAAACTGTCCAAAAGATATTTTATCGAAGTGACAATTCAAGAGCACGATTCCAAGCTGTTTATGCTGAAGCCAAACCCGATTTATTTTACACATCGTATTGGCTTCCAGTAACGCAACTGTTTCGTGAAGACCGTAAGGGGGCGCGTAAGGTAGAGCAAGTACTTTACGATCTTTTTAAGCTTGATGCGGATCAGCGCCCTTTAGTTGTAGTAGATTTATCAGTGGAATCAGCGCAAATGACTCAATCTACATCTCAGGCTTTGCCTCTGTTTAGTGATAATCAACACTCACAAGAAAATAAGTCTGTCCCGCTATTTTGGAACGAAACCATTCAAGCTCTAGTTATCAAACGATTACTTGAAGGTATACGTACAACGGCTGAGCACGCCTATCAAAATAATCGCAGCCTGAATACTTTGGTATTGCTTGATGAAGCGCACCGATTAGCTCCACGCGAAGACCCTGGACGCGATGAGAAAAAAGCTGTTCGTGGTATTCTCATTGATGCCGCACGTACTACCCGCAAATATGGTGTTGGATGGATGTTCATCAGCCAAACGCTTTCCAGCTTACACCGTGAAATCTTGGAACAACTACGAATTTTCTTCTTTGGATTTGGTTTAGGAATGGGAACCGAGTTTAAAGCGTTGAGTGAGTTAGTGGGAGGACGTAGCAAGGCCTTAGATTTATATCAATTGTTCCGCGACCCACACTCAGCATTTGATACTACCTCGCGGGAATATTCGTTTATGACTATCGGCCCTGTTTCACCACTTTCATTCTCAGGAACTCCTCTATTTTTCAACTCATTCAACACTGTAGAAGAATTCCTCAGTGCAAATAGTTTTCAAAGGGCGAAAACTTGAGTATTCAACCGCCCCTCTTCGACCTCACCCCGCCGCCCACGCCGTTGGACTTGCGCGCCGCGCCACGCACCGTCCGCGACTTCGCACGGGAGGCGTACTCGCCCACCCGGAATGAGGCGCTCGCGGCGTTTGTGCGGCAACACGCGCTCCCGCCGGCATATTACACGCTCAAACCCTTGCCCGAAGCGCTGGCAGCGGGGAAGAACACCTATGTCTACGACGCACACACCTATCACACCAAAGTCCCGCCGCAGGCCATTGCGTGCTTGATCGAGCATTACGCCGCGCCGGGGGGCCTGGTGCTCGACCCCTTCTGCGGTTCGGGAATGACCGGCGTGGCGGCGTTGCAAACCGGGCGCATCCCCATTCTCATTGATCTCTCGCCGGCGGCAACGTTCATTGCGTTCAACTTTGTCACGCCGATGGACGCGGCGCGCTACACCGAGGCGTTCGAGGCCGTCCTCGCAGCCACGGCGGATGAGGCATTGTCCCTGTACAGCACGCATTGTCGCGTGTGCGGCAAAGTCGTCCCGCTGAACTATCTGGTGTGGAGTTACGGCCTGCTCTGCAAATATTGCCACAAAGAATTCGTGCTGTGGGACGTGGCGCGCGACGAACACGCAGACGTGCGCAAAAGCAAAATCAAGGCGGAATTCGATTGTCCGCATTGCGGCAGGCCTGTGAAAAAAAGCTACCTGCGCCGCACGCAGCCCTATCCGGTGCAAGTGGGTTACGATTGCTGCGCTTCCAACCGGCGAGAAGCCACCGCCGCGCCCGACGCGGCTGACCTGGCGCTGCTCCAAACGCTGGATGCCGCAGGCGTCCCTGAAGGGCTATGGTATCCCACGGACGCTCTGCCGCCGGGACTCAACACGCGGCAACCCATTTCGCACGGCCTGACCTCGATTGACGCTTTGTACACCACGCGGCAACTGCGGGCGATGGCGCGGCTATGGGACATCGCCCGCCGCTGGTCGGACGCCGAAGTGGGGCTGAAGCTGATGTATACCGTCACCTCGCTCTACCAACGGGTCACGCAACTGTCCGAATTTCGCTTTTGGGGCGGCAGCAGCAACACCGCCAACTACAACGTGCCAATGATTTTCAACGAGCAGAACGTCTTCCAGGTCTTCGAGCGCAAGGCCAAGACAATCCAGAAATACTTTGCGACCTGGGATCCACTGCCGACCGGTCCGTTCTGCATCTCCACACAGAGCGCGACCGACTTGCGCGCCATACCGGATGATACGATTGACTACATCTTCACCGATCCGCCCTTTGGTGGCAACATCAACTACTCGGAAATGAACTACCTGTGGGAATCGTGGCTCGGCGTCTTTACGCAAACCGAGAAAGAGGCGATCATAAACCGTGTGCAGGGCAAGGCGCTAGGCGAGTACCAAGACCTCATGGCGGCGGCATTCGGCGAGATGCAGCGCGTACTCAAGCCGGGGCGCTGGCTCACCGTGATGTTTCACAATTCGTCGGCCAAAGTTTGGGCGGCGATCCAACAGGCGTTGGCCGATAGCGGATTCAGCATCGAAAGCACGCAAACGCTCGACAAGCAACATGGGACCTTCAAGCAGTTTGTCTCGCCTAACGCGGTAGGCTATGACTTGTTGCTCCATTGCCAGAAGGCAGCCCAGGCGACTTCTGCCGCGCCCACCTTGCGCAACAACGGCGCGACCAAAGCTGCAATCCGCGCGTTTGTAAAAAACGCCCTTGCCCAAACGCCGGAAGACTTCGTCGTTCACTACCTGCACGTCGAGCGGCAGGATGAAGTAGATAGCCGCAAACTGTACGCGCTCTGGCTCAAAGAGCGACTGGAAGCGGAAGAGATGATTGACGTCAGTTATGAGGAATTCCGCAAGATTCTCACCGGTGTCATCCGGTCAGAATTTGCGCATCAGTTGGTCAAAGGCGGTGTATGATATGAAACATCCAGCCACATTGGCAGCATTTTCGGCAGACGAATTCACAGCGGCGCACCGGTTTCTCGCGTCCAGAGTCGCTACAATGATGGGGCGCAAATTCGAAGAAGGCGATTGGGCCTACGTCTATTGCGCCGCAAAGGGCATTCCCAACGAAGGATGGAGCAATCTCCACATAGATGTGATGCACGGCGCGCTCGGCGTGGAGCACAAAATGCTCTGCGTGAGGTCAGGCAAATCCATAAAAGAGCATTGCGGAACGCTGCTGATGCATCCCGCGGCAACGCGATCAATCAGGATTTCTTCAACTGAAGGCGATCCAACAGAAATAGCGCGGGAAATTCTCCAACAGTATGCCGATCTGATCGAGCAACGGCGGCAGAGAGTCGCCGAAAATGCCCTGGAGGAAGCGCCAGATATACGAACAGGCTGGCTATTATGGCAAGGCGACCTGGTAGAATTCCTCTACTTCGAGACAGAAATGTTGCCGCCGAACCCAGAGGATTATTGGGCAGAATGGCACGAACGCAGAAGCGGCAATCGCAAACCGAGCAAGAATCTGTGGGTGTACGAGAACGCAACTGGCATCAAACGCTACTCCATTACTACCAGTGCAGGCGCGAAAATACAGCCTTACTTCGATGTGCCGGCGCCGAACGATCCCAACCTCTATTACTTCTGCGTGCAGGGCGAGGAAGTCGGGAGTGACCTGATTCGAGTGTGGGTCACATCTACGACGGCGCTTATCCTCAACGGACTTCTGGGTAACACGCATACGGACACAGTTAGCGCAGCTATTATCGAACGCGCCAATGAAACTCTCACGCTGCGGGAAAAGCAGATCGAACCTGCTGTAGAGGCAGGACTGGCAAAACCGCTCTACATCACCCGCGAGGCTTATGCCGCTTTGCGTGAAGCCTTCGCCGGCGTGAGCGATGAGCATAGTATGCAGCGGTTTGTGCAGTTCTCGTCACAGTAAATCGTGAAGGCAACCCATGTACAATACTCAAGGGCAAGCAATGCCCCCTATCACCATCCCCGCCCCCGTCTACGGCGACGTAACCTTCACCGAGCCGCTGTTCATTGACCTGCTCCACGCCGACGCGGTGCAGCGCCTCACGGCGATCTATCAAGGCGGCATCACGGCCTTCATCAAGCCAGAGCGGGCGGAAGTCGAGGCGGCGCTGTTGAGCGGTTAAAACGCTATCTTGACAAATGTACGCCATTGGCGTATATTAACTGTAGCAAAAGGTGACGGATGCTTATCATCGAAACTTCAGTCTTCACCCGTCAGAGGAGGACTATCCGTGAACGATGACTTGTTTGCCGAATTGGTCGCCAGTGTGCGCGAAGGCGGCGCTATTCTGCGCGGTGAAGCTGCGCCATCGCGCCAGTTTGTGGTCGAGAAGCTGGATGTCAAGAACATTCGCGAGGGGTATCGCCTCTCGCAGGAACAATTCGCGCTACTGTTGGGGATCAGTGTTAAGACGCTGCGCAATTGGGAACAGGGCCGCCGTGCGCCGGAAGGCCCGGCGCGCGTGCTATTGCAAGTCGTCGCCCACCATCCCGAAGCTGTGTGGGATGTTGTGCGCCCGTCCGTCCCGTGAATCACTGGTGCATCATACATTGCCCCCCCTCACCCTTCACGACCCCGTCTACGGCGACGTGACCTTCACCGAGCCGCTGTTCATTGACCTGCTCCACGCCGACGCGGTGCAGCGCCTCACGGCGATTTACCAGGGCGGCATCACCGCCTTCATCAAGCCGGAGCGGGCGACGACGCGCCTTGAGCACTGCCTGGGCGTGGCGGCGCTGCTGCGCCGGCTCAGCGCGGACCCGGTCGAGCAGGCTGCCGGGCTGCTCCACGATGTCCCGCACACGGCCTTCTCCCATGTCGTGGACTTCGTCTTCCCCAACCACGCCCACACCTACCACGAGGAGCACCGCGAGGCAATGCTGGAAAACTCCGAGATTCCGGCGATTTGCGCGCGGCACGGGCTGGATTGGCGCTACGTCTCCAACGCGGAGAATTTCGCGCTGCTCGAACAACCGCTGCCCCTCCTGTGCGCCGACCGGCTGGATTACTTCCTGCGCGACGGGACGGTGGACATCGGCACGTTTTCCGCCGCCGACGCGCACGCGCTGCTGGCGCACTTGCGCGTCTGGGATGCTTGCGGTGAGTCTGGTCGAACCGGGCAAATCGTGGTGGATGATCTGGACGCGGCGCGCTGGCTTGGCGAGCAGTTCATCCGCCTGGACGACGTGTGCTGGTGTTCAGTGCAGGAGGTGGGCTGGTATGCGGTGATGGCCCAGGCGTTGCGCGCTGCGCTGGAAAGCGGTCTCATCGTGGAAGCAGACTTCGCGGGGACGGATGTGGCGCTGTTCGACCGCATCCGCGCTGCCGACGCGCCCGACATTCAACGCTGGCTAAAACTGCTGCGCCCCGACGTGGATTTCGTCCGCGATCCCGCGCATCCCGATTTGTTCGCGCTGCCCAAAGTGCGCGCTGTTGATCCGCCGGTGCTGCTCGATGGGCGCGCCATCCCCCTCTCGCGCCTGGATACGGCATTTGCGCGTCACCGCGCGGCCTACATCGCCGGCAAACAAGGCGAATGGCCGCTGCGCATCATCGCTTGACGCGCAGCTTGACCCGCATATAATGACGACACAATGGAATGAAATGATTATCCGACCACTGAACTAAAGACTACCAGACTATTTACAGGAGGACTGCCATGAAAAAATACGAGTGTGTAGTGTGCGGTTACATCTACGACCCCGAAGAGGGCGACCCCGACAACGGGATTGAACCCGGAACAGCCTTCGAGGACCTGCCCGACGATTGGGAATGTCCCGATTGCGGCGCCAGCAAGGACGATTTCGAGCCGCTGGACTGAGCGATACGCGCTTGCAGCGCCGTCCACACCTATGACAACATCACGGGTGTGGACTTTTTTTAGTTTGCGTCAGCAGATTTAGCAGATTAAGCAGATTGTATTGCGGGCCAACAAAAAATCTGCTCCATCTGCTTAATCTGCTGACAAAAACGAGCTATCTTCTATGAGCCACACCTGGATGAATTACGCGCTCAACCTGGCGCGCATGGCCGTCGCGGCGACGCCAATGCGGCCTTTGGTGGTCGCGTACTGCGTCACAACCTGCTGCAACCTCAACTGCGTCTACTGCGAGGACTTCGGCGCGCGGCGCAACGCGCTTCAACCTGCACCGCTGCCGCTGGATGACGCCAAACGCCTGCTCGCCGTCATCCGCCAGGGGACAAGCAGCCTCATCGTCACCGGCGGGGAGCCGCTGCTTTACCCCGACCTGCCGGCGCTGCTGGCCTATGCCCGCCGCGAGCTACGCTTCCGCCACATCACGCTGCTGACCAACGCGGCGCTGCTCCACGGGCGGATGGACGTGCTGCCGCTCCTCGACCGGCTGATGGTGAGCGTGGATGCGACGACGCCGGCGTTGTGGGATCAGACCATCCGCGCCGCGCCGGGCACGGCGCAGACGATCCTCGACAACGTTATCGCGGCGGCGCAGCGCCAAAAGGCGGATGGCTTTCGTATGGTGGTCAACTGTGTGGTGACGCCGGAAACGCTCGCGCACGTCTCGTCGGTGCTGGAGCTGTGCGTCGAACACGGGATGCTCTTCTCATTCTCGCCGCAATCGGCCAACAACTGGCCCCGCTACGAGTTGCTCGTCTCGCAGGACTACCGCGACTTCGTGACGGCGATGATCGCCCGCAAACGCCGTGGCGCGCCGATCCTGGGCAGCATGGCCTATCTGCGGATGATGTGGGGCTTCGATCCCTACGCCTGCTACCCGATGCTGGCCCCGCGCGTGATGCCCGACGGCGGTCTGGCCTATCCCTGCCGCCCCATCGAGCGCGAGGGCGACGCGCACGGCGGGCGCGTCGTCAACCTGCTGGAAATTGGCGACTGGAACAAGGCCGTGCAGCGCGCAGTGGACTTCTACGGCGCGCCGCCCTCCACCTGCGGCAGTTGTTACCAGCAGTGTTACGTGGAGCCATCGCTGATGCAGGCCCGCCCGTGGGCGCTGCTGGCGGAGCTACTGCGCTACAAAGCCGCCCGGCAAGGCGGCATCGCCTCCTATGCGCCGGGATAAAAACAAACCGCGAATCTCGCTAATCTACGCGAATCTTCTATAAAAATTAGCGAAGATTTGCGTGATTCGCGGTTAAAATGATAACCTATGACGACCACATCACACGACACAATCATCATCGGCGGGGGGCTTGCCGGGCTGACGGCGGCGCTGCACCTGGCCGA
>DAOUAQ010000023.1:0-6386 GCA_034433375.1 Anaerolineae bacterium | reverse complement strand
CGGACATCTTGAACCTCCTCCGCTGGGAATGAGGTTAAGTATATCCCTTATGGCTCACTTGTTAATGTGCGTTCGTTAGATTGTTTGTTCTATGTCGAAAACAGGCTTAGGCGGGGGCGACCACGCCAGCACTCTCGACTTTGAGCATTTTAAGGTTCTGCCCCTTGACACCGGCATTCATCAGTTGACAACGGCATTCATCAGTGGGCGGCAGCCCACTGCAACCCCACAACCGCACACCCCGCCGACTACGCGTGGTTTTGGCAGAGCTTACTACGCAATCTGTGTAAATACATCCGGCTTTTGTTCTGCGATGCGCAACAAGGCTAGGGCTGGGCCACTAGGCTTGCGCCGTCCTTGTTCCCAATCCTGTACTGTGCGCAGACTCACGCCCATTAACCCCGCAAAAGCAGCTTGCGACAACTGCAATTTCGCGCGGATCACTTGTGGCGCGGAAGGCTCTTGCAACGTATAGGTACGCAAGGTCTTTGTGCCAGCCTTGTGTGCTTTGATTTCTCGAATCCCTTCGAGGATTTCTTCTCCAATATTGCGTTCAGTCTTCATTTATTTCTCTCGCTATTTGTCGTAATATATGGCCGGCAATGTTGCTGGTTTCGTTCTTGGCGTAGATGGTCAATAGCCATATCTCAGCGTCTTGACGTTTGAAGTAGTAGATGATCCGCACCCCGCCACGTTTACCTCTACCAGCCATTCCCCAACGGAGTTTGCGCACCCCACCAGATCCGGGAACCACCTGGCCCGCTTCTGGATATTGGAGTAGAAAACTTTGCAGCCCCACATATTCATCCTCGGACAGATAGGTGTAGACGTACTTTGTAAACGCCGTGGCTTCGATGAATTCCATAGCTTCATTATACGGCAAAGCCGTATATTATGCAAGTGTAGTAGGGTATAGTGCAAATTATTGGGAAGTGCTCGGGCCGGTCTCCGACCGTGCCCGCATAGCCCATTACCTGAGCCTGCGGTGGCGCGGTCAGAGACCGGCCACAGCAAGCTAAGTGGAATTCTCAAACAAATGTTTTCTTTTTCCCAATAATTTGTCGTATACCCGGACTCAACTGGTGCTCCCGGCAGAGATCAGCCCTGTCTTTGACGCCGCGCAGTTCTTCCAGGACGACCTGGGCCTTGAAATCAGGTGTGAATACTCTTCGCTTGACCATGTTTCCCCCTTTGGACAGATTGTATTTGAACTATCTAACCTGTCCAATTCTCGGGGGTCAGTTCAAACTATCTACCCAGTAATAATTTCCTTGTTGTCATGACATTACGTTGCTCTTGAAATCGAATAAACAAGGTCTGAGGTAGGAATATTGTGTTCCAAAAAAAGGCAGCACAAAGCAAAAGGAAATTCAATCCACTATGCCCGGTGCTGATTTTTTCCTGTACTGCGCGATCTATAACTCTTTTCCGAACCGGGAAAGGACTGCACAATAGATCAAAGATGATGAAGGGGCGAATAAGCACTTTCGCCAGAGATTCTTGTTTAATTGAAAAACGCAACCAATTTCTAATAAACAAGAAAGCAAATTTGACTGGAAACCTCGAAAAAGAACCGCTGCCCTTGTGATATAGTGGTATGTTAAGTTCACGCAAACGATAACCGGCTTTCATTGCTCGCATCTCCAAATCGCTCTCTTCAGCATAGGCGAAGTAAACCTCGTCAAAATACCCCAAGTTTTCTAATACCTCTCGTTTGATTAACAAGCCACAACCAGAAATTCGCTGCACGTCTCTAACTATAATGTCAGTGGGCAAGGCTTGTGCTGTATCGGTGGTTAATGTAAAGCCAACCATCCCTACAGTCACCTCACGTTCAGCAACTTCAACCGCTCTTTGCAACCAAGTTGGATCAAGAATGAGAGTATCATCATTTAACAAAAATACATATCTTGCCCCCTCACTGATAGCCATTTGCATAGCGATATTGTTACCCTTCGCAAATCCGTAGTTCTTTGCATTTCGAATCATGCGTACTTCTGGGAAATGCTCTTCTACATATTCATATGTCCCATCCCTAGAGGCATTATCCACTAATACAATCTGATAATTACTATACACGGTTTTTTGAAGTGAAGGCAGACACAACTCAAGATGATGTTTACCATTGAACGTAATAACAACAACATATACCAATGGCTCAAGCGTAAAATTACTCAAGCGGATGATCTCCTTGGTCTCAATACATATTGCTTACGTGTAAAAAGCCAAACTAACAAAGTTATCCAAAAAGCAACAAGGCCCTCGCCACCTTGTAGCCATTGATTAGTAGCAGGGAAGAAAAACAATATCATTAGTAACTGAGAAAACATTACTACAGCGAACAAATTATCGCCCTTTAATGTATCTAACCACGACAACGCAAATAAACGTCCTATAAAAAAAACAATCAAAACTGTACCGGGGAAAGATGCATCTGATGCTATCCAGGGATAGATTGTTGACCAGTTGCCATACGCATCCCATCCGTATTTTTCAATTCTTACAGGATAGGGTAGATACATTATCTTGTGTATACCTGTTATACGAGCAGCTTGACGAAAGAGAAACAGAGAATGGCCAACGCCAAACATTGGTATAAACGGTTCCTTCAGGGATAGGTAAAGTGCGTAATAACCTTGGGTCACATAGCTACTCAGGCGTATGATGCCAGTCTGTATTTCCGTAGGCAGATTTCGAACCATAAAATGATCCGTGTCAGCATATATCCCAATGGGTGTAAAGTAATAAGTTCGCAGAACCCCAGAACGCCCAAGCATAGTCAAAGTGAAGAATAAAAAAACCACAAGCAGAGCGACTACACCCAACACAAGAATACGCAATCCGCCTCGAGTCCATTTTAGTTTCCTCTTTGCCGAAAGATAAGAAGCAAGAAACAGCCAAGAAGAAACCAAAAAAAAACGTGCAATGCCCGCGTTGGTGCCGATAGCTATATAAAGAGCAATATCGCCCAAAATAGTGACTGTCGCCAAGTATCTTAAGAAAGGTTTTAATTTCTTCCAATAATATATCGTGAGTGGTAACAGAAGTACCGTCAATGGAGACACAAACATTCGTAAATACATGATAATCGGTGAGTTTTCTTGTCGCAGGTTATGTGATTCTGCGTAAGCTGTCCCCAAATCTTGAAACGCACTTCGAACATCAGGGATAATATCCCCAGTCATAAAGAAAGAAGTGGGAAAGAACACCAACAGGTTTACGACAATACCCATAAGTACCAAGCGGTCTACTGAGCAACGTCCAAAATATCCGCTTGGTTTGCTATTAGCTGCGCTAACATACCCGGCCACCAAAGCAAGGTGAGCGCAAGTAAGAAAAAAATACAGTTTTGTACCATCACGCACCGGATAAGGCCAGGGGCCAAAAGCAAACAAAAGCACCGTGAAATTCAAGTAGACAAAGAAGAATCCAATAGGAAGCAACCGCACTCCTTTCGACCATTTCTTTATGACCGTGTTCGCGACTTTCACCTGAGAGTCTTTTGAAGTCATACTTAAAGACTGTGAGCTATCGTCTACGGAAGAAGGTCGAGTTGTTTGTTGAGCCGGCACAACACTCACTGACATAAATTTTCCTCGCATATAACAGGCATAATCCTCAAATACCTGAACCATAATTGCCCAATTCCCCAATTTCTTATCAATGGTATAACTGACGTTGAGTCTGAAGATCCATCCGTCAGAATATGTATATTTACCCATTGCGCATCTGTATTTACCAAACCAGAATGAACAACCCGCAAACCAACAGATTGGGCATATTCACCAAGATAAATTAGACCAGTTCCCCCAAAACTTTGATAAGCATACTGCAAGGAAACAAGATACCTGACGGGTTTTGCCAAAAAGCCCTCGCCGATGTATTCAGCGTAAGTCATATTTCCATCAGATGTATTTCCTCCCCATAATGTGATAATCCGAGCGGCTTTTCCTGCAACATTCAATGGGTCTTCGCCAGTGACATATAGTCCTTCTTTACTGGTCGCTCCAAGGTAAACGCCTAACCGCCACCCGGCAGGGATCCCATTGTTCCATGCCTCGAGAGTTCCATTGCGCACTAAATTAGCCCCTAACGTGACTATTTCTGTCGGTACACCCAGCATCTCGGCTGCAATATAACGATCATCGGTACGCGCAATCAATTCACCCCGCAAGGTCGGTGCTTCTAAGTGGCCTAAGAATTCATATAATTCTACTAATTTCTTTAATCCCAGCACATCGTTTGGGGCTAACGTATAGTATTTGAAATACCAATCTGCAGCCTCAGTAAGTCCCTCACAAGACTTACTGCGAATCTTACAAGATTCTTCACTCACCATCCCTAGCCGAAGATAGACTTGTGTATAACCCGGATCCACCCTTAAAACTTGCCGATAGGCGCCTTCCGCTAATTTCCAATTTCCTTGACGATGATACATCTCGCCAAAATAAAAAAACCATTCTGGTTCAGAAGGATAAAGAGCTATCAGTCGTTGCAGCAGATATCCCACACTTGGATTATGACTATGCTGCCACACCAAAAAAGAAACCATGTTAAGCAACCGTGAACGATCCCACACACCTTGCTCAAATAGAAACGGCATAACTTCAACAGTATAATCTAGTAGGCGATCATCAGTAGGGGCAATGGCTTCCAGTGGAAAAAACGTCAGCGCCTCATTATATCGTTTTACCATCTGGGTATCTCCAGATGCTATGGCGGATTGCCACAAGTAATAATTAGCATACAAATCATTAGGACGTAGACGATAAGCATTTACTAATCCATTCTTAGTATTGCCTCCCTGTCGGAAATAGGCTAACGCCACTGTATCACTCATAATCTGTGTCGGAGTGGGTAATGGAGCGGTTTCATAAAGATCAAGAATCGCATCAAACTCCCCATTGAGGCTGAGCGCAGTTAGCAAATCTCGATACAGAAGTTCATTGAAGCGCACATGACCAAGAAGAGGCATCAGTATATTAGTGGCCGCGTCCACATCACCTATTCCTAACCACACACGCCCCAAAGCCCATCGTGCAGACAATAATGAGTCATTGTTAGTTACAGCACGCAGCAAGGCAGTGAGGGCATAGGATATTTCAGGAGACTGCTGCAAAGCTGTAGAAAATGGGTAAGTTACAATTTCATCATTAGCATACTCAAGTACAGATTTACGTAAAGACAACATACCTGCGTTGAGCCAAACGCCAGAAAGTATACTCGGCATCCCAAGCAAGATCACAAGAAATATAACGATAAATTTTGATTGTTTTTCCACGCTAGAGCACAAAGCCGCCTCCAAACATCCTACCATAACGCCTGAACAATGGCTCCAGCCCTCACATACGTATGCATAATCCTCTCGCGCAACGGCGTCTGTACTTCCCAACTCGGCAGTCTACTGCACGCCTTTTTGAAATTGCGCGAGTGGACGTCCACCAAGCCCTTCCACGTACCGGATGTCCACCTAATCGGCAACCGCCCCCTCACACATACGCCAGACTGGGATCATCCCGAATATAGGCCAACTGTTGCCCCAGATAGGGCAGCGCCGGCAGTTTATGCCAGCGGCGCAGCAGATGGTAGGCTGGCGAAGTCAACAACCGGCAAGCATCCACCACTTCACGCCACGTTTCCTGGCGAACCTCGTTGATGACGACCTCGTCAGGCAACCGACCGAAATCCCAGGCGGCGCACAGTCGCGCGATAAAATCCACCCGCTCGGCGAAGGTGTCCAGGGTCTGCGGCGGCGCACTATCCGGATATCCCCCCCCATCAATCCACAGCGATGACATTCAGGAACGTCTCCCGAAACCAGGTCCGCACGTGCTCTGCCTGCGCCCGCGCCGGCGCATCTTCAATGTGCGCCAAAGGGCGGTGTAGTTCGATGCGCGCCAGATGTGTTTCAATGGCCAATCGAGCGCGCGCCTGATCCGTATCACTGCCGGCGAGCTGCTGTCGTCGCCGCCACAACGCCCAACAGTGTTCAGGCGTCACCAAGCCGGCATGACACAAAGCATGGATATCTCGAAAATCCCGCGGCGCGCCGCGTTCAATCAGGGCAACCATCTTGCTGGCAACCAGATCAGGCAGACTATCCAGCCACACGTCCGCCCAGGGAAGTTTGACCAACGGTTCCAACTGGGCATCCCGCGCCGCGATCTGGAAGCTGAACACCGTCTGCCCTTCCACAGCCAATTCAACGCTGACGACATCACCCCACATCCGCGTCTTGACCTGTCCATACGGCACAAGCGTCGTTTCTAGCACGCGAATGACTTCCGCGCGCACGGACGCCGTAGCAACATCGGTCCACCGGGCATCCACATCGTGGGGCGTGCGGTAATCCAGATAGTGCAGCAATCCGATTCCGCCTCCCACCG
>DAOUAQ010000022.1:0-3119 GCA_034433375.1 Anaerolineae bacterium | reverse complement strand
TTCCGCTGGATCGCCGCCGACCTGCCGGCCGACAAGGCGCTCGGGCAGGAATACCTGGAAATGGTGCAGCGCGGCGTCATCGCGGCGCAGTACCTGGAACCCTGGCAGGCGCTTGAGGAAAACGCCGTGCTGCTGGCCCCGGCCTACACCTTCCTGCTGAGCAACCAGCCGGTGGACGTGCAATTCTGGCTCAACGTCGGCGGGACGGGCTGGTGGGAGCGCCTGTACCAACCGCTGACGCATCCCTACGTGCTCAGCCGCCGCTGGTCGAAAGGGCAGCCGTGGACCGACACGGAGGAAGTCGCCGCGCGGCAACTGTCGCTGCACCGGCTCGTTGCCGGGTTGGTGCGCCGTTGCCGGAAGACGATTTACCTGGGGCTGAGCGAACTCGGCGAGCAGGGGTACGAACAAACCGGGCCGTTGCTCAGGGCGATGCAGCGGGTGTTACGAGTGCAGTAAGATGAAAGAGACCTTACGCTTTTGGCCCAGCATCTTGAGCCGATTCACGTATAGCAGTCGCTAACGCCTCATCGCACAATCGTTCGCTAATCCACAAAGCCGGTTGGCGTTTGATTTCGTAGATCAGCAACTCAAAATCGGCCAGTGTCAATCGTTTTTCACGAAAAGCCTGAAGCAAAATACCGATCGTGCCCTTGCATCTGATGTTTGCATCGCGCGCCGCGCGCCAGGCATGAGCATTATCGAATAAAACCCAATCGGCATTTTCCCGGCGCGCCAGCGCGATCGCCTCGGCCTCGCCTAAATCAATGCCACGCATCAACAGCGGATCGTTGGACGCCAATGTTATGGGTGCAACCCGAATCTGCTTTTGCTGGATGAAAAATTGCACGGCATCTGCGTCAGGCGCACCCAGTCGCAACCCATTGACGACGACTTCCTGGTAGACTTGCGGCGGGATAAGCACAACGCCATAGAGTTGCGACAACAGTCCCAGGCGGTTTAGTTTGCCCAATGCAATCAACGGGCCAGCATTGCTGACAACTTTCACGCCAATTCCTCGCGGAGCGTCTCCTCATCCACCGTCGCGCGCAAGCCTTGCGCCACAGCGTATTGCGCCATTTCGCGCAGTGAGACGCCGGCCAGCCGCGCCGCGCGCCAGAGCGAAATGCCGCCCTGCTTGAATAACGCCAGCGCCTGCTCCATTTTCACCTGGCGCAGACCGAGCCGCAACAATTCGCCCAGGTCAGCCTGATAGGGCGCTATTTGCTCGAACAACGTCTCGGAAACAGTCACCGTCAAAGTTTCCATATTCATCACCTCATCTCCATTATACGAACGTCTGCCGGACAAGTCAATGTGTGCCCCAAGTTACAAGTTTGTATGTATTCGTTGCAGTAGTACAATACCCGTCATACGCGCGATAGGGTCCCAAACGAAGCCTGTATTTTAAGCTACGTAACTTTGCAAAATACAAAGTTACGTAGTATAGAATACATACCCTTTGTTCTTGACAGATTTGCGCCAACTTTTTCATTCGTGAAGATTAGTGAAGATTCGAGGTTCATCTTTATTAGGAGACCGATTATGCCTGACATCCGATTCGACACGTTTTACCGCTACGACGACCTGACGCGCATCCTCAAAGCCTACGCCGACGAGTACCCGCAGATCGTGCAGGTGACGAGCATCGGCAAGAGCTATGAGGGGCGTGATATCTGGCTGGTGACCGTCACCAACGTCGCCACCGGCCCGGCGGAGGAAAAGCCGGCCTTCTGGGTGGACGGCAACATCCACGCCACCGAACTCTCGCCTTCGACCGCCTGCCTGTACCTGCTCAACAAGCTGGTCACGGCCTACGGCGACGACGCGGACGTCACCCGCGCCCTCAATTCGCGCGCGTTCTACATCTGCCCGCGCGTGAACCCCGACGGCGCGGAATGGGCGCTCGCCGACAAGCCGCGTTACATCCGTTCCAGCACGCGCCCCTACCCCTACGACGAGGAACCGCTCGGCGGCCTGGTTGAGGAGGATATGGACGGCGACGGGCGGATGCTCACCATGCGCATCCCCGATCCCAACGGCGCGTGGAAAATCTGCCCGGAGGAGCCGCGCCTGATGATCCGCCGCGACCCGACCGAAACCGGCGGGCAGTACTATCGGCTGCTGCCCGAAGGTCCTGTCCAGGATTACGACGGCGTGACGATTGCCATTCAGCCGCAGAAAGAGCGCCTCGACCTCAACCGCAACTTTCCCGAACACTGGCGGCAAGAAGTCGAACAACGCGGGGCCGGGCCGTACCCCGCCTCGGAGCCGGAGATTCACGCGATGGTGCAGTTCATCGCCAATCACCCCAACATCACCGGCGGTGTGGCGTTCCACACTTACAGCGGCGTGCTCTTGCGCCCTTACGACGACCGCGACGACAAGGAATTTCCCGTGGAAGACCTGTGGACGTTCCAGAAGATCGGCGCGCAGGGCACAGAAATCACCGGCTACCCCAACGTCTCCGTCTACCACGACTTCCGCTATCACCCCAAGGAGATCATCACTGGCGGGTTCGACACGTGGTTCTACGAGCACATGGGGGCGTTCGGCTGGACGGTGGAGATTTGGAGTCCGCAGCGCCAGGCCGGCATCACCGAGTACAAGTTCATCGAGTGGTGGCGCGAACATCCGCTGGAAGATGACCTCAAGCTGCTCAAGTGGAGCGACGAAGTTCTGGACGGCAAAGGCTACGTCGAATGGTATCCCTTCGAACACCCGCAGTTGGGACCGGTCGAGTTGGGGGGATGGGACAGTATCTACGCTTTCCGTAATCCGCCGCCTCAGTTTGTGGAGAAGGAAATCGCACTCTTCCCGGATTGGATCCTTTGGCAATGCCTGATCTCGCCGCGCCTGGAGCTGTACGAAGCGAGCGCCAAACCGCTCGGCGACGGGACCTACCGCGTGCGGCTGGTCGTCCACAACACCGGCTGGCTGCCCACCTACGGGACGAAGAAAGCCGTGGAAAAGAAAGTCGTGCGCGGCGTCATTGCCGAAATCGCACTACCGGAGGGCGCGACGCTGGAAACCGGCAAACCGCGCGAGGAATTGGGCCAACTCGAAGGCCGCGCCTACAAACACGTCTTCGGCGAGACCGACCCCACCGAAGACCGTCT
>DAOUAQ010000021.1:0-11402 GCA_034433375.1 Anaerolineae bacterium | reverse complement strand
ACTGCTGCGTGGAATTCTTGCATGGTAAAGAACTCTTCCATCACAAAACCTCCTGATAGTCGCTAGTCTGATAGTCGCTAGTCTGATAGTTGTCAGTTGTCAGTTGTTCATCTGGTTCTTCGGCGCTTGGGTGCGCGCGCGGATGCGCTTGATCGTAGACTTCGCGCTTCCGCTGGCTCGAGACTTCGGTGTAAATCTGCGTCGTGGTGATGTTGGCGTGCCCCAGAAACTGCTGCACTTCGCGTAAATCGGCGCCGCCATCCAGGAGATGGGTGGCGAAGGTGTGGCGCAGCGTGTGGGGCGTCACCCAGGCTTCCAGGCCGGCCGCCTGCGCGTAATACTGCACCAGAAACCACAAGCCCTGCCGGGTCAACGGGTTCCCCCGATTGTTGAGGAACAAAGTCTTTTCGGCGACGTCGCGCAGCAAGAACGGCCTTCCTTCTTCCATATAACGTTTTAGACAGGCCAGCGCCGCCGGATGTACGGGAATGAGCCGTTCTTTGTTGCCCTTCCCCACGCACAAAACAGCGCTGCTCGCCACGTCAACGTCGCCCAACGCGAGATTGATGACCTCGGTAGCCCGCATCCCCGTGGCGTACAGGATTTCCAGCAACGCGCGATCGCGCAGCCCCAAAGGCGTGTCTTCGACTGCCGCCGCAGCCAATAAGTCCTGTACTGCTGTGTGTGAAAGTGCGCGTGGAAGGCGTTTTCCGACTTTCGGCTGGTGCAACCAATCCGCCAACTCTCGTCCCACTACGCCCTCGGCAAAGAGAAAGTGCAGAAACGAGCGCACCGCTGCGATTTTTCGGCTCGTCGTCGCCGCGCTGTATTCTTGATCCTGAAGTGAGCCAACGAATTCTTCGAGCACTTCGGGGCGCAGCGCCTTCCATTCCGTCACGCCGGAAGCCTGCGCAAATTCCTCGAACTGCGCCAAATCGCCCTCGTACGCAACGATGGTGTTCGCGGAATAGCCTCGCTCAAACTGTACGTATCGCAAAAATTGTTGTAATTCGGTATGCATAATCTGTTAAAACATATACAAAGATTATACTTGACTCTGTTAATAAGCCAAATAACCCTAAAATGTTATGCGTAAAACGCGAGTTGCGTTTTACGATTTTCCCTGGCTCAACGCCCACAACTGTTGGGCGATGGTTTCGGTGGCATGGGGCCGCGCCAACGCCTGGGAATGGGCGGCCATAGCTGCGCGCCGCGCCGGATCCGCCAGCAAATCCAGCACTGCGTCGGCGGCGGCTTTCGGACGCGGCGTCCACACGCCCGCGCGGTTTTCGACGACGTGAACGACGTTCCCCTCTTCCTGCCCCGGCAACGCGGTGTAGAGCACCAGCGGCAACCCGGCGATGAACGCTTCCGCGAGCGTGTTGGGGCCGGCTTTGGTCACAAGAATGTCCGCAGCGCGCATCCACACGGCGATGTTAGAGGTAAATCCCTCTACTCGCAACGGGGTGGGGAGCTTTAAGGCGCGCAAGGCATCGTAGAGCATACGATTCCGCCCCGCAATGACCACCAGATGCGCGTCTGGCTTGCGTTCGGCAATCGCGCGGGTGACCGGCACTAACGGCCCCATCCCCTCTCCCCCGCCCACCAACAGGACGATGGGTTTGTCTTGCGGCAAACCTAACTGCGCACGCGCTTCTTCACGCGATATGTTGCGCGCTTCGACGAAAGAACGGCGCGTGGGCATTCCGACAACTCCGACCCGCTCTGGCGGCGTGCCCACGCGCAGCGCACGCTCCCGCGCGCGTTCCGTGGGCACGATGTAAACATCCGCACCCGGCGCAAACCAGCCGGCATGAACGCTGACCAAATCCAGGGTCACGACGGCGACCGGCGCCGAAAGGGCCAATTTGCGCCGCGCCATGGCCAAAGCGTAGTTGGGCACGCCATGAAAAGAGACGACGACATCCGCCGGATGCCGCTGCAACAGGTGACACAGCGGACGAGCCGCGTAAGGCCACACGGCGCGCGACAACGCTTTTACCATCGGCGGCGTGTCCGAAAGGTGGTACACTACGTACCACAGGATACCGTTGGCCTTCGTCACCACCGGATACCACGCTGGAAAGCGGTCAAACGGCCAACGCCGCATCTCCACGAAAATATCCACCATTTCCACGGCCACAGCGTCGCCGTAAAGGCGGAGCATCTCGTCCTTGACGGCCTGCGCCGAGGCGCGATGACCGCCGCCGGTATCGGAGAAGAGGAAGAGAAAGCGTTTGGGCGTATGCGCCGATGCAGTGGAAAAACCGGACATTATACATCCTCCGGTGAAGTCGCATCCGCGTGTTCCACAAAACGTTTGATGCGCGCCTCGAACCGGCTGCGGGGCACCAAGACGTAACGCCGGCACGTGAGACACTCCATCCCGACATCCACGCCCACCCGCAGAATCCGCCACGTATAACCACCGCACGGGTGTGCTTTGCGCAATTCAACGACGTCACCCACTTGCAAGGATAACGGTGCTTTTGCAACCATCAGGCATCCTCTGTTATAACGTTACGTGGCGTGGATAGACGCGGCAATGCTCGGCGGCGATGATGTGCAAGACTTGATCCACCGTCTCATCCAGCCCGCACTCGTGGTTGATGACCACGTAATCGAATTCACCGATGCGGCGCATTTCCTCGCGCGCCACGCGCATCCGATAGCGCAATTGCTCCTCAGACTCAGTCTTGCGGCGCTGCAAACGTTCGTACAGCTCCTCTTCCGAAGCGGCGCTCAGGAAGATGAGGATGGCTTCCGGCACAAGGCGTTTGACCGTCGCCGCGCCCTGCACATCGAGGCGCATCACCACATCCTTGCCGCTGGCTAACGCATCGCGCACCTGCTGTTTGGGGATACCTTTGTACTGCCCATAGACCATCGCGTGCTCAAGCAGCTCATCCTGGCGAATCAGTTCCTGGAACTCAGCCTCAGAGACGAAAAAATAATCCACGCCATGCACTTCTTCGGGACGCGGGGGACGCGACGTCGCCGTGATGACAAAATGGAAGGAGTAAGCGCGTTGCTGCATCCTGTCAAGCACGCTGTCTTTGCCCACACCCGACGGCCCGGAAATGACAATCAGCAGCGGATTGTGCGGACGATGGTATGGATCGGCTTCCCACTTTTCTGCCATAAACTTGCTCCTCGCCGATATTTTCGGTATAATGTTCCCCGGCGCGTTATAACATCAATAGACAGGCGCGAGTCATGATAGACATGGCAAGCCCCCAAGATAGCTATAACCGCCGGGGATAAAAAAGACTGACTGTACTATACCACATTTAAGAGGGAGAGAAAAATGCCCGTTTACGAATACCGTTGCCAGAAGTGTCACCGCCGGTTTTCGGTATTTTGGCGCTCTTTTTCAGTGATTGACGAGAGCCAGGTTACGTGCAAGCACTGCCAGAGCGCCGCTGTGCAACGCCTGATCTCGCGCGTGCGCGTTTTGCGCTCTGAAGACAGCCGCCTCGAAGATATGGCGGACCCAAGCGCCTGGGGCGATTTCGACGAAAATGATCCCAAGAGTATGGGGCGCTTCATGCGGAAAATGGTCAACGAGATGGGCGACGAAGCCGGCGACCTGGGGCCTGAGTTCGATGAGGTCATTGACCGCCTGGAGTCCGGGCAAGACCCAGAGCAAATCGAGAAGGAAGTCCCCGATCTGGCCGGAGATGCCGGGCCGATGGGCGGCGATATGGGCTTGGATTAAACCTTCATTGTTTTCCGTGTACATCCGTGTACTCCATGAAGATTCGTGGTTTTCGCTTGGGGAGGTAGTATGGACGAGTCTAACGCTTCACTGAAGGGTCGTTGGGCGTTGATTTTGGGCGCTTCGAGCGGATTCGGCGCAGCAACCGCGCGCGCCTTTGCTCAGGCCGGGATGAACGTCTTCGGCGTGCATCTCGATCCACGCCGGAGCATCGAACAGGCTGAGGCCGTTATCGCCGACGTGGAAGCCGCCGGCAGCCGGGCAATCTTCTTCAACACCAACGCCGCCGACGCGCGACGGCGCGCCCGCGTGCTCGAAACTCTCGCGGCGACGCTGCGGGACGAAACGTTTGACGCTATCCACATCATGGTACACACGCTGGCTTTCGGCAGCCTGCGGCCCTACATCACCGCCACGCCGGAAGATGCCACCACCGAGGACCACATGGAGATGACGCTGCGCGTGATGGCGCACAGTCTGGTTTATTGGACGCAAGACCTGGTTCGCGCGGGCTTGCTCGGAGCGGGCAGCCGGATTTATGCACTGAGCAGCATCGGATCGCAGCGGGCCGCCCCTTACTACGGCGCTGTCTCAGCAGCTAAGGCTGCATTGGAAGCGCACACGCGCCAACTCGCCCTCGAACTGGCCCCGCGCGGCATCGCCGCCAACTGCCTGATGCCCGGCGTCACCGACACGCCGGCGCTGCGCGCAATTCCGGGTCACGAGAAGCTCATAGATGCGGTGTTGACCCATCACCCGGCGCACCGTCTGACCACACCGGAAGACGTGGCCCGCGTGCTCGTGGCGCTGGCTGATCCCCGCGTCACCTGGCTATCAGGGGCCACCATCCCTGTGGACGGCGGTGAAGCGGCCATCAGTGCGGCATGATCCCTAACCGTTGTGCCGCGTAAGGTTTGACATTATCACTTGGTATGATAGAATACGGGAAATTTTACAGACTACCCAAGTTGCATGTCTAGTCCCAACGTGCAATACTGGGTAGAAGAGGAGTGGATGTGGAAGAACTAAAGGCGACCCCGACTGAATCCATGACAATGGAGCATTGGGAGGATCAACTCGAAGAATCGTTAATTGGCACTGAACTGCGGCGCGGAGAACTCCGCGAAGGCGTCGTCCTGGCGCTCAAAGACGGTGGAATAGTCGTAGATATCGGCTCCAAGCGCGATGGATTTGTCCCCCGTGAAGATATGGAGAACCTCGAAGACAAAACCTTCACTGTTGGCGAAACCATCAACGTCATCGTCACCAAATTCCGCGATTCCGACGGCAACGTCGAGCTTTCCGTTTCTCAGGCCATGCTCCAGGAAGACTGGATCAAGGCTGAGAAGTTGAAGG
This sequence comes from Anaerolineae bacterium, assembly GCA_034433375.1. Lineage (GTDB taxonomy): Bacteria > Chloroflexota > Anaerolineae > B4-G1 > SLSP01 > DSWT01. Next base: position 6,328 of record DAOUAQ010000021.1, on the reverse strand, counting down.
AAGAAGAAACCGTCTACGAAGCGAAGGTCTTAAACGCCAATCGCGGCGGACTCACCGTGGAATTTGGGCGTCTGCGCGGGTTCATCCCTATGTCACAGTTGATTGGTTTTTCCCGCATCCGGCAAGCTGCCGAACGTCATCGTCGTTTACGCGCGATGGTTGGGCAGTCCATTATGCTCAAGGTCATCGAGGTCAACCGGCGTCGCCGTCGGCTGATCCTGTCGCAGCGCGCGGCGGCTAAGGAATGGCGTTCAGCGCGGCGCGAGCAGTTGATGGATGAATTGGAAGCCGGGCAGGTACGCCGTGGGCGCATCAGCCAGATCACCGATTTTGGCCTCTTCGTCAACCTGGGCGGGTTGGATGGATTGGTTCACATCTCAGAACTGTCTTGGGGCCGCATCGAGAACCCCCGCGAAGTCTATCACGAGGGTCAGCGCATCAAGATCAAAGTGTTGAGCGTTGATCACGACCGTCAGCGCATCGCGTTGAGCATCAAAGCGTTAGCGCCTGATCCCTGGGAAATTGCGCCTGAGAAGTACCACGAAGGCAAACTGGTGGAAGGTAAAGTCACCCAGGTTGTGGATTTCGGTATTTTCGTCGAGTTGGAGCCGGGCGTCGAAGGTCTGTTGCACAATTCCGAACTCGGCGATGTGGAACAGCGCAACGAGTTGCAGCCGGGCGCGCACATGCTGGTGAAGGTCATTCGCGTGGAACCTGACCGGCGGCGCATCGGACTGAGCGTCCGTCAGGTACGCCGCGACGAATGGGAAGAATGGTCTATTGCCAAGGCCGCCGAGGCGCAGGCGAAAGAACAAGCGAAAGCAACCGCCGAAGTCAAGGAAGATGAGGACGACCTCGATGACGATTTGCTGGGCGAAGTCACCGAAACATTTGACGAGATTGATGAAGCCGCCGAAATCGTCGTTGAGGGCGATGAAATGGACGACATCGCGGCCGACGCCGAAGCAGAGGCATAAAGGGGAGAACAAACTGGATGGGTAGCAAAGAAGAAAAAATCGTCGTCGAAGGAACAATCTCGGAGGCCCTGCCTGGAACGCAATTCCGTGTGCAGCTCGATTCAGGGCACGAGGTTTTGGCCTACCTATCCGGGAAAATGCGCAAGTACTACATCCGCATCCTCTTGGGGGATCGCGTGCGGGTAGAGCTATCTCCGTATGACCTTACCAGAGGCCGGATCGTCTACCGCCACAAGAAGCTGCGCGGCGCTGCGGACGAAGAAGAGGAATAGCGGTCGCTGCTGAGATAAAATAAACGCCGCCCCAACCGGGCGGCGTTTTTGTTGCCTCAAATCACGCCGGAAGCGACCTTGCGCGCGATTAAAGCCATCCACACGTCGCGCTGGCGGCGCTCGATGACCTGCAAGCCGTTCTCCGCTAACACGGTTTCTACTTCGGCGGCCTGCTCGTCCAAAATCCCGGAAACCACCAGCAGCCCACCCAGACGGATGCGCGTCGCCAGCCCGGAGCGCGCCATGTCCACGATGATGTGCGCGAGGATGTTTGCCGCGACCAGATCATACGTCTCGCCGACCTCCGCCAGTGAGCCGTGCAGCACCCGAATCTTGTGCGCCGCCGCGTTAGCGCGCGCATTGCGGCGCGCGACGGCGACGGCATTGATGTCGTTATCCACAGCGAGAACCTCAGCGGCGTCCAGCCGGGCCGCGACGAGGGCGAGAATCCCGGTGCCGGTTCCCAAATCCAGGACGCGCATCCCCGGCTTGACCAAATCTTCCAGCGCCTCGACGCACAACTGCGTCGTCGGGTGCAGCCCCGTGCCGAACGCCATCCCCGGATCCATCTCCAACAGCATTTCGCCGGGCTGCGGCGTGTATTCCCGCCACGAGGGTTTGATCACTACGCGCTGTCCCAGGTGCATGACGGGGATGCTCTCTTTCCAACCAGCCGTCCAATCTTGATCCGCAACCGGCGTGAAGGTTGGCTCGGGGATGACAGGCCAGATGTGGTGCAGATGCCAGAGTCCCTCCGCCACCTGCTGACGTCGCGCGGCGATGTCGTCGTCCACGACCAGGTAGGCTTTGACCGTCACGGGTTGGGCAGGGTCGTGATCGCCTTTGCCCAGGTCAATGACGACGCCCTGTGGCGCGTACCGGCTGAGGACTTCAGCGACGGCCTCCGCCGCTTCGGGGATCACCGTCACGCTGACTTCGAGCCATGCAAGATGTTCCGCCATCACAGCCCCAACGCTTCCTTGACGCGATCAACAAAGCCCAATTTCTCTTCGACCACCACCTCGGTGCCCAACGTGCCGGCCAACTCCTGGAAAAGCTCTTTCTGTTTGGACGACAGCCGCGTGGGAACCGCCACTTGCACGACGATCAATTGGTCGCCGCGCCCGTTGCTGCGCAGATGGGGGATGCCCAATCCGCGCAGCCGGAAAATCGCGCCCGATTGCGTCCCGGCGGGCACGGTGATCTGCCGCTCACCGTCGAGGGTGGGCACTTTCACCGTGTCGCCCAACGCGGCCTGCGCTACGTTGATCTGCATTTCGAGGATGATGTCGTTGTTGTGCCGCTTGAAGAAGGCGTGCGGCTTGACGTTCAGGGTGACGTACAGGTTCCCGGCCGGCCCGCCGCGCTCGCCCGGCTCGCCCTGCCCCGCGAGGCGCATCGTGACGCCGTCGTCCACGCCCGCCGGTATGGTGGCCTTGATCTTCCGGCGTATGTAGACGCGCCCATTGCCGTTGCACTCGCGGCACGGTTTGGTGACGACCATGCCTTTGCCGTTGCAGCGCGGACACGTCACAATGTTGACGAACGATCCCAGGAAGGTGCGCTGGGTGTGCCGGACTTGCCCGGCGCCCCTGCACTCCGGGCACTGTTCCGCCGAGGTTCCCGGTTCGGCCCGCGAGCCGTTGCACACGGGACATACCTCCTGGCGTTGCACGTCCACATCTTTTTCGACGCCAAAGACGGCTTCCTCAAAGGTGAGGTCGAGGCTGCTGCGCACGTCGTTGCCGCGCCGCGGCCCGGCAGAGCGCCCCGTCTGCCCGAATCCGCCGAAACCGCCCAGGTTGCCAAACACTTCGGCGAAAATATCGAAAGGATCGCGCCCGCCTGTGAAGTCGAAGCCGCTGAATCCGTTGGGGACGTCCGCGCCAAAGCGGTCGTACATTGAACGTTTTTCGGCGTCGGAGAGCACTTCGTAGGCCGCATTGACCTCTTTGAAGCGCTCCTCGGCGTCCGGCTCGGCGCTGACGTCGGGATGGTACTTGCGGGCCAACTGGCGGTAGGCGCGCTTGATGTCTTCCTGGCTGGAATCCCGCGAAACACCTAGAACTTCATAGTAATCTCTAGCCATACCCCCCTCACACCTTAAGCGGCGCTTTCACATTCGCAGGTTTCTTCTTCGCTGCAACAACACTCTTCGACGGTCTCTTCGATGATGACGTCCGCCGGTTCGGGTGATGGCGCAACCTCTACCTCCGGCGCGGGGGCGACGAAGGGCGCTTTGGCGACGACGACGGACGAGGGGCGCAGCACGCGATCCCCCAACGTGTACCCGGTTTCCACTTCGGCGACGATCTGCCCTTCTTCAAAGCCGGCGACTTCCTGGTAGAACACGGCTTGATGGTAGAGCGGATCGAACGCATCCCCCGGCTGCACTACGATGGGCTGCACGTTCTCGGCTTCGAGGATGCCAGCGACTTTGCGCCGAATCAGGGTGATGCCGTCCAACCACGGCTGGCCTTCATACTCTGGCGGCAAGGCCCGGAATGCGCGCTCGAAATCGTCCAGGATCGGCAAGAAGCGCGCCAGGAGCGCGGCGTTCGCCACACTGCGCCACGAGACCTGCTCGGCCTCCGTGCGCTTGCGGTAATTGGCAAAAGCGGCTTGCGAACGCTGCAAGCCGTCCAGATATTCCGCCGCTTTCTGTTCGGCTGCGGCCAACTGCGCCTCCAGCCGGGTCATCTCTTCGAGGAGGGCATTGTCCGCCGCGACTTCTTCCGCCGCACATTCTTCTAAAATTTCCGGTTCGACGGTTGTTTCCTCGGGAGCCGTGCTCCCTGTATTTTTAGCGATATTTTCTTCCAGTTCAGAGACACATTCGGCGTGTGCTTCATTTGCCATAGTAAGTCAAACCTCCACCAAGAGTTTTTAGGATGTCGTTTGCGTCTAGAGTTGCTCTGCAAAATCGGGGAATGTTTCGCGGATGCCGGGCTGGTACATCTCATAGACCATCTCGCCGAGGATGTTCGCCACAAAACGCACTGCGGAGATGGTGCGCCCGTAGGGCATACGGATGGGGCCGACGACGCCCAGCGCGCCCGTGGCGATGTCCATCACGCCATAGCGCGCCAGCACGATGCTGCACGTCCGCAGTTCGTCCCAGCGCCCCTCTCCGCCGATGAGAACGCGCACGCTGCCAATGCCGACGGCAGGGGGCAGCGTCTCGGAGAGCACAGCCTGGAGCAGGCTACGCTCTTCCAGCACTCGCACCACCGATGTTGACGCCACATCGCCTTCGATAAATTCTGGTTCCTGGAGCAATTCGGATAGCCCGTGTTGGTAGATTTCGTCCGAGGGCATCCCCTCCGCGTTGCGCATGATCGAAACGATCAGCCGCGCGATGTCCGCTTCCAGGGAGGGCAGCTCGCCGATGCGCGCTTCGATATTCACAACACTCAACCCGGCGAAAATCTGATTCAACCGGTCGGCGGCATCGCGCAGCGCCGTTTGCGTCATCGGCTCTGAAAGCGCCAACATCTGTTGCTCAACCATCCCACCTTGCAGCACGAGGATCAACAGCACCGCCCGCCCGTGCGTGAGGATGAGTTCGAGGTGCTTGTAGACCGGCTGCATCGTGCGCGGCGCAGTCACGACGGAGGCCCCGCCGGACGTCTGCGCCAGCACCGAGGAGGCCAACGGCAGCCACGCTTCGATATGATCGCGCGCCTGGTGGAACTGGTGCGCGATGCGACGCTGCTCGGCGAGCGGGAGCGCCTGTTCCTCCATCAGCCGCGCCACAAAGTAGCGGAATCCGGCTTCGGTGGGCATGCGCCCGGCAGAGATGTGCGGCTGCGAAAGATACCCTAGCTCCTCAAGCGCCGCCATCTCGTTGCGGACGGTCGCCGGGCTGAAAGTCAGGTTGTACTTTTCGACCAGGATGCGCGAAGCCACCGGCACCGTCGATTCGACGTGCTCGCGGACGATCAACTTGAGCAATAGCCCCTGTCGCGCCGTCAACTCATGCGTATCTGTCATTTGCGTTACCTGTTGTTGTTTTCGCCCGAACATTCTCAAACGCGCAACGTGATTTTTGCGTTTTGCGCACGACGTTTTTCTGTCCATCTTTGGATATTAGCACTCGCAAGAAGAGAGTGCTAAATCTGATACATAAATGATACCATGAAGAAGGCTCATGTCAATCTAGCAGGGCGATCATGGTGTAGGGGCGACTTTCGTCGCGCTGGCACGTGAAAATGGATGCGACTAAAGTCGTCACTACACACATCTTGGTTTTTGGATACAATAGGGTCATTCTATCACCTACCATAGATCAGGAGGTTTTTTTATGGGGAAAAAAGTCGTCACGTTTGGCGAAATTATGATGCGGTTGGCGCCGCCCGGTTTTCTGCGTTTTGGACAGGCGCGCTCGTTCGATGTGAACTACGGCGGCGGCGAGGCGAACGTCGCCGTCTCGCTGGCGAACTTCGGTGTGCCGGTCAACTACGTCACCCGGCTGCCCAATAATGACCTGGGCGAGGCGTGCATCCAATTCGTGCGCCAGTACGGTGTGGGGACGGACTATATCGTGCGCGGCGGCGAGCGGTTGGGCATCTATTTTCTGGAGACAGGGGCCGCGCAGCGCGGCAGCAAGGTCGTCTATGACCGTTCCAACTCTTCCATCGCCACGATCCAGCGCGGGATGATTGATTGGCGGGCGGTCTTCGCCGACGCGGACTGGTTCCACTGGACGGGCATCACGCCGGCGATTTCGGAGGGCGCTGCCGACGTCTGCCTGGAAGCGGCGCAAGTCGCCAAAGAGATGGGGTTGACCGTCTCGTGCGATCTGAACTTCCGCGCCAAGCTGTGGAAGTGGGGGAAGAAGGCCGGTGAGGTGATGCCGGAACTGGTGCGCTACAGCGACATCGCCATCGGCAACGAGGAGGACGCGGACAAGGTGTTCGGCATCAAAGCGCCGGATGCGGATGTATCGTCGGGCAAGGTGGAGGCTGAGGGGTACAAGCACGTCTGCGCGGCGCTGGCGGAACGGTTCCCCAACCTGAGCGCCATCGCCATCACGCTGCGCGGGTCGCTCTCGGCGAGTCACAACACCTGGTCGGGTGT
>DAOUAQ010000020.1:0-11559 GCA_034433375.1 Anaerolineae bacterium | reverse complement strand
ATCCCGCGCATCTGCACGAATACCAGATGCTCGTGCTGCCGGGGGGCTTCTCCTACGGCGATGCGCTCGGCGCGGGGCGGCTGCTGGCGGCGGACATGCGCTGGTTGTTCCAGGAAGAGATGGCGCGTTTCGTGGACGCGGGCAAACCGGTCATCGGCATCTGCAATGGCTTCCAGGCGCTGGTGAAAAGCGGGTGGCTGCCGGGTCTCCCCCCCTCTGTCCCCCCCACGGGGGGGGATGAAACTGAAACCGCAGTACGCGTCAAGTTTTCTGTCTCTCTCCCCCCCACTGGGGGGGACGTAAGGGGGGGAGGGAGAGCGACGTTAACCCGCAACGCCTCCAACCGCTTCGAGTGCCGCTGGGTGTGGCTGGAGCCGAACCCGGATAGCCCTTGCGTCTTCACGCGCGGATTGACGGAGCGCATCTACTGCCCGGTCGCCCACGGCGAAGGGCGTTTCGTCCCCCGCGACGAAGCGGTGCTGGCCGAGTTGCGCGCCAACGGGCAGATCGTCGTCACGTATACCGCCGCCGACGGCAACGGCCCGGTGGAGTATCCCGCCAATCCCAACGGCTCCACCGCCGACATCGCGGGCGTGTGCAATTCACAAGGTACCGTTTTCGGCCTGATGCCGCATCCTGAAGATCACATCTTCCCGGAGCAGCACCCGCGTTACGCGCGCGGCGAGCGCGGCAATCTGGGCCTGAGCCTGTTCACACAAGGACTGCGCTACGCTGCTGAGATTTAGCAGATTATGTGACAGTCAAGCATCCAAGAATTGTACGCGGATTTCACGGATTCTTTGGATTTTTAGGAAAACAATCCGTGTGTATCCGTGTACCGGAATTGCAGAATGATTCTCATAAGCACAAAAAATCTGCTTAATCTGCTTAATCTGCTGACAATAAAGGTGAACTGATGCAAAGTATTTCTAAAATCACACTCTCGCACGACCAGATACAATCGCTGGTCAGTCATCATTTTGGCAGCGAGACCTGTGTCAAGACTACGGAGGAATTGACCGAGGGCTATTTCGCCACGGCCTATCGCCTGGATTTGGCGGACGGGCGCATCTGGGTGTTGAAGGTATCGCCGCCGTCGCACGTGTGCGTTCTGCGCTACGAGCACGACATCATGTCCGCCGAGGTCGCCGCGATGCGTCTGCTGCGTGAACGGACTTCGGCGCCGGTCGCGGAGATTTTCTGTTACGACGCTTCGCGGACGTTGCTGGATAACGAGTTTTTCATCATGCAACACCTGCCGGGCGCACCGCTGCACAAAGTCCGCGGCGAGCTGTCGCCCGATGCGCAGCAAAGCATCAACCGGCAGATTGGCGCGTATCTGCGGGAGATCAACGCGATCGAGGGCGTGGCGTTCGGCTATGGCGCGGCAAGCGCGCCCCGCTTTGCGACGTGGCGCGAGGCGTTCGACGCGATGCTAATGACCGTACTGCAAGATGGCGAGGATATGGCCGTCGAACTACCGCTTTCATACGCCGATTATCACGATCTGGCCCGTAGCCACTACGCGACGCTAGACGAAGTCGTCACCCCGCATCTCGTCCACTGGGATTTATGGGATGGCAACATCTTCTTCGACGCGGAAACGCAGACGATCACGGGCATCATCGACCACGAACGCGCCTTGTGGGGCGATCCGTTGATGGAGGTCAATTTCACCGGCTATGATCCCGGCAGCGATTTCGCCGCTGGGTACGGGTTGCCGGTGCTGGACACGCCGGCGCAGCGCACCCGCCGGGCGCTCTACAGCCTCTACCTTTTTTTGATTATGGTGATCGAGTGTTACTATCGCAAGTATCCGACCAACGGCCAGGAGCTATGGGCGCGCGAGCAGTTGGCGAAGACCGTGGATGCGTTGCGTAACGGGGCGCATCCCGGAATCAAGATGTTCAGCGTGCCCTGAGTGTGCAGAGTTAGCCTATTGACAATTTTATAGATGCCGTGTATAATCCAGACAGACTAGACAGGAGGTGTTGATGTGACTATACATACCTGGCAATTACAAGAAGCCAAGAATAAATTGAGTGAAGTCGTAAATAGCGCTTTGAGCGTTGGCCCACAAGTGATTACCAAGCATGGTGTAGAAGCTGTTGTCTTGGTATCTTATGAAGAATTCAAACGCCTAACGCTACCACAGCAGAGTCTGTCAGCTTTCTTCCGCGATTCACCGCTCGCTGAGGTAGATTTAGATTTAAGGCGTGACTCTGGTTTGGCGCGACAGGAGCCTGCCCTATGAATTATTTGCTGGATACATGTGTTATCTCTGAACTTGTTGCCAAACGACCAAATTCCCAGATTATTGCCTGGGTTGACAGTATCGAAGAGCGACGTTTACATCTGAGTGTGATAACGCTGGGTGAAATTCAGAAGGGTATCGAAAAGTTGCAGGACTCAGAGCGGAAAGTGCGTCTGATGACGTGGCTCAATGAAGAATTACCTCGGCGTTTCGCTGACAGGATTGTGTCCGTAGATGCTAAGGTGATGCTTGAATGGGGCCGGCTCACTGGATCGCTTGAGAAAGAGGGGAAACCTATGTCTGTGATAGATTCTTTGATTGCGGCGATTGCGTTGCATAACAACTTCATCTTGGTCACGCGCAATGAAGCTGATTTCGAGAATGTCGGTATAGAAATTCTTAATCTCTGGCAGTAATATCTTCTATAGGAGTGATTGATATGATTGATATTGAAGCTTACATTTCCTTGGCTCTGAAGTCTGTAGACATCGCGTGGCCTTACGCCTACGCCAGCGGCAAAGTCCGCGAATCCTTCGCGCTGCCCGACAAGCGCCGCCTGTTGGTGACGACGGATCGCCTCTCCGCCTTCGACCGCATCCTCACCGCCGTGCCGTTCAAGGGACAGGTGCTCAATCAACTGAGCGCGTTCTGGTTCGAGCAGACGCGCGACATCATCCCTAACCATGTCCTCGATGTGCCCGATCCCAATGTGCTGCTGGCGACGGAGTGCGAGCCGTTCCCTATCGAGGTGATCGTGCGCGGCTACATCAGCGGCGTGACGAAGACCGCGCTGTGGTATCGCTATGCCCTCGGCGAGCGCTACATTTACGGCTACGACTTCCCCGACGGCTTGCAAAAGAACGACGCGCTCCCCACACCGATCATCACGCCGACGACGAAGGGTGAAACCGATGAACGCATCACCTGCGCCGAGGTGGTGGAGCACGGTCTGCTGGATGCCGAGACGTGGGAGCAGGTGCAGGCGGCGGCGCTGGCGATCTTCATGCGCGGGCAGGCGATTGCGCGCCAGGGCGGCCTCATCCTGGTGGATACGAAGTACGAGTTCGGGCGCGCGCCAGATGGCCGGGTGATGCTCATCGATGAAGTTCACACGCCTGATAGCAGCCGTTTTTGGGTCGCCGACACTTACGCGGCACGTCTCGCTGCTGGCGAAGAACCGGACAACTTCGACAAGGAATTTCTGCGTCTCTGGTACGCCGAGCGCGGCTATCGCGGCGACGGCGAACCGCCCGCGGCGACGGACGACCTTATCGCGCAGGTCAGCCAGCGCTACATCGCCTGCTACGAGAAATTGACGGGCACGACATTCGAACCAAGCGCTTATCCGGCGGAAGAGCGGGTTCTTGTCACCCTCACGAGCTTTTTGTAATGGCGATCATCTACATCACCGGCGGCACGGAGCTATTGGATGCAGGCGTTACATCGGCTATTGCGGAGGAGACCATGACTTTCAATGATTTCATGCCCTATTTGCCGCTCATCATCCCTCTCGTTCTGATCGACCTGGGATTGAAAATCGCGGCGCTGGTGGATATTCTCAAAAAACAGCCAAAGCTGCGTGGGCCGAAATGGCTGTGGATTGTGATCGCCGCCGGCGTCAACATCATCGGCCCGATTCTCTACTTCACGCTAGGCCGCGAGGAAGCATGACCGAGGCCGCTATTCGCTGTGAGGAACTGACCCGTCATTACGGCGAGGTCATCGCCTTGCAAGACCTGAACCTGTCTGTGCCTTACGGCTCGATCTTTGGCTTTCTGGGGCGCAACGGCGCCGGGAAGACGACCACGATGCGCCTGTTGGTGGGATTGGGCCACCCGACCGCCGGTCGCGCCTGGATCGCCGGTGTGGAGACGACCAATGCGGACAGCCGCGCCCGCGAGAAGTTTGGCTATCTGCCGCAGGACCCGGCCTTTTATTCGTGGATGACGCCGCGCGAGTATCTGGATTACGCTGGACAGTTGTTCGAGATGCCTGCCGCCGACCGCAAAGCCCGCATCGAGGAGATGCTGGAACTGGTAGGCTTGCAGGACGCCGCGCGCCGCAAGATCGGCGGTTTCTCCGGCGGGATGCACCAGCGGTTGGGGATCGCGCAGGCGCTCTTGCACCGCCCGCCCGTGCTGCTGCTCGACGAGCCGACCAGCTCGCTCGATCCGGCAGGGCGCTACGAGGTGCTCGATCTGCTGGACAGGCTGCGCGGCGACGTTACCGTCTTCTTCTCCACCCACATCCTCGCCGACGTGGAGCGCATCTGCGATACGATCGCCATTATCCACAAAGGCCAACTGCTGCTCGTCGCCGGGCGCGACGAATTGCGCGAACGCTATCCCCTGAACACCGCCGTCCTGGAACTCGACGCCGCCAGCCCGCCGTGGGCCGAAGCCTTCGTCGCCGCGCTGCAAGCGCAGCCCTGGATTACCGGTGTGACGCAAGAAGAGGCCGTCCTGCGCGTCGTCGTCAACGATGTGGCGCACGGCAAACAAGCGTTGCTGCCACTCGTCTTGCAACAGAGCGTCATCCTGACCCGTTACGAGTGGGTGCGCCCGACGTTGGAAGAGATTTTCCTGAAGGTGAGTGCGTAAAGAGGCAGGAGACAGGAGGCAGGATGCAAGAGGCAGGATGCAAGAGGCAGGAGGCAGGGTGATGGATGATTGATGAAAACAATGATTGTGTTTGCCTATTCTATCTCTGTTTTGTTGATGATTTTTACGCCGGTGCTTTTAGCCGTGCTGTTGCGCCGCCGTTTCAGCGCGCCGTGGTTCTTGTTTCTCGTCGGCGCGGCGACGTTCATCGGTTCGCAAATCGTGCATCTGCCCCTCAATGAGTGGTTGGCGGATGTGGGACTGTTGCCGGCGACGGGATCGCTAGAGGGCCCTCCGCTTTGGCGGACGGCGCTCATTCTGGGATTGACCGCCGGACTGTGTGAAGAGCTGGCGCGGGCCGTGGGATATGCGCTGTTGCGGCGCTGGCGGCGTTTCGAGGATGGGCTGATGCTTGGCCTGGGGCACGGCGGCATCGAAGCGATGGTTTTCGGCGCGGTGCAGGTCGCTGCGATGGTCACGTCGCTGCTTTCGCTGCAAGGGGTGGATCTGGCGACGCTTAATCTTTCCGCCGAGGAGATGACGGCGTTGGTCCGGCAAATGGATATGTTCGGCGGCTCACCCCTATGGGCCGCGCTCCCGTTTATCGAACGTTGTTTGGCGATGATCGCTCACGTCGTGCTGTCGCTGTTGGTCTGGCAGGCGTTCGTGCAGCGCAAAGCCTGGTATGTGCTTCTGGCAATCGCGTATCATACAGTTTTTAACGCCGTCGCTGTCTACGTGGCACAGCAAACTGAATCTGTCGTCCTTATCTATGGCGTTATGCTGTTTACGCTTGCGCCGGGGGTGGTTTGGCTTTGGCGGATATGGCGCCAAGAGGCCGGGCCGCGTCCGGTAACAGCCTCGGTGCGCGCCGAATGGACGGTCTTCATCGCCGCGACGCGCAAAGAGCTGTTGCAACAATGGCGCACCAAGCGCATCATCGTGGTCGCCGCAGTGTTCGCCTTCATCGGCTTGCTTTCGCCGCTCGCCGCCAAATTCACGCCGGAGATCATCCGCATGGTTCCCGGCGCGGAGCAGTTCGCCGACTTGATCCCCAAACCGAGCGTCGCCGACGTGATGGCGCAGTACGTCAAAAACCTGACGCAGTTTGGTTTTATGATCGCCATACTGCTTGGGATGGGCGCGATTGCCGGGGAGAAGGAAAAGGGCACGGCGGCGCTCGTCTTGAGCAAACCGATGCCGCGCTGGGCCTTCGTGTGCAGCAAGTTTACCGCGCAAACGCTGGTCTACGTCGGCGGTTTTCTGATCGCTGCCGTGTGTACGCTTTACTATACGTGGTTCCTGTTTGGCCCGGTGGATGGCGGCGCCTTCCTGTTCAGCAATCTGCTGCTCATGGCCTGGTTTATGACCTACGTCGCCGTCGCTTTGACCGGGAGCGCCCTGACCCGCTCCGTCGGTGCGGCAGCCGGCGTAGGGCTTGGCGGGGCCGTCCTGTTGATGCTGTCCGGCAATCTGCCCTGGTTCGGCCCGCTTATGCCTGGCGGACTGATCGCCTGGGCCAGCCAACTGGGTCTGGGAACGTCATCTGACCCTGTCGCCGCCAACGGTGGCGCCATTGCTATGGCGTTGGTGCTCATCGTGATGTGCGTTCTCGGCGCGATGGCGGCGTTCGAGCGACAGGAATTATAATCTGTCAACGGATTGAACGGATTAAGGCGACCGCACTACAGGTCGCACCGGATTTTTCGCCATTTGCCATTTACTATTTACTATTTTAGAGGGAGGTTATTACGATGTTGGCTATTCTCATTCTGGGTTCCCCTGCTGACCGCGACTTCGCGGCGAAAATTACGGCGGCGTTGGACGATTACGGCATCCCGCACGTCACGCGCATCGCTTCGGCGCATAAAGTGCCGCACTATCTGCTGGATTTGCTGGCCGAGTACGAAGCCGATCCACAACCGAAGGTCTACATCGGTGTGGCAGGCCGCAGCAACGCGCTGAGCGGCGTCGTGGACGCCGCCGTGAGTGCGCCCGTCATCGCCTGCCCGCCGTATTCCGACAGGTTCGGCGGCGCGGACATCTACTCTTCGCTGCGGACGCCGTCGGGCGTCGCGCCTGCCGTCGTGCTGGAGCCGGATAATGCTGCCTTGTTTGTCGCAAAAATCCTCGGCGTCGGCGATGTGGCGCTGCGCGAGAAGGTGCTGGCGATGCAAGAACGGCAGCGGCAGCGATTGTACGAGGCAGACCAGTCCGTCTCGTAATTGCGTAACGAGGAGGAGTAGATGTTACAATCCATTCAAGCGCGCCATTACAAATGCTTGAAGTCTATTTATGCGCCCTTGAAACCTTTGAATATTCTCATCGGCCCGAATGCCAGCGGCAAGAGTACATTGCTGGATATTCTCGGGTTCTTACGTGATGCGTTTCAGGGTGACGTCGAAGATGCTGTGCGGCGTCGAGCCACGAATATCACCGAGCTTATCTGGCGTGGGGAAAGCATCGAACAGGGTTTCGCTTTTGCTCTGGAAGTCAATATCCCAGCAGATCAACGTACATTGAGTAATGGAGATACATTGACGTATGATCGATTACGTTATGAAGTCAGTGTAGGGTTGGACAGTGATGGAAGTCTGGTCGTCAGCGGTGAGAATCTATGGATGGTTGATACACATCTAAGCCGATCTACTCCCATAATCCAACCTACGCTTTTTCCACGCGAGCCAGAAGATACCGACATGGTGATTCGTCCGGCGCGCACCAAAACACCGCCGGGTTATCGTCTGATCGTGCGTAAAGTCGCCGAGAGCGGCAATGACTATTTCCGTTCTGAACGCACCGACTGGAATATCATGTTTCGTCTCTCGCCGCGCCGCCTGGCGCTCTCCGGCGTTCCTGAAGACCAGGAGCGTTTCCCGTTAACCTTATGGTTCCGGCAGTTTTTGTTGGACAATGTGCATTTTCTCCAGTTGAATAGTGTGTTGATGCGCCGTACCTGTCCCTCTGACGCGCCGCGCACTTTTCAACCTGATGGTTCTAATCTGCCGTTGATGGTAGCCGAACTACGCAAAGACCCTCAACGTTTCCAGTGGTGGTTAGGCCATTTGCAAACCATTTTGGAGGATTTGGTGGACATCACTATCGGAGAACGTGAAGAAGACCGGTCGCGTTATTTGGTATTGACGTATCGAAGCGGATTGCGTGTGCCGGCCTGGTTACTCTCTGATGGTACATTACGGCTATTGGCGCTGACGCTTCTGGCCTATTTACCGCAATCGGAACAAATCTTTTTGATCGAAGAACCGGAAAATGGCGTTCATCCTCGCGCCGTAGAAGCCGTTTTCCAATCTTTGTCCTCAATTTACGATGGGCAAGTCTTCCTGGCAACACATTCCCCTTTGGTTTTAGCGTTAGCGCAACCCGAACATCTGATGATCTTCGGTAAAACGCTGGGCGGCGCGACTGATGTCGTGCGTGGGCCTGAACATCCGGCCTTACATACCTGGCGCAAGGAAGTGCCTTTAGAAACGTTATTTGCGGCAGGGGTGTTGGGATGACGTATACGTTCGATCTCGTCGTCATGGTCGCTGACGCTGATGCAGAATGGGCGGTTCGCACTTTGTTGACGCGACGTTACGCCGCGTTGGGTATTCGTCCGCTACACCATGAGGTGCAGCGCTACCCAGGCCGCGATGCTGGGGTGTACTGTGATGCCCAGGACTTCTTGCGGAGTTATGCGACGCGCGCTCATCATGCTTTAGTGTTTCTTGACCGTGAGGGATGTGGAAAAGAGACGCTGACCGCTGAGGCTTTAGAAGCTGACCTCGAAGACCGGCTCTGCCGTAATGGCTGGGATGCCGGGCGCGCCGCAGTCGTTGTGCTCGACCCAGAACTGGAAGTGTGGGTGTGGAGTCACTCGCCGCACGTGGCCTCTGTGTTGGGCGTCACTGTGGAAGACTTGCAAACCCTTTGGAATTCACAACCGCTGACAGCCGCTGGGAAGCCAGTGCGTCCGAAAGAAACCATGCATCAGGTTCTACGCAATAGTCGTCGTCCGGCGTCGCCGCGTATCTTCCAAGAACTTGCGGAGCGCGTCAGTTTGCAAGTTGAAGAGCGCGCCTTCGACAAATTCCGTAAAACTTTGCAAGGATGGTTTACGCAATGAAAGAGGCTTGTGGCGTCTCCGGCATCTACGCGCCGGGCGTGGACGTGGCCCGTTTGACGTTCTTCGCGCTCTACGCTCTGCAACATCGCGGGCAGGAGAGCGCGGGGATTTGCGCCAGCGAACGCGGTCTGGCGCACATCCACAAGGGCATGGGTCTTGTCTCGCAGGTCTTCAATGAGGACAACCTGCGCGTTCTGCGCGGCAACCTTGCCATTGGGCACACGCGCTATTCGACGACCGGCAGCGTCAAGCTGCTCAACGCGCAGCCCTACCTCATCGAGACGGCGCTCGGTCCGCTGGCGATTGCCCACAACGGCAACCTCACCAACACGCCGGCGCTGCGTCGCGACTTGCTGCAACGCGGCGTCGGGCTGACTTCGTCATCGGATAGCGAAGTCATCACGCAGATGCTCGCCGGGGCGGCGGGCGACACCTGGGACGCGCGCATCGCCGACTTCATGCGACGGGCGCAGGGGGCGTACTCGCTCACGATCCTCACCCGCGACGCCGTCTACGCCGTGCGCGACCGGTGGGGCTTCCGCCCGCTCTGTCTAGGCAAGCTCAATAGCAGCGGGTGGGTCTTCGCGTCGGAGTCGTGCGCGTTCGGACCTATCGGCGCGGAATTCGTGCGTGAGTTGCAGCCCGGCGAGATCGTGCGCCTCGATGCGAACGGCGTCACGTCCTGGCAGACACCGGCCTCGGACCGCGCCGCGCTTTGCATCTTCGAATACGTCTACTTTGCCCGACCCGACTCGCTGCTGGAAGGCCGCTCCGTCCACAACGTGCGCCGCAAGATGGGCCGCCAACTGGCCCGCGAGCATCCCGCCGCAGCGGACATCGTCATCGGCGTGCCCGACTCGGCGACCGCGCACGCCATTGGCTACGCCTACGAATCCGGCATCCCTTATGGCGAGGCGCTCATCAAAAACCGCTACATCGGGCGGACGTTCATCCAGCCCGACCAGCGTATGCGCGATTTGGGCGTCGCCATTAAGTACAACCCACTGACCGACCTGGAAGGCGAGCGGGTCGTTCTGGTGGACGATTCTATCGTGCGCGGCACCACCAGCGGCCCGATCGTCGCACTGCTGCGGCAGGCCGGGGCGAAGGAAGTCCATATGCGCGTCGCCTCGCCGCCGATTCGCTATCCGTGCTTCATGGGTGTGGATATGGCGCGGCAGGAACAGCTCATCGCCGCGCAGATGAGCGTGGAGGAGATCGCCGCCCACATCGGCGTGGACAGCCTGGGTTACCTCTCCGTCGAGGGCCTGCGCAGCGTCGTCCCCCGCGACGGCGCGCGGCATTGCCAGGCCTGCTTCACCGGCGATTATCCCGTCGTCGTGGATGATTCGTTCGGCAAAGCAATGTTCGAGTAAAGTAGACGGTAGACGGTAGACAGTAGACAGGGGGAGCTTGCCCCGTCTACCGTCTACTGTCTACCGTCTACCTGAAGGAGGAACTATGCGTATTTTGGTCATCGGTTCGGGGGGACGGGAGCACGCGCTGGCGTGGAAGGTGGGGCAGTCGCCGAAGGTTACGGACGTATTCGTCGCGCCGGGCAATGGCGGGACGGTCGGCGGAAAGCTGGCGAATGTGCCGGTTGCGGCAGAGGATATTTTCGAGCTGGTTGCCTTCGCGCAGAAGCGCGCGATTGACCTGGCGGTGGTCGGGCCGGAAGTGCCGCTGGCGGCGGGAATCGTGGATGCGTTCCAGGTTGCGGGACTGCGCGCCTTTGGGCCGGTGCAGGCCGCAGCGCGGTTGGAAGGCTCCAAGGCGTTCGCCAAGCAGTTTATGATCGAAGAGGGCATCCCGACCGCGCCCGCAGCCATATTTGCGGATTACGACGCAGCAGTGGCGTATTTGCGGCAGCTTGGTGAGCCGGTCGTCGTCAAGGCCGATGGGTTGGCGGCAGGTAAGGGCGTCCTCGTGTGCGATACGCGCGCGGAGGCTGAAGCTGCGCTCGAGCAAATCATGGTGAAGCGCGCGTTCGGCGCTGCGGGTGACACAGTGCTCATCGAGACGCGGTTGGACGGCGAAGAGACATCCCTGCTGGCGTTCTGTGACGGGACGACGGTGGTCCCGATGTTGCCCGCCCGCGACTACAAGCGCGCCCTCGACGGCGACGGCGGCCTCAATACCGGCGGGATGGGCGGCTATTGTCCTGCGCCGCACCTCACGCCGGAGCTGGTGGACGAGGTCACGCGGCGCGTGCTGCAACCGGCGGTGGATGGGATGCGGCGGCGCGGCACACCCTACGTCGGCGTGCTCTACGCCGGGCTGATGCTCACCGAGGCCGGCCCGCGCGTGCTCGAATTCAACTGCCGCTTCGGCGACCCCGAAACGCAACTCTTGATGCCGCTGCTCGATACCGATTTGGTGGACATCATGCTCGCCTGCATCGAAGGCCGTCTGGCGTCCGTCCCTATCGCCTGGAAACCCCTCACCAGCGTCGGCGTCGTTCTCGCTTCCGGCGGCTATCCTGGCGATTACGAGAAGGGGAAAAGAATCAGCGAATGGGCGAATGAGCGAATGGGCGAATGGGCGAATCAGCGAATGGGCGAATGGGCGAATCAGCGAAC